>PCWB01000041.1 GCA_002796135.1 Candidatus Omnitrophica bacterium CG11_big_fil_rev_8_21_14_0_20_41_12
AAACGTATAAGTCCGGACGTAATCTTGCACGCTGCTACTTATGGCGGACATCTAACTCAAGATAATCCATCTAGAATTCTCAAAACTAACTTTGGTGGTACTGTTAATCTTTTAGATTCTTGTTTAAAAAGAGATTTTGGACTTTTTATAAATACCGGATCATCTTCTGAATATGGGATTAAGGATTGTCCTATGCGAGAATCAGATTTACTTGAGCCTGTAACGCTATATGGCGTTTCAAAAGCGGCCGCATCTATTTATTGCCAATACATAGCTAAGAAAAATAGTCTTCCTATTGTAACATTGAGGTTGTTCTCTCCATATGGTTATTTTGATGATGAGAGTCGAGCTGTGAGCCAGATCATATTGTCTTGCCTTAAAAATAAAATGGTTAATATTTTTTCGCCAGATTCAGTAAGAGATTTTATATTTATAGACGATGTTGTAGGTGCTTATGAGAAAGCGCTGGGAAATAGCAGCAATATGAGCGCGGGTATATTTAATATAGGTTCAGGTAAGCAGTGCTCAATCAAAAAACTGGCAGGAAAGATTATAGGAGCGGTGGATAAAAATATAGCAGTTAAATATCAAAAAAAACTCTCGGCTAGGACAGAGCCGAAAAGCTGGGTAGCTGACATATCGAAATCACGCCAGTGGCTTAAATGGGAACCCAGGTTCAACATGGACAAAGGGTTAACTAAATCGATCGATTGGTTCAGGGAGAATAAAAGGTTTTACTTTTAAAATATGAAGTTATCAGATTATGTAATAAAATTTATAATCAAGAAGAAGGTTGGCCATGTTTTTGAAGTATGTGGTGGTGCCATTACGCATCTCTTGGATTCAATTTATGAAAAAAAGAATATAACTGCTGTATCCATGCATCATGAACAAGCTGCAGCATTTGCTGCTGAAGGTTATTCCAGGGTAAGTGGAAACATAGGAATTGCGATGGCGACCAGCGGCCCGGGAGCTACGAATTTGATAACCGGTATCGGGAGTGCCTTTTTTGATTCAACCGCTACTTTGTTTATTACCGGCCAGGTTAATACTTATGAATTTAAATTCGATAAACCTGTAAGGCAGGTCGGTTTTCAGGAAACCGATATAGTCAATATTGTAAAGCCTATAGTAAAAGAAGCCCATCTTATAACTGATCCTGGAAAGATTAGAAATTACATGGAAAAGTCTTTTTCTGTTGCAAGATCAGGTAGGCCCGGTCCGGTTCTCTTAGATATTCCTATGGATGTACAGCGTTCTAATGTTTCTCCTAACAAATTAAGCTCTAGTATTAAAAACAAAAATATAAAGCCAAAGATTAATTCGCGTATTATTCGGAAAATAGTAGGTTTGATATCATCGGCAACGCGTCCGGTAATTCTTGTAGGAGGCGGAGTAGGGGTGTCAAATGCCAGAAATGAGCTTTTATTATTGTTAAAGAGAACAGGCATACCGATAGTTTCATCTTTAATGGGGCTGGATTCATGCCCGCATGATTTACCTAATTTTTGCGGGATGCTGGGGGTATATGGGAATCGTTATGCGAATCTGACAGTTGCAAATGCTGATTTGATTTTGGCTCTGGGTAGCAGATTGGACACAAGGCAGACAGGAACAAATCCCTCTATATTTGCCCGAGGCGCAAAGCTTGTGCACGTAGATATTGATCCTCGCGAAATAAATAATAAAGTTAATGCTGACATCGGGGTAATTTCTGATATAAAAGATTTTCTTTTGATTCTTAATAAAAAGTTATCCGGGTATAAAAAGGCGCGAATAAAATCTTGGTTAGATAAAACTTCAAAATATAAAGAGAGGTATCCATCTTGGAGGAGTCCAAGAGGCAAAGATATTGAGCCAAATTTTTTGATGCATTTATTATCTGAAGTTTTACCCGTTGATTCTATTGTATGTTTGGATGTGGGGCAGCATCAGATGTGGGCAGGGCAGTCTCTAGAATTAAGCAAGGGACAGCTTTTAATCACTCAGGGGGGTATGGCATCTATGGGATCAAGCCTGCCCATGGCAATAGGCGTATCTTTTGCCAAGCCTAAGACGCCGATCATTGTAATAACTGGTGACGGGGGATTTCAATTAAATATGCAGGAACTTCAGACCGTGCGTCATCACAATCTTCCAATTAAGATAATATTGCTCAATAATAAAGGTTATGGGATGATACGTCAGTTTCAGAAACAATATTTTAAAAGTAGGTTTCAGTCGACAGTAAAAGGGTACAGTCAACCTGACTTTCAAAAGGTGGTTTCTGCCTATGGAATTCATTCTGCTAGGATTGCAGGTGTATCTGGACTAAAGAAGAGCTTTGAAGAGATATTTAAAAACAAAAATCCGGAGTTCTTGGAAATAATGCTAAAGGAGAGCAACTTAGTGTTTCCTAAGTTGGCTGTAGGCAGACCTATAGAGGAACAGGATCCTCTTCTTTGCGAAAATGAATTAAAGGAAAATATGTTAATTGAAGCGCTACCGAGAAAATATAATGAAAAAAGCAGGTCATAGAATAAAACAAAGAATATTCGATAACGTAAAAGAGTTTTATAAAGCTTATCATTGGATTGATAGCACTAAAAAGAGGATTGAGCACATTCCTTATGCGGGTAGAGTTTTTGATGAGAATGAGTTAATTGCTTTAGTTGATTCCTCTTTAGATTTTTGGCTTAGCGCAGGCAGGTATATGTCTAAATTTGAAAGCAATCTGGAAAAATTCTTGGGAGTAAATTTTGTTACTTTTGTTAACTCCGGATCTTCGGCTAATCTTTTAGCGATGTCCAGCCTTACTTCTTCAAAACTTACAGATAGAAGGCTTAAAAGCGGTGATGAAGTTATTACTACAGCTAGTTGTTTTCCTACGACCTTAGCTCCAGTTATACAAAATAACTTAGTTCCGGTATTTATAGATGTTGATCTGGGTAATTATAATATTCAGGTAGAGAAAATAGAGAAAGCAATAAGCTCAAAGACTAAGGCATTGTTCGTAGCGCATACTTTAGGTAACCCAGCGGATATGAGTTTAATTTGTAGATTGGCCAAAAAATATAAATTATGGCTTATTGAGGATAATTGTGATGCTTTAGGTTCTAAATACAAAGGTAAACGCACGGGGTCTTTTGGAGACATTTCGACTTTGAGTTTTTATCCGGCGCATCATATAACTACCGGTGAGGGTGGCGCGGTGGTAACCAATGACAAGGTTTTAAATAGGATTATCCGATCTTTTCGCGACTGGGGAAGGGATTGTTGGTGCGAATCCGGTTATGATGATTCCTGTAAGAAAAGATTTAATTTTAAATTTGGTAAATTACCTTTTGGTTATGACCATAAATATGTTTATTCTCATATAGGTTATAATCTTAAAGCTACGGATATGCAGGCGGCTATAGGCGTGGCACAGCTAAAGAAACTTCCGGATTTTATTGATAGAAGAAAAGATAATTTTGCGATTCTCTATAATGGCCTCAAAGCATATGGCAAAAGTTTAATTCTTCCGACTTGGGAAAAAGAAGCGGATCCTGCCTGGTTTTGTTTTCCGATTACAGTCAGAGAAGGTGCGGGTTTTAAGAGAGAAGAACTTACTCTCTTTTTGGAGAAATCCGGGATTCAGACGAGGTTAATATTCGCCGGTAACATTCTAAGGCAACCGGCTTTCATGAATATAAAACACCGGGTTGTCGGAGGTTTGTTTAATACTGATATAGTAATGAAAAATTCATTCTTCATTGGAGTTTATCCGGGTATCGCAGATAAGGAAATGAATTATATTATTAAGAAATTTGATATATTTTTTAAGGAGCGACAATAAATGAAGCTAACAACTATAATTACTGTTTATAATGAGAAGAATACAATAGTTAAGGCCATTGAGGAGGCTAAAAAAATCCAGCTGGAAAATGAAATTATAATTATCGATAATGCCTCTACTGATGGAACACGGGAAATTCTTAGAAGCCTGAATGATAATTCTCTAAAGATTGTTTATCAGTCTAAAAATTACGGTTATGGTACTTCGGTTACAACAGGGATGAGTCTTGCTCTGGGGGAGTATCTATTTATACATAATTCCGATCTTGAATATGATCCTGTTTGTATATATGAGATGTTGAGCTGCGCGGAAAATGAGAATCTTGATGTGGTTTTTGGTTCAAGGTTGCTTGGTAGAAGAGGGGAATCAATTTTTAAGATTCTTAAAGAGAGACCATTTTATTTAGGTACAGTTATCACAACGACATTAATTAATATTTTTTACGGTAAAAATTTTTCTGATATTATTGGCAACAGGCTTTATCGAACTGAATCTTTAAAAAAAATTAATCCTCAAAACGCTGGTATTGGTTTTGATTTTGAGGTGGTAAGTAAATTATGTAAGCTTGGTTATCGCATAAAAGAGATACCTGTGAAATATTCCCCAAGAACAAAAGGAAAAAAAGTAAAACCCTATGATATTATTCCCGCCGTTTTAACTATTTTGAAGGTAAAAATTTTTGGCTAAACCGAATAATTTCTTAAAGATAAAAATTAAGCGTCCTGAGTGAATCAGGAAAAGAGATGAAGAGAAATATTTATATTTTAGGAATATCTTGTTTTTATCATGATAGCGCCGCCTGCATTCTTGATGACGGCCGAATTATCGCTGCTGTCCAAGAGGAGCGTTTTACCCGTAAGAAACATGATTCAAATTTCCCCAAGAATGCCATAGACTATTGCCTGGAGGAAGCAAATATTAAGGTAGATGATTTAAATTTTGTGGTTTTTTATGATAAGCCTTTCATTAAATTTGAGCGGATTTTGGAAACTGCCCTGTCTTATGTTCCCAGCGGTATAACTCAATTTATTCAAGCTATCCCGCTTTGGCTTAAACAGAAACTTTGGATTTCTGAGATCATTAAAAAAGATCTGAATTACAACGGCAAGATTTTGTTCTGCGAACATCATGAATCACATGCGGCTAGCGCATTTTATCCTTCTCCATTTAAGGAAGCGGCATTTTTGACTATGGACGGAGTAGGGGAATGGGAGACGGCAAGTTTCGGAGTAGGTAAGGGTAATGAATTAGATATCAAGTATTATCTTCGTTTTCCGCATTCGTTGGGTTTATTGTATTCAGCATTTACTTATTATTGCGGCTTTAGAGTTAATTCAGGCGAATATAAGCTGATGGGGTTGGCTCCGTATGGCGAGCCTGTCTATAAAGATCTGATTTTAAATGAGCTTATTGATCTTAAAGGCGATGGTTCTTTTAAAATGAATATGAAATATTTCGGTTATTGCAATAGCCTACATATGACAAACAATAGATTTGACCGTTTATTCGGGGGGCCTGCCAGAAAGCCCGAGACAAAGATCGCTCAAAGATATATGGATGCAGCTGCTTCAATACAGGAAGTAACTGAAGAAATTATGCTTAGAATGGCAAGGCATGTTCATCAAGTTACCGGCCAGGATAATCTTTGTTTAGCCGGAGGTGTAGCTTTAAATTGTGTGGGAAATGGCCGGATCCTAAGGGATGGGCCGTTTAAGAATATCTGGATTCAGCCGGCTAGCGGGGATGCAGGAGCTGCATTAGGTGCAGCACTATTAATTTGGCATAAATATTTAGGAAATGATCGTATTGTTGATGATAAGCATGATTTACAAAAAGCTTCATTATTAGGGCCAGCTTATGATGACGCTTATATTGAGAAATTTCTGAAGGAATCTAATATTTCACATAGGCGACTTGATCAGGACGCTATCGTTAAAGAGGTGGCGGATTTAATTGCAGAAGAAAAAATTATTGGTTGGTTTCAGGGGCGTATAGAGTTTGGCCCCCGGGCATTAGGCTCAAGGAGTATTATCGGAGATGCTCGTAATCCTGACATGCAGTCGAAAATGAACTTAAAAATTAAATACCGTGAATCATTCCGGCCGTTTGCCCCCACGGTTTTAAAAGAAAAGGTCAATGAATGGTTTGATTTGGATGGTGACAGTCCGTATATGCTCTTAGTTGCTTCGGTTAAGGAGGAAAAAAGGATTTCAGCTTCCGTAAAGAATGAAATCGGCTTTGAGAAACTAAAGAGCCTTCGTTCAAGGATTCCTGCGGTTACACATATAGATTATACGGCTAGAGTTCAGACCATCGCTAGAGAAGACAACTCAATTTACTATGATCTTATAAATCAATTCTATCAGAAAACCGGATGTCCGGTTATAATCAATACTTCTTTTAATGTAAGGGGAGAGCCTCTGGTATTAACTCCGGAAGATGCCTTCAGGTGTTTTATGCGCACAGAGATGGATTATTTGGTTTTAGGTAATTTTATTCTTGATAAAACTCAGCAGAAACCTCTGGAGAGAGATTCTAAATGGAAGAAGGAGTTTGAGCTTGACTGAGGTGAAGAACGCCGATGTAGGAAAATTCAAGAGTTTTGGTATAACCATGGGGGTTGCTTTTTTGGTTATAAGTTCGATCTTGTTCTTTAAACATAAAAGTGTCGTTGCATATGTGATAGTATCCGCAGTTTTCTTTTTAATTGCTATCGTAATTCCTAAGCTGCTTAAGCCGCTCTATATATTTTGGATGAGATTAGCTCTTGTTTTGTCTTGGGTTAATACCAGGTTAATACTGTTTTTGTTATTCTACTTAATCTTTACTCCAATCGGGTTGATAATTAAGATTTTGCGCATAGATTTATTGGATAGGAAAATTGATAAGACGAAGGGAACATACTGGAAAGATAAAGAAAAAAAAGAGTTCGGGTTGGCTTCTTATGAGAGACAATTTTAGGGAGGGGAGATGGGTAAATTGGGAATCTTAAGGGAACTGTGGGAATTTTTACGCGTAAGGAAGAAGTGGTGGTTAGCTCCGATATTGATCATGCTTATTCTGTTAGGCTTGTTGATATTTTTTACTCAGAGTAGCGCAGTGGCACCGTTTATTTATACGCTTTTCTAATTTATGATCAATAAGGATAAGATAAAAAATATTTTAGTAGTTCGCACTGACCGGTTCGGAGAGTTTCTGCTGAATATCCCTGCGTTAAGGGCATTAAAAGAAACCTATTTGCAGGCAAAGCTTACTTTGGCAGTAAATTCAGCGGTTTGCGAACTGGCAAGCGCGGTTGAATGTGTTGATGAGGTTTTAGTTTGGGATCAAATTAAAGGAAATTTAAGAAGATATAAATTTGATTTATGCGTTATTTTAAATCCCCATAAGGAGTCACACTTAAAAAGTTTTTTAGCCGGGATTCCTGTGCGGGTCGGCTATGATAGGAAATGGGGGTTTTTGCTTACGCATAAGTTAAAAGATATTAAAGACCGGGGTAGCCGACATGAGGTTGATTGTAATTTAGAGTTAGTTAGCCTGATCGGGGCAACTACTCAGAATAAAACACTGACAATTAAGGTTAACGAAGATCTTTTTCCGGAATTCGCCGGCAAACGGATAATAGCAATCCATCCTTTTACCAGTGATGCGGTTAAACAGTGGCCGCTTGAGCGCTTTGAAGATTTAGCGCTGCGCATTAGGCAGGAATTGAGCCTGATGGTTGTTATGGTAGGGTTATCCGTAGGTAGTCCGTATTTTAAGGGTGATGTTATCAACATGGTCAATAAAACTACGTTACCGGAATTAGCTGCTTTATTGAAACGCTGTTCTTTGCTTGTTTCCGGCGATAGCGGGCCGATGCATTTGGCTGCGGCAGTGGGGACGCCGGTAGTGGCGTTATTCAGAAATGACCTGATTGGTAAAACTGCCAAGCGTTGGGGGCCGTGGGGAGAAGGGCATACTGTAATTGAGAAGAGTAACCTTAATGATATAACTGTAGAGGAAGTGTTTAATATAATAAAAAATGAGGTTAAAAGATGAATTATGCAGTAATTTTGGCAGGAGGAGTAGGCAGCAGGTTTTGGCCGTTCTCCAGGGAGCTTGAGCCGAAGCAGTTTATGAAGATTATTGGAGAGAGTAGCTTGCTACAGGCAACTATCAGGCGCTTAAAAGGGGTAGTTGAGCCTTCCAATATTTATATTGTAACGAATAATATCTATTTTTACGAGGTTAAAACGCAAATCGCTAAATTTCGTATTCCTGATAAAAATATCATATTGGAGCCGCAAGGAAAAAATACCGCTCCTGCTGTAGGATTGTGCGCAAGGTTAATCAGCGGGCTAGATAAGGATGCCGTACTTATGGTGTTGCCTTCGGATCATTATATTAAGAATACTGATAATTTTAAGCGGGCACTGAATAAGGCGGTTGCTTGCGCGAAGCGAGATTTTCTGGTTACGATTGGAATTAAGCCGAATGCGCCGTCTACAGGATATGGATATATTAAAGCCTGGGAGAAAAAAGAGGGATATCTTAAAGTTGAGAAATTCCTGGAAAAGCCAAATTTAAATAAAGCAAAACAATATTTCAAGAATAAAAAATTCTTCTGGAACAGCGGGATGTTTGTTTGGAAGGCAAGCGTATTATTGGAAGAGATTAAGGCCTATCTACCGGATTTATACAGGAATTTAGGGCAGATTAAATCAGTAAATGATATTCCTAAAGTTTGGCCGGCGATTAAAGCGATTTCCGTTGATTACGGAATTATGGAGCATTCTCAGCGCATTGCACTCATTCCGGCTGATTTCTATTGGACTGACCTTGGCAGCTGGGATGCATTATCCGAGATATTCCCTAAGGATAAAAAAGGAAATATTTCTAACGGAGATATTTTAAATTTAGATAGCCACGGCGTGTGTGTATTTTCCAGAGGCAACCGGTTTATTTCAACCATTGGTGTCAATAACGTAGTGATTGCCGATACTCCTGATGCTCTGTTAGTTTGTGATAGAGATAAAACCCAGGATGTTAAGAAATTAGTTGAAAAGCTAAAGTTGCTTAAACGCAAGGAACACCAGGTGCATTTGACAGAGCGCCGGCCCTGGGGGTCATTTACAATCCTACAAGAAGGCAGAGGCTTTAAAATTAAACTCATTGAGATAGCCCCGCATAAACGATTAAGCCTTCAGCAGCATAAAAAACGCTCTGAGCATTGGGTGGTGGTAAGCGGTGTAGCTAAGGTTGTAAATGGGGAAAAAACATCTCTGGTTAACAGTAATCAGAGTATCTATATTCCAAAAGGCAGGAAGCATCGTTTAGAGAACACTACTAAGCAGCCATTAAGAATAGTGGAAGTGCAGACCGGTAGTTATTTTGGTGAGGATGATATAGAAAGATTTGAGGATGATTTTAAAAGGTAAAAAAATTTTAGTTATTAATCCTTTCGGTATTGGGGATGTTTTATTTACTACGCCGGTAATTAAAGCATTAAAGCAGCAATATCCGGATGCATTTATCGGGTATTGGTCGAATCTGCGGGTTAAACCGATCCTGGAAAGTAATTCACAGATAAACAAGGTTTTTGCTCTTTCGCGGGGCGATCTCAAGAAACTCTATCAGGAATCATTCTTTAAGGGGATCTGGAGCGCAATAAAGTTAGTTGGGCAGATAAAAAAAGAGCATTTTGACATCTGTTTTGATTTCTCACTTAATCATCGGTATAGTTTACTTGCTAAATTAATTGGTATCAGGCAGCGTATCGGGTTTAATTATAAAGGCAGGGGAAGATTCCTTACCAAACGGATAGATTTGACAGGATACCAAGAAAAACATGTAGTTGAATATTATCTTGAGCTTTTAAAATTTCTAGATATTCCGGTGGTGGATAAGAGTTTGTATCTTGGTGTTTCCGAAGAGAGTCAGCAGAAGGCACAGGATATGTTGGCTCAAGGAGGTATTGAGGAGAATGATCTGGTAATTGGTATTGCTCCCGGGGCAGGAGGCAGTTGGGGTAAGGATGCCTCTTATAAACATTGGCCGGCGCTGAAGTTTGCTCAAGTTGCTGAAAGACTTGCTACTGAACTCAAAGCAAAAATCGTAATTTTAGGAGATGAATCAGAGCAGAAGATTGCTGAAGTCATTGCGCATGTTCTGCGCAATAAGCCGATAGATTTAACAGGTAAAACCGGCTTAGAGATTCTACCGGCTGTAATTAAGAATTGTAATCTGCTGATCACCAATGACGGCGGGCCGATGCATATGGCGGTGGCTTTAGGGGTTAAGACTGTTTCTGTGTTTGGCCCGGTAAGTGAGGTAGTTTATGGACCGTTTTCAAGTAGTAATGAACATGTGGTTTTAAAATCGGATATCTCCTGCCGGCCATGTTATAATAATTTTAGATTGGCAGCTTGCGATAAAGATAGGGAGTGTTTGAAATCAGTGAGTGTAGATGCGGTTTTTGAGGCCAGCCGTAAACTTTTAAACTAAAAAGGAAAATTCATGAAGATATCAGCATTAGATTTAAAAAAGCAAATTGAGCCGATACGTCAGGAGATAGATGCGGCGATAAAAGAGGTAATTGATAATACCGCCTTTATCCTGGGGAATAAGGTAGCAGAATTTGAACAGCATGTGGTGGAATATTCAGGTGCAAAATATGCTATCGGAGTTTCTAATGGCACGGATGCGATTAGCCTGGCTTTATTGGCGCTGGGAATTAAAGCCGGAGATGGGGTGATTTGTCCGGCATTTACCTATTATGCAACAGCCGGAGCAGTGGCGGCTATTGGGGCTCGACCGGTTTTTGCGGATATAGATTACGATACCTATAATATTTCACTTAAAAGTGTAGAGAAAATATTAAGCAGGAAGAATAAGGTTAAGGCAATTATACCGGTGCATCTTTACGGCCAGTGCGCGGATATGAACGGAGTTTTAAAGCTGGCTCGTAAGCATAAGATTAAAGTTGTGGAAGATGCAGCGCAGTCATTAGGCGCAGAGTACCGGGGCAGGAAAGCAGGTACGCTTGGGGGTTGCGGCACGGTGAGTTTTTATCCGGGGAAAAACATCGGTGCCTTTGGGGATGCGGGGTTGATTTTAACCAATAACAAAGGGTTAGCAGAAAAATTAAAGATTTTGCGTAATCAAGGAAATAAAGATAAATATTATCATTTGGTTTTAGGCCGTAATAACCGGCTGGATACGATTCAGGCGGTGGTACTGGATGTTAAGTTAAAATATCTGGATGAGTGGAATAAAAAGAGGCGGGAAGTCGCGCAGTATTATAATCGAAGTTTAGCGGGCCTGCCGATCAAGACGCCGTTTGTGCCGGATTATACAACGCATATTTACCACCAGTATGTTTTAAGGACAACAGGAACAAACAAGAAGTTTATGGATTATTTGCAGGCAAAAGGAATTGATTCGCGGGTATTTTATCCGGTTCCATTGCATCTGCAGAAATGTTTTAAATATTTAGAGTATAAAGTTGGAGATTTTCCGGAAGCAGAGAAGGCGGCAAAGCAGACATTTACTTTGCCGATTTATCCGGAGTTGACGCAAGAAGAGAAGGATTATATTATTCAGTCCCTAAAGGAGTTTATTAATGGCTAAGTTATCAGTTGTAGTTTTGGCAAAGAATGAAGAGAGTTGTATTGCTGCTTGTCTTGAGTCGGTAAAATGGGCAGATGAAATTATTGTTGTAGATGACGAGAGTACGGATAAGACAATGGAGATCGTAAAGCAATATAATGCTAAGGTCTTTCATCGGAAGATGGATATCGAAGGTAAACATAGAAATTGGGCATATGCGCAGGCGGCTAATACCTGGGTTCTAAGTTTAGATGCTGATGAAACGGTTACTCCGGAATTAAAAGTAGAAATTGAGAAGGCAATTGAATCAAATGAATTTGTTGCTTATGACATCCCCTTGCGTAATTTTATCAGTAATTATTGGGTCAAATACGGCGGTTGGTATCCTGCTTCAAAGGTACGGTTATTTAAAAAAGATAAATTTAAATATGAAGAGGCAGAGGTGCATCCGCGGGCGTTTGCTGATGGGGCATGTGGCCATTTAAAAAGTGATATTATTCATCGGGGATATCCGGATTTGGAGCATTTTTTAAATAGCGTAAACCGGCAGTCGACGCTTGAAGCGGTGAAGTGGATAAATACCGGACGCAAGATGACATTACTCTGGGCTACCTGGAGGACGGTGGATCGTTTCTTCAGGAGGTATTTTGGGAAAAAAGCTTATAAGGACGGGATGTATGGTTTTGTAATCGCTTATTTTGATTCTTTGTATCAGATATTGAGTTATGTGAAGTTCAGAGAGATGAAAAATAAAAAATTATGAAAATATTTAGAAGAATAATTATAATTCCGATTGTAGCTTTTGTTGGTTTTTACTTTTTTTGGGTATCTCCAAGATACGCAGTGCCAATACTTACCTATCATGGTTTCAATTATGAAGAAGGGATGATGTTTGTTAGGCCGGAGATCTTTGAAAAGCAGATGCGCTATCTTAAAGATAAAGGTTGTAATGTTATATCCTTGAATGAGCTGGTGGAGGGGATAAAGATAGGGAGAAAATTTGCGCATAACACGGTTGTTATTACTATAGATGATGGTTATAAGAATAATTTTACTCGTGCTTACCCGGTATTAAAGAGATATGGATTTCCGGCCACAGTATTTTTAATTACTAATGATGTAGGGACTAAGAAGGATTTTTTGACTTGGGATGAAATTAAGGAGATGGCTAAAAATAATATTTCTTTTGGTGGGCATACTAAAAATCATGTTTATTTACCTGAAGTTAATAAGGAAGATATCCTATGGGATGAAATATATGGCCCTAAAAAAATTATTGAAGATAATATTGGTATGGCGGCGGATTATTTTTGTTACCCAAAAGGAGGATTTACGGAAAAAGCGGAGATGCTTGTTAAAAGGGCAGGATATAAAGGAGCTTGCACCACCAATCGGGGCAAGCATATATTGAATCCGATGAATGTTTATGAGTTAAGGAGAATTTCTATCAGAGATGATGATCCGTATTTTTCATTTTCTAATATAATCGATCCAATTAGTTTTAGGGCGAAACTGTCGGGATATTACAATATTTTGAGAAGCGAAAAAGAAGGATATTAATTTATGAAGGTAGTATTTTTAGACAGAAATATTATTCAAAATAAATGTTAGATTTTGCTTTTTCTCGCGTCTATTATTATAGGAAGAAAAATAATAACGCGAGAAAGGAGTAGGGCGAGATGGAGACAAAAATAGCGATATTCAGAGGGGAAAAGATACGAAAAACCATTCATAATAAGGAGTGGTGGTTTGTGGTTAATGATATAGTGGCAGTGCTTACGGGTTCGGTGCAGCCTGATGGGTACATAAAGGATATGCGCCGAAGGGATCCAGAGTTGTCCAAAGGGTGGGTGCAAATTGCCACCCCCCTTTTGATAAAGACGGCAGGAGGGCCACAAAAACTGAATTGTGCCAATACAGAAGGGATTTTTCGTATTATTCAGTCAATTCCATCTTCTAAAGCTGAGCCATTTAAGCGATGGCTCGCCAGGGTGGGGTATGAGAGGATTAAGGAGATAGAAGATCCTGAGCTTGCTACGAAAAGGACACGCGCGCTCTACAGGGCTAAGGGGTATAGTGATGCTTGGATAGAAAAGAGAATACGCGGCATTGCTATCCGTGAAGAATTAACCGATCAATGGCAGAAAAGAGGTATACAGCAAATTCGTGAATATGAAATTCTTACTGCTGAGATATCAAGCGCGACATTCGGAATGACACCATCTGCGTATAAAAAATATAAAAAGCTAAAACGAGAAAATTTGCGGGATCACATGACGGACTTAGAGCTAATTTTTTCTATGCTTGGGGAGGCGTCAACTAAAGAAATTACTGTTAATAAAGACGCGCGTGGATTTGTTGAGAATAAACAGGCGGCGTATGAGGGTGGGACTGTTGCTGGAAATGCGAGGAAGGAATTGGAGAAAAGGACTGGTAAAAGAATTTCAACCCGTGTAAATTATTTAAAGGAATCGCAAGTTAAGAAGTTTTTGAAGTAGATAAGAATATGGTAATAATATGAAAACAATATTTTTAGATAGAGACGGAGTGATTAATAGATATCCGGGGGATAGGCTTTATGTTACTTCGCTGCGGAAGTTTAGGTTTTTGCCTAATGCTAAGAAGGCGATTGTTTTATTGACTGAAAAAGGCTTTAAGATATTTGTATCCAGTAACCAAGCCGGAGTTGGGAGAGGGGTTTATAGCCAGAAAACCTTGGATATAATAACTGCTAAGATGCTTAGCGATATCGAAAAGGCAGGAGGAAGGATTAATAAGGTTTATTATTGTACGCATCGCAAGGAGGCAGGATGTGGGTGCCGTAAGCCAAAGCCCGGACTGCTTAAGCGGGCAGCGAGAGAATTTAAATTTAATTTAAAGAATGTTTATTTTGTGGGGGATACTATCCGCGATATTTTTACCGCACATGCTGCAGGAGCAAGATCGATTCTAGTATTAAGCGGAAAAGAAAAACAGAAGAACCAAAAGAATTGGGAAGCAAAACCGGATTTTGTATTCAAAGATCTCCTCAAAGCCGCTAAATTTTTAACTAAATAAAATATGAAAGTATTGATCACTTATGTTTCGGCTGGAGCAGGGCATCGCAAGGCAGCTGAGGCAATATATAATTTTCTAAAAGAGAATCGCCAGGATTTAGATCTTAAGCTGGTTGATGCCCTGCCTTTTGCCAGTCCGGTTTTTCGTTTCTGTTACAATTGGGGCTATCCGTTTTTAGTGCATTATGCTGCTTGGCTTTGGGGGTTTTTCTTTTGGATCACTGAGTTTGGCCTGACCCGCTGGCTGAGCCGAAAAATGGCAATACTTTCAAATTATTTTTCCTGCAGGAAATTTGTGAAGTATCTTAAGGAGGAAGAATTTGATTATATTATTTCTACGCATTTTCTCAATTCCGAGTTAGCGGCTAATTTAAAACAAAAAAATAAGATTAGGCCTAAGCTGGTTACGGTAATTACTGATTTTGGGGTGCATCCGTTTTGGGTATCTTTTGGAACCGATATTTACATTGCGGCTTCAGGGCTGATTAAGGAAGCTTTATTAAAAATGGGGGTAGAGGAGGGGCAAATTAAGGTAACGGGAATCCCTTTTAGTCCTGATTTTAATAAGGTTCATGACAGAAACCGGTTGGCTGATAAATTCGGTATTGCCGCAGATAAGTTCACGGTGATGGTGATGACCGGTTCTTTTGGGTGCGGGCCGCTGGACGAGATTGCCGGAGAGCTTTGTGATGAAGTTCAGGTATTGGTAGTTTGCGCGGAAAATAAACGGCTATTTAAGCGTCTAAAAAATAAGGCTTATCCAAATGTGAAAGTTTTCGGATTCATCGATAATGTGGATGAATTAATGGCTGTTTCTGACTGTTTGATTACCAAGCCCGGGGGCTCAAGCATTGCCGAGTTACTGGATGTGGGGTTGGTCCCGATATTTATAACGGCAATTCCGGGCCAGGAAGCTGATAATGTCAAAATTCTGTCTACTTACGGAGTAGGGTTTGCACCTAAAAATATTAAGCAAATTAGAGAGCTGGTTATAGATTTAAAGAATGACCCTGGGAAGCTTAAAAATTTAAGAAATAATATCAAGGCCATAGCCAGGCCATCTGCCTGTCGGGAGATTGCCGATGTTATACGCTAACGTTGTATTGGGGCTGCCTGTTGATGGGCCGTTTGACTATCTTGTGCCGGTTGATTTAGAGGATAAGATTGTTGTTGGCGCAAGGGTCAAAGTAAATTTCCGCAATAAAAAAGAAGTCGCCTACGTCGTTGGATTAAGCCTAAAAACCAAAATTAAAAAATTAAAAGAAATTTTAAGCCTTTTAGACTTGGCGCCTGTTTTGGATAAAAATATGCTGTTGTTAACTGAAAAGTTGGCCCAATATTATTGTTGTTCATGGGGAGAGGCGATTGAGGCTGCGCTGCCGGAAGGATTGAGAAAAGCAAAGGAGGCGAAAAAGTGAACCGCTTTGTTTTTCTTCAGGGGCAGGAGAGGATGCCGTTTTATTTAAAAGAGATTAAAGAGGCTCTGGCTGCCAAGCAATCTGTGATTGTTTTGTTTAGCGATATTAAGGAAATTGAAAGAGCAAAAGAACAGATCCAGAAGAGTTTAGGTGTCGAAGCATTTGTTTCCTTCCGCAAGCAGGTAGATGAGCTGCAGAGCTGGGGGAAGATCAGACAAGCAGAGTATTGTGTTGTATTAGGCAGCCGTTCGAGTATTTTTTCTCCGGTAAATAATTTAGGCCTAGTTATTATTGATTCCGAAGATAATTCTGTTTATAAGCAGGAGCAGGTGCCGCATTATCATGCCAGAGAAGTTGCTTTAATGCGCGCGCAGATTGCCGGGGCAAAAATTGTTTTGGGCAGCCGCTGTTTATCTTTAGAAAGTTTTTATCTGGCCCAAAAAGAAAAATTAAAATTTGAAATTATCCCTCCTCAAGCAGCTTATCCGCTGGTTAAAGTAATTGATCTTCGCCGGCTGGCTTATAGTGAAAGAAAAAGCAAATCTATTCTTTCTAAGTTTCTAGCCGATGCCATCAGCGCAACACTTGCTGAAAAAGGAAAAATCCTTGTCGTGATTAACCGTACAGGTTTTGCCACCGTTGCCGCATGCCATAATTGCGGCGTGTCTTTAAAATGCCCGCGCTGCAATATTAACCTGGTGTTTCATTTTGAGGAAGATAAATTAAAATGCCACCATTGTAATTTTAAGCTGGAAGTGCCTAAGATCTGCCCGAGCTGCAACGCCGGATATATTAAATATTCCGGCTTAGGCACGGAGAAGGTTGAGAGTGAGATAGCGCGGATTTTTCCTCAGGCATCGATTAAGATATTAAATGAGCAAAAAGCAGGGGCTGATTTTTCAAGCGCGGATATTATGATCTCGACTCCGGCGGTGGCAAAACAAGAAGGGGTTTTGGATTTTGATTTAGTTGCAGTTTTAGCCATTGATAATTCGCTTAACCGGGTGGATTTCAGGGCTTCGGAGAAAACATTTTCGCTTCTTTTGGGGTTGATTAATCTAACCTCTAAAAAAGTGATTATTCAGAGCGCTAACGCCAACCACTATTGTTTTCAGGCATTGATTAAGAATGAACCTGAACTATTCTATAAGGAAGAACTAAAACAACGTAAGCAGCTTAATTTTGCTCCGTTTAAGCATATGATTTTACTTAAAATCAGGGGGGCAGATCTTGAAAAGGTGAAAAAGGCATCAGCGGATTTATTTCAAAGGCTAAATAATATTAAGACTGCCAGTATGAAAATGTTAGCTCTTAACCCGGGCTCTCCTCCTAAATTACGGGGGAATTTCTATTATCAGATATTGATGCGCGCATCAAGTGCTGAAAAAGCCAGCCACTTTTTAAAATTACATTTAAAAGATTGGCATTATTCAGGTATAATAGTGACGGTGGATGTAGATCCAGTATAATAAACCTTGTATTATAGCCAAACTTGTTATATTATAGCCTTGTATATTAGCCAAATATAGAGAGAGTTACTCATGAGAAGAGACCTAGAAAAAGATTTATTTGACTGGAAAGGAAGCAAGGATAGGTTGCCCTTATTGTTACGAGGAGCGCGGCAAGTAGGTAAAAGCTATATTGTGGAAGAGTTTGGAAAAAAAGCTTTTAAAAATATAGTTATTGTGAATTTTGAATTCAGGCCTGAACTTAAGCAATGCTTTACTACATTTGATCCGATTGAAATTATTAATAAGCTGCAACTACTTACGGGAGAGAACATAGAAGCAGAGAAAACATTGCTTTTTCTTGATGAGATACAGGAATGTCCGAACGCGATAATGGCTTTGCGGTATTTTAAAGAAAAGTCTGCCCGGCTTGCCGTTATTGGGGCAGGTTCATTGATGGAATTTTCCCTAAACAGTTTAGATTTTAAAATGCCGGTAGGCAGGATTCAGTTTATACATCTTGAACCTTTGTCATTTGGGGAGTTTTTGCTGGCATCCGGGAATGAGCAGTTGCGTCATTATCTAAACCAGGTACAATTGAACAGTGAATTTGACGGCGCGGTGCATAAGAAGTTGATGGAGCTGTTGCGTATATACCTTATTATCGGAGGTATGCCGGCGGTAGTAAAAGAGTACCTTGAAAGTAGAAATTTTTTAAATTGTCAACGAATCCAAAATTCCCTGTTTCAAACATTTCGGATTGATGTTGGGAAATACGCCAAATCTAGCGAACATAAATATTTACAAAAAGTATTGGACGAAGCTCCGCGGCTGGTTGGCGATCGGATTAAATATTCGAATATTGATGCGGATAGTAAATCCAGGGATATTAAGCAGGCACTTAACCTTTTAAAATTAACCGGTATCATTTATCCTGTATATGCAACTAGCGCTTCCGGGCTTCCTTTAGAAGCGCAAGTCAATGAAATGAAATTTAAATTAAACTTTCTTGACGTGGGCTTAATGCAAAATGCCTGTGGCTTGCAAGCGGAACTTAGCTTAACGGATGATTTCATCCAGATTAATTCTGGCGCTGTAACCGAACAGTTTATCGGCCAGGAATTAAGGGCTTATTCTGATAGCTATTTAAAGCGCGGTTTATTTTTTTGGGCGCGTGACAAAAAGAGCAGTTCAGCTGAAGTTGATTATGTTGTTTCGGTTGGTTCACTGATATTACCGGTAGAGGTTAAAGCGGGTAAAACTGGCACGCTTAAATCGCTGAAACTGTTTATGGAAGAGAAAAAATCATTATTTGGTGTGCGTTTTTCGCAGGAGCAGCTGTCCTGGCATGATAAAGTGTTAACGCTTCCGCTGTATATGGCAGAGCAGCTGAAAAGATTGGCTCGGGAAACAGAGAATTTGTAAGGTAATAGTTATTAATATTATATGAAGATAATATTTTTCGGAAGTTCACATTTTGCAGTTGCCTCTTTACAGGCTTTGATCAAAAGCAAGGATGAGGTTATCTGTGTGGTTACTCAGCCGGATAAACAAAAAGGCAGGCATCTGCAGTTGGCCGGTACAGATGTAAAGAGCGTTGCGCTTGGCGCCAAGTTAAAAATTTTCCAGCCGGAAAATATTGAATCCAAGGAAAGCCTAATTTTTTTAAAAAGCATGGAGGCGGATGTTTTTGTCATTGTCGCCTATGGGCAGATATTATCTCAGGAAGTTTTGGATATTCCAAAAATAATGCCGATGAACATCCATGCCTCGCTTCTGCCGCGCTACCGAGGGGCAGCTCCGATCAACTGGGCGGTAATTAACGCCGAGAAGAAGACCGGGATTACAGTGATCTTTGTTACGGCTAAGATGGATGCCGGACCGATAATCATGCAAGAGGAGATAAAAATTGAAGATCAAGATACATCGGTGACTCTGGAGGAAAAATTACGTAAGTGTGGAGCTAAGCTTTTAATTGAGGCGCTCGGGTGTATTGATAAAAGGGATTATCGTTTAGTTGAGCAGGAAGAAGAAGGCGTGATTTATGCTCCAAAACTAAAAAAAGAAATCGGCTTAATTGATTGGAGTACTCCTGCGGTAAATATCCATAATCAGGTGCGCGGACTCCTGCCTTGGCCGGGAGCTTTTAGTAGCTATTGTGGGAAGATGTTAAAGATATTTCACTCGGAGGTTTTTCCGGTATTTCCCAATCACAAGCCGTTATGCGGTGAAGTAGTTAGAGCAGATAAGCATGGTATTGTTGTAGCTTGCGGGAGAGGATTTCTGAAAGTTAATGAACTGCAATTGGAAGCCGGCAAGCGAATGAACGCGCAGAGCTTTATTATTGGGCATAAGCTTACTGTAGGAGAGGTGTTGGGGAAAAAGTAGTTGCAAGATTTAACCCTTCTGTTATAATTAATCTCTATGCCAGAATTAAGGAAAGATCCAATTATCGGTAGGTGGGTAATTATTGCTACGGAGCGTTCTCGTCGACCTGATCAGTTTGCCAGTCAGTCTAAAGAACAGGAGGATCCGTTGGCCTGTCCGTTTTGTGAAGGCAAAGAATCACAAACCCCCCCTGAAATTTATGCCATCCGGCCGCGTAATTCCAACCGTAACGGACCGGGCTGGCATCTGCGCGTTGTTCCCAGTATCTCGCCTTTTTTAAGGGTTGAAGGCGATATGGATCGCCGGGGAAACGGCCTCTATGATGTAATGAATGGCGTTGGCGCCCATGAGATCATCATTGAAACTAATCAGCATATTGCTAATATCGCAGATTTAAGTGAAGATCAAATTACTAAGGTACTTAATTGTTATTCTGACCGGATACTTGATTTAGAAAAAGATAGCCGGCTTAAATATGCTTTAGTTTTTAAAAATTACGGCAAGGGCTCAGGCGGTATGGCAATTAGGCATACGCGTTCTCAGCTGATCGCGACACCGATCAATCCTAAGCGGGTGAAAGAGGAGCTGGCCGGTTCGCGGGCCTACTATGAATATCATGAGCGTTGTGTATTTTGCGATTTGATCCAACAGGAGATCGAGCAGCAGGAGCGGGTGATTTTAGATTTTGACGGATTTTTAGCGGTTACTCCGTTTGCTGGGCGCTTTCCTTTTGAAACCTGGATTTTGCCGAAAAAACATTGCTGTGATTATACCTGTATGGATGCTGAATCCAGGCGCAACCTTGCCCGGGTGCTTAAAGCTGTTCTTCTAAAATTAAAAATCGGGTTAAATGATCCGGATTATAATTATGTAATCCATACTGCGCCATTCCGCAGGCAAAAAGTAGGGTACTGGAAAACTATTGATCAGGATTATCATTGGCATATTGAAATTATGCCGCGGCTGACTAAGGTGGCGGGTTTTGAATGGGGAACGGGTTTTTATATTTGCCCTCTTCCTCCGGAGGAAACAGCGAAATTTTTAAGAGAGGTAAAAATTTAAATGCCTGAATTAAGAAGAGATCCGGTGGTGGGTCGTTGGGTGATTGTGGATACGGATAAGCCCAAAAAGCCGGAAGATTTTAAATATGACCAGTTTGTGCCTGAAGGCGGGTTATGTCCGTTTTGTTATGGCAATGAGTTTATGACTCCTCCGGAGATAAACTGTTTTCGCGATCCGGGCACCGCCGCCAATTCCCCGGGCTGGCAGACGCGCGTGGTGGCCAATAAATTTCCTGCTTTACAGATCGAAGGAGAGCTTGACCGCAAAGGAGTAGGTATTTATGATATGTCCAACGGGATCGGCGCGCATGAAGTATTAATTGAAAGCCCGTATCATAATAAAGATATTCCGGATCTTTTAGAGCAGGAGATTGAAAGTTACCTTAAGATGTGCTGTGTGCGGCTGATGGATTTAAAAAAAGACAGCCGTTTTAAATATATTATGATCTTCCGTAATTTCGGGTCTAGCGCCGGGGCAACGTTAGAGCATCCGCATACGCAGCTGGTGGCTTTGCCGATGGTGCCAAAAAACACGCTGGAGGAGATCCACGGAGCGCGGGATTATTATAATTACCGTGAGCGTTGCATATTCTGCGATATCTTACGTCAGGAGATCAGCGATAAAGAAAGAATAATTTTAGAGAATAAATATTTTATTTCATTTTGTCCTTTTGTTTCACGGTTTCCGTTTGAGATTATGATTATGCCTAAGCAGCACAGCGGATATTTCAGCCATATGTCGCCTGCGGAGATTTCGGCACTCGCTCAGATCCTAAAAGCCACTCTCACAAAATTAAAAAAAGTATTTGTAAATTTGTCATATAATTATATAATCCATAATGCGCCGATTAACGGTGAGGCGGAAGTGGAGTATTATCATTGGTATATTGAGATTATGCCAAAGCTGACGCAAGTTGCAGGTTTTGAGTGGGGAACCGGTTTTTACCTTGATCCAACCTCGCCTGAATTAGCCGCGCAATATTTAAAAGCCGTATAAATTTGGGGTAAAAATGACCCCCTTTCCCGATTAGCTTGGAAACTGTTTCACTATATAAAAGGAGGAGTTATGGCTGTTAAGATCGGTATCAATGGTTTTGGAAGAATCGGACGTTTAGTGGCGCGGGCAATTTTAGAGAAAAATAGTAAAAATATTGAGCTGGTGGCGATCAATGATTTAACGGACGCCAAAAGCAACGCTTATCTTTTTAAATATGATTCGGTGCACGGACGTTTTAACGGGGAAGTAAAAGCCACGGCTGATGATATAATTTCAGTTAATGGCAAGGCGATTAAAGTTTTAAGTAAAAGAGACCCGGCTGAGCTGCCCTGGAAGGATTTAGGGGTTGAGATCGTTGTTGAGTCTACGGGGTTGTTTACGATTAAAAAAGATGGCGTGAATAAAAAGGGCAAAGAAGTAAAGGGAGCGGAAAACCATATAACTCGCGGTGGAGCAAAAAAAGTGATTATTTCTGCTCCTTCCAAAGGTGAAGATATAACTATTGTTATGGGGGTTAATGAATCAAAGTATGATCCTAAAAATCATCATGTAATTTCTAACGCATCTTGTACGACTAATTGCCTGGCTCCGGTAGCTAAGATCATGCAGGATAATTGGGGGATTACCAAAGGCTTGATGACGACAATTCATTCCTATACTAATGATCAAAAAATACAGGATATGGCGCACTCGGATTTAAGGCGCGCACGTGCTGCTGCTGTATCGATGATCCCGACATCAACCGGTGCGGCTAAGGCAATTTCGCTGGTTATTCCGGAATTAAAAGGTAAACTGGATGGGTTTGCAATCAGGGTTCCGACGCCGAATGTTTCAGTGGTTGATTTGACTGCGGTACTATCTAAGAAAGCAACTGTGGAAGAGCTTAATGCGGCTTTTAAAGCAGCTGCAGAGGGCCCGCTAAAAGGGATACTCGGATATACTGAGGATCCGGTGGTTTCAATTGATTTTAATCATTGCGCGTTAAGCTCGGTGGTGGATGCTAAAATTACGAAGATCATCCAGGATGATTTTGTAAAGGTGCTGGCCTGGTATGACAATGAGTGGGGTTATTCTAACCGCGTTGTTGATCTTTGTGAATTTATTGTGAAGAAAGGGTTATAAAATTTGGCAAAGTTAACTTTAAAAGATATTGATTTAAAAAATAAAGTGGTGTTGGTGCGGGCGGATTTTAATGTGCCGCTGGATGCTGACCTTAAGATCACCGATGATATTCGCATTCAGGCGACCTTGCCGACTTTAAAATATATTTTAGAGAGCGGGGCAAAGAAGCTGGTGATTATGAGCCATTTAGGCAGGCCGGATGGAAAAGTGGTTGCCAAATACAGCCTTAAGCCGGTGGCAATTCGCTTAAGAGAATTGTTAGGCCAGGATGTATTATTTTTAAATGATTGTGTTGGCGCTAATATTAAACAGGATATTGATAACTCGAAAGAGAAAGTAATTCTGCTTGAGAATTTACGCTATCACGCGCAAGAAGAAGCAAATGATGCAGATTTTGCCAAGCAGTTAGCTTCCTTAGCTGATGTTTTTGTTAATGATGCTTTTGGCACGGCACACAGGGCGCATGCGTCTACTGAAGGAGTAACGCATTTCTTAAAGTCTGCGGCGGGGTTTCTTTTAGAAAAAGAGATTAAATATTTAGGCGGGGCGGTGAGTAATCCGCAAAAGCCGTTTATGGTTATTTTAGGCGGAGCTAAAGTTTCGGATAAGATCGGCGTGATTGAGAACCTGCTTCCTAAGTGTGATGCGATTATTGTCGGCGGAGGTATGGCCTATACATTTTTAAAAGCTCAAGGCAAGCAGATCGGCAATTCTAAGTTAGAAAAAGATAAGTTAGATCTGGCTAAATCAATTTTAGAGCAGGCGAAGAAGTTAAATAAAGAAATTTTGTTGCCGGTGGATAATGTCGTTGTGGATAATATTGATCCGCATGCTTTGACCGAGATTGTCGGAGACAATATTCCCGACGGGAAAATCGCCGTGGATATCGGCCCGGAAACAATTAAATTATTCGAGGATAAATTAAAATCCGCTAAAACCATAGTTTGGAACGGGCCGCTGGGCATATTTGAAATGGATGCTTTTAGTAAAGGAACGCTTGAGGTGGCTAAATTTATCGCTACTTTAGATACTACCTCCATAATCGGCGGAGGGGATACCGCGGCGGCGATTGCTAAATTTAAATTAGAGGATAAAATGTCGCATATTTCAACCGGAGGAGGAGCCAGCCTGGAATTTTTAGAGGGAAAAACTCTGCCCGGGATTGCGGCCCTGACTGATTAATGAGAAAAACAATTATTGCCGGAAATTGGAAGTTGTATAAAACGATCAATGAAGCTATTGAGCTGGCTAATGGTTTAAAGCGCGAACTTTTTAAAGCCAATTTTTCAGCTGTGGATGTGGTATTGTGCCCGGTTTTTACAGCGCTAAGTGAAGTTGCCGAAGTTTTAAATGAGACGGATATTCAGTTAGGGGCTCAAGACCTTTATTGGCAGGATGAGGGTGCTTTTACCGGAGAGGTATCAGCGCCGATGCTTAAAGATGCCGGATGCCGTTATGTGATTATCGGCCATTCTGAGCGCAGGCAGTTTTTCGGTGAGACTAATGAAATGGTAAATAAAAAGATCAAGGCTGCTTTAAAGCATGAATTAACTCCGATTATTTGCGTAGGGGAAAATTTGCAGGAAAGAGAGGCGAATAATACATTTAAGGTAATTGAAGGACATATTCAAGGGGCCTTAGTTGATATAAGTGCTAAGGATATGCTAAAATCAGTAATTGCCTATGAGCCGGTTTGGGCAATCGGTACGGGAAAAACCGCGACGGGGGAGCAGGCGCAGGAAGTGCATAAATTTATCCGTGATTTATTAAGAAAGATATATGGGGAGGAAGTTGCCTCAAGCGTTAGAATTCAATATGGCGGAAGTGTGAAGCCGGAAAATATAGTAGAGTTAATGGGCAAGCCGGATGTCGACGGGGCCCTGGTGGGAGGAGCAAGTTTAAAGGTGGACTCTTTTAGTTCAATCGTAATTAAAGCCAGCGAGGTTGTGAAATGATGTTATTTTTGATTATAATCCATGTGACTACCTGTGTAATTTTAATCGGTTTGGTTTTGATCCAGCGCGGAAGAGGTGCGGGGCTAGTGGAGAGCTTTGCCGGGGTGGAGTCGATGTTCGGGACCAAGACCAGCGCTTTCCTAACGCGCACAACTACGATTATGTCGGTTGTTTTCTTTATTACTTGTTTGAGTCTGGCGGTTTTATCCGTTAGGCAGAGCAAGTCGTTGATGCGTAATACGCGTGCGGTTGCGCCGAAAACTGAAGCAGCTAAGGCCGAAGTAGTAAAAACTGAAACAGCGCCAGTAGCAGCAGCTGAACCGAATGCAGCAGAAACTAAATAAGAGGGTTTAGTCGATTAAATTAAAGGCTACCAATTAAATTGGTGGCCTTTTTTATGAAAAAATGAAAAATATAAAATTATTCTGGGTATTTGCTTTAAGCAGCGCGGTTTACTTTACGCAAGGCATCGAAGGCCTACCTTCCCAAGGTTTATTTTATTATCTTAAAGAAACCCTGCATTTTTCGCCTGAAAAGATAATGGTTTTAGGCAGCCTTACTACCTTTGCCTGGCTGGTTAAGCCGTTGATCGGCTATACTATTGATAGCACATTTACTAAGCGGATCTGGATTTTTGTTTCTCTGGCCTTAGACATAGTTTTTGTTTTACTTTTAGGGTTAATGCAGATGCCGCTGATTATTTTGGTGGCATTGTTAGTGCTTAATTCTTCAAGCTCGGCGTTTCGCGACGTTGCAGTTGACGGGATTATGTGCGTAGAGGGAAAAAAATATCAGGCTACCGGGAAAATTCAGAGTATCCAATGGGCCTCAATTTTAGTAGCAGGGTTATTTACCGGCCTGGGCGGAGCATTCATCGCCGAGAAATGGGGATATCAGGTAGCTTTTTTGTGTTTGATCCCGATATATCTATTGGTTGGCCTGCCGACTTATTTTTATCGGGAGGAACAAAGAGAGAAGAAGAATTCGGCCTTATTTACCGATTTAAAAAGATTATTCAGCGATAAAAAGATATTGATTATCGGATTGTTTATATTTTTGTATAAATATTCACCTTCTTTTGGCACGCCGTTATTTTTTATTCAGCGGGATAGTTTTAAATGGGGCAAAATGTGGATCGGAACTCTGGGCACGATCAGTACGTTATTCGGGGTAATCGGGGCGCTGCTTTATTATAAATTCAGCCAGAAGATAAATATTAAGAAATGGTTGTATTTTTCGGTGTTTGCTGGCGCGCTGACAACTTTGAGCTACCTATATTATACTCCGGTAAGCGCAATTGTTTATGATGTGATCTATAGTTTTATCGGGATGTTTATATTCTTGATGGTGATGGATTTTATGGCTCGCCACTCGGTTAAAGGATTAGAGGCAACTTCATTTGCGCTTTTATGCAGCGTGAATAATCTTTCCGGAGTCGCCAGTAATCTCTCGGGTGCATTTCTGCTTCCGATGATTGGCTTAAAATGGCTAATCGTCTTATCTGCAGTAACCAGTTTTCTTTGCTTGTTCCTCATTAATAAAATTGAATAAATCTTGCGCGGGTGCAGCCGGCTTTGTTTCTTGCCGCACTGCTTGGAATAAACGGCCCCATTATTCATACCCCCTTTCCCGATTGGCTTGGAAACTGTTTCGGTTGACAATTGGGGTAGGATTTTATATAATAATAGATTATGATGGAACTACTTAAGCCCTATATACTTAGCTTTATTCCGCTGTTTGTGGCGGTGGATGCGATTGCCAATATCCCTATTTTTCTGTCTTTAGTGGGGCATGATTCTAAGGCCCATAGAAACAGAGTAATCAGAGATACGGTAATTACGGCCACGGGATTGGCAATAGTTTTCATGTTTATCGGCACCTGGATATTTTCACTGCTCGGTATTACTATTCCTGATTTTCAAATTGCCGGAGGTATACTTTTATTTATCATTGCCGCACGGCTTTTAATGCCGGGTATGCAGAAGAGTTTGTTGACCAGCGCTCAGGATAAAGATATCGGTGTAGTTCCTTTAGGTACGCCTTTAATCACGGGGCCGGCGGTTTTAACCACGACGCTGATGATGATGAATAGTTTCGGAGTTGTGCCGACGCTGGTGGCAGTAATATTAAATATGTTGTTTGTCTGGGTCACCTTGGCAAAGGCGGATGCAATCATCAAGATTATGGGCCCCAGCGGTACAAGGGCATTTTCAAAAATTATGTATATCTTACTGGCAGCGATTGCGGTGATGATGATCAGACACGGTATAATGGGGGCATTCTTTCCATGATGCGCAAGGTCCTAACATTTATTATGGCAGGCGGTAAAGGGGAGAGACTTTTACCTTTAACCAAAGACCGCACTAAACCGGCGGTTCCTTTTGGCGGGATTTACCGGATCATTGATTTTACTTTGAGTAATTGTATTAATTCCGGGATGCGCAAGATTTATATCCTAACGCAGTATAAATCCGCCTCGCTACAAAGGCATATCCGTTTAGGTTGGAATTTCCTGCCGTCGGAGTTAGGCCAATTTATCGAGTTGCTTCCTGCCCAGCAGCGCATCGGGGACTCCTGGTATTTAGGCACCGCAGATGCGATTTATCAGAATCTTTATACTTTAGATATGGATAAGCCGGATGAGGTTTTGATCTTAGCCGGAGACCATATTTATAAAATGAATTATTATTCGATGATTGATGTGCATCGCGAGCAGAATGCGGATTTAACAGTGGGGGTTGTAGAAATTGATAAAACTAAATCCCGGCATTTAGGAGTAATTGAGGCGGATGCCAAGGGGCGGGTTACGGGGTTTCAGGAAAAGCCGGCAAGCCCTAAAACTATTCCCGGTAAGCCGGATAAGATTTACGGGTCGATGGGGATCTATGTGTTTAATCAGTCTGTTTTGATGCAGGAGTTATTAGAGGACTCTAAAAATAATAAATCATCGCATGATTTCGGAAAAGATATTATTCCTCAGATGGTAAAAAAAGGAATGAAAATCATTGCCCATGATTTTCGCAATAAAGATAAAGAAGAGGAGTATTGGCGGGATATCGGAACCATCGATGCTTATTATGAAGCGAATATGGAATTAATTCAGGCTAATCCTGTATTTAATCTTTATGATCAGGAATGGCCGCTAAGGACTTTTCAGGAGCAGTATCCTCCGGTAAAAACCGTGCACTCCGGAGACAAAGAAGAGGGCAGGGTTGGATTGGTGCTGGATTCGATAGTTTCTGAGGGATGTGTCGTCAGCGGAGGCCGTGTCCAGCGATCGATATTGGCGCCGAATGTGCGGATAAATAGTTTTTCAGAGATCTATGATTCTATCCTTATGGAAAGCGTTATTGTCGGCCGGTATGCAAAAATTAAGCGGGCAATTATCGATAAAGATGTGAATATTCCTCAAGGGACGATTATCGGATTTAATTTAGAAGAGGACAAAAAAAGATTTTTTGTTAGTGAGTCAGGGATTGTTGTGGTGGCTAAAGGTACAGAGATTAAGTAATATCAATAGGGTGTCCCTTTTTAGGACGTCCCCCTTAAAGATGATTAGGAAAGCGAAAATTAAAGATATAAAACAGATTCAGGCTTTGATCGGCTGCTTTGCCAAGCAGGATGTGATGTTGCCCCGCTCACTAAATGAGCTTTATGAAAACATCCGTGATTTTTGGGTTGTTGAAGACAAGGGTAAAATATCCGGCTGCGCCGCTTTGCATATTTCCTGGGATGATTTAGCGGAGATTAAATCTTTGGCAGTTGCCAAAAATAAGCAGAAAAAAGGTTTAGGCCGTAATTTGGTTTTGGCCTGTTTGGCGGAGGCCCAGGTGTTAGGGGCAAAGAAAGTTTTTGCGCTCACCTATCAGCCGGAGTTTTTTAAAAAGTTAGGGTTTAAGAAGATCAAAGATGAGGACTTGCCACATAAGATTTGGGCGGAATGCATTAACTGCTGTAAATTCCCCGATTGCCAGGAGATTGCCCTGTTAAAAGTCTTGTAAAAATTAAATAATGTGATAAAATTTTAAAGTATTTTTTAGGGGACACCCTTGGCTTTAGCTTAGTGCCTGATCCTGCTTTGGGGTAAAATGGAGGAAAAGAAATGGATTATTTATTGACTGAAGAACAAAAAATGATCAAGGATTTAGCGCATAAGATTGCCGAGGAGAAGATCCGTCCGGTGGCAGCTATTTATGATATTAGCGAAGAGTATCCCTGGGAAGTTTTAAAGGTAATGGGTGAATCGGACATGTTCGGTTTGTTTATTCCTGAGGAGTACGGTGGATTTGCTAACAGCTCAATGAATCTGTGTCTGGCAACGGAGGAGTTTTCCCGCGCCTGCGGCGGTATTGCGGTTTGCTATGCGGCCAGCGCCTTAGGGACAATTCCGATTGTTTTATTCGGTACGGATGAGCAAAAGAAAAAATATTTACCGGATTTAGCTAAAGGGAAAAAGGTGGCGGCGTTTGCGATTACTGAGCCTGAGGCCGGTTCAGATGCTTCGGGGATTAAAACGACCGCTAAAAAAGAAGGTAACCATTATATTCTCAACGGCCTTAAGCATTTTATTACTAACGGCGGAGATGCCGAAACTTATGTTGTGATTGCGATGACGGATAAAACAAAAGGAGCCCGCGGGGCCTCGGCTTTTATCGTTGAAAAAGGGACTTCTGGTTTTACTTTTGGGAAAAAAGAGGATAAATTCGGAATCCGGGCATCCAGTACGCGTGAATTAATTTTTACGGATTGCAAGATTCCTGCAGAAAATTTATTGGCTAAAGAAGGCATGGGTTTTATTGTGACCATGAGGACATTTGATATGTCCAGGCCGGGAGTTGCGGCGCAGGCCTTAGGCATTGCTCAGGGTGCGCTAGAGTTGGCAGTTAAATATGTGCGTGAAAGAGTGCAATTTGGTAAACCGATATCGAGTTTTCAAGGTATTCAATGGATGCTGGCGGATATGGCGACGGAAATCGAAGCTGCGCGTGGGTTAGTTTATTCTACTGCCAGAATGCTGGATGCCGGAATAAAAGATGTATCTAAAGAATCGGCGATGGCTAAGATGTATGCAAGTGATGTGGCGATGAAGGTTAGTATAGATGCCTTACAGTTATTCGGCGGATACGGATACATGAAAGATTATCCGATTGAAAAATATGTGCGCGATGCTAAGATTACCCAGATTTATGAAGGTACGAACCAGGTGCAGCGAGGGATTATTGGTTTGAAAGTAATTAAGGAGATGGCTAAGTAAGCATAGAAAAGCAGGGTGTCCCTTTTCAGGACGTCCCCTAAAACTTATGAATATAATCGTTTGTATAAAACAGGTTCCGGAGACTACTGAGGTAAGGATTAATCCGGAGACTAATACGCTGATGCGCGAGGGGGTTAAGGCGATCATTAATCCTTTTGATATGTATGCGATTGAAGAGGCCCTGCGGCTTAAGGAGAGATTCGGCGGGAAGATCAGCGTTGTTACCATGGGCCCTCCTCAGGCAGATCAAGCTTTACGTGAAGCAATCTCAATGGGAGCTGATGAAGGTTATTTAGTTTGCGACCGGGCATTTGCCGGAAGCGATACCTGGGCAACCAGCTATACTTTGGCCGGAGCAATTAAGAAACTCGGGGCATTTGATTTGATTATTTGCGGCAAGCAGGCCTCAGACGGAGATACGGCACAAGTCGGGCCTGGAATATCGACACATTTAAATATTCCTCAGGTTACTTATGTTAAAAAAGTAGAAGAGGCCACGGATAAATTAATGCGCCTGGAGAGGATGCTGGAGGAAGGATTCGAAATTATCGAGACTCCATTGCCTGCGCTTTTAACTGTGGTTAAAGAAATTAACGAGCCCAGAATTCCTTCATTAAAAGGGTTGATGCGCGCAAAATCCGCTAAGATTACGATTCTGACTCAGAAAGAATTGGATTTAGATCCGCAGCAGATCGGCTTATGCGGTTCGCCAACTCAGGTGGTAAAAATATTTACACCTGCACCCAGAGTCGGCGGGCAGATACTCAAAGGTGAAATTCCTGAGATGGCCAAAGAGCTGGTAGATTTAATCAAAGATGAGGTTAATTAGAAGATGTCGATAGCAATTATTATTGAAAAATGTACCGGTTGCTCCTTGTGTGTTAAGGCCTGCCCTTTTGATGCCATTCGAATTATAGATAAAAAGGCCGTGATTGATTTACATAAATGCACGCTTTGCGGCGCCTGTGTTGATGCCTGTAAATTTAAGGCGATTTTATTGGAGAAGGCTGCGGGGCAATGTGCGTTGCCGGATATTAAAGATTACAAAGGGATCTGGGTTTTTATCGAGCAGAAGAATGGCCGGGTGCAATCGGTTTCCTATGAATTATTAGGCAAAGCTCAGGAGTTGGCGAAGAAATTAAATTGTCAGGTGAGCGGGGTATTAATCGGAAATAAATTAGAGGATCAGTTAGATGAATTGATTTTCTGCGGGGCGGATAATATTTATCTGGTTGAGGCTCCGGAGCTGGCTAATTTTCAGGATGAGCCTTACACAAATATTTTAGTTGAGCTGGTTAAAAAACATAAGCCGGAGATACTTTTATGCGGGGCGACTAATATCGGCAGGAGCTTGATTTCGCGGGTGGCGATAAATATCAAAGCAGGACTGACCGCTGATTGCACGGGGTTAGATATTGACCCGGATAAATTGATCCTGTTGCAGACGCGCCCGGCTTTTGGCGGAAATATCATGGCAACAATCATTTCTCCGAATTATCGTCCGCAAATGGCTACCGTGCGGCATAAAGTTTTTGCTCCATTGCCGGCAGATAAAAAACGCAAAGGCAAGATCATTAAAGAAAGCTTTGATAGCGCACTTTATGTTTCGCGCACCAAGCTTATAGATATTATTGATGAGATTGAATCTACGGTAAATTTATCCGAAGCAGATATTATTGTTTCCGGAGGCCGCGGGATGGGCTCACCGGAGAATTTTAAATTATTAGAGGAGCTGGCCCATGTTTTGGGAGCAGCTGTGGGCTCAAGCAGGGCGGCGGTGGATGCCGGTTGGATGCCTTATTCACATCAGGTCGGACAAACCGGGCGCACTGTTGCTCCGAAGATTTATTTTGCCTGCGGGATTAGCGGACAAATCCAGCATTTGGTCGGTATGCAGTCTTCAAAAATTATCGTAGCGATTAATAAGGATCCTGAAGCCCCGATCTTTAAAGTAGCCACTTACGGTATTGTCGGCGATATTTTGCAAATTCTTCCCGTTATAACCAAAACTTTTAAAGAAGTCTTGAGAAAATAATCAAAAAAACTAGGGGATAAAACTAGGGGCAGGCCCATAGTTTTTTTAAACTTTATGCCTAAGGTTAATCAGATCCGAGCCTTTACTTTGGTTGAGATTATGATCGTAGTTGGGATTATTGCTTTGATCTCGGCTATTGCTGTCCCTAGTATAATTTCTGTAAAAAGAATTGCTAATGAAGCAGCAGCTAAAAGTAACCTGCGCAGTCTTTCCAGCGCTGCAGAAACTGCTTCTGTTTCCCTCAGGCATTATCCGGTTACCGTAGCAGAGTTGCAGGGGTTTATCAATGTCGCCCCTGATTATTGCGCGGATGTGGCCGGAACCCAAAGCGCGGTTCAAAGTTATAATTACAGCTGTACGATGGATTTAACCGGTTATACCCTGGTTGCTTCTCCAGTGACTCTTGGGACTACCGGCAGTGTTACCTATGCCGCCACTCCCGGCGGAATTCTTACTCCTCTTAAGTAGAGCAATTTCATTAGCGGGTCCTGCCGATGGCTGTCCTTTGTCGGCAATTACCTCTAAAGGATCAGCCATCGTCACCCGCTATTCTAATTGAATTTCATACCTTTTTGCACTAATCTGCCTTGTTTTGACGCTAAACATACCCATATGTTAAAGAATGTAAAGATTCTCCTTGACAAGAAATAAATTTTTGTTTATAATGCGGTCATGGTATTTGAAGGATGATCAGGAGAGCTTTAATGGTAAATAGTAATTTGATGACAATTGAAGACCTGGCGGATTACCTAAAGGTTACCCGCCGTACGATATATGACTGGTTAAAGCATAATAAGATACCGGCGTTAAAGCTCGTCGGTCAATGGCGTTTTAAAAAAGATAAAATTGATGACTGGCTTGATGGGCAGTCCCAACATCATTAAATTCATAACTAAAGGAGACGTCGATGTATTTCAAAAAATTAGAGCTGATCGGGTTTAAATCATTTTGCGATAAGACAACACTTAATTTTGAGCCGGGGATCACCGCAGTAGTCGGTCCCAATGGTTGCGGCAAATCCAATATCTTTGATTCGATCCGCTGGGTTCTGGGGGAGCAGTCGGCTAAGTCATTGCGCGGTTCAGAGATGCTGGATGTTATCTTTAACGGCACGGATAGCAAAGAGCCGTTAAGCATGGCTGAGGTGAGCTTGACCTTTGATAATACCAACCGGTTTTTTAATGTTGATCATCCCGAGGTGTTGATCACCCGCAGGCTTTTCCGTTCCGGGGAAAGCGAATATATGCTTAATAAAACTACCGTACGCCTGAAAGATATTCTGGATATATTATTAGGAACCGGAATCGGCGCGGAGAGTTATTCGATTATTGCTCAGGGAAAAATTGATCTGGTATTAAGTTCGCGTCCGGAGGATCGCAGATTTGTTTTTGATGAGGCCAGCGGAATTAGTAAGTATAAAGCTCAAAAAAGAGAGACTACCCGTAGGCTTGAGGAGACCGAGCAAAACCTTTTGCGGGTAAATGATATTGTTACCGAGGTCAAGCGTCAGATTGGATCCCTTGAGCGCCAGGCCAATAAAGCGCGCAGGTATAAAGAAATTTTTGAAGAGTTAAAATTAAAAGAGATTGAGTTGGCCGGACTGGATAAGAAAAGTTTGTTTAAGGAAAAAGATGAGCTTATTTTGAAGTTGGCTGATTTAGGGAAAGAGGAATTGGCTTTGATTGAATTAGTTGGCCAGCAGGAAGAAAAAATTGCCAACCGGCAATCGGAGCTAAAGGAGTTGGAAGAGTCGATGATGGGTGCGCGCAGCCAGATGCTTAATTTGGAAAACAGTTTGGTGCGCAATAATGAGCACATTAATTTTAACCAGAAGAGGATGGTGGAATTAGTTCAGGACAGCGATGTTTTAGGCGGGCAGATCCAGCAGTCCCAGGCTAAGCTTGTTCAGGATCAAGAGAAATTACAAAAAGTGCGCGATGAATACGCCAGCCTCAAAGAGGATATTAGTAATAAGCAGGCTGTTTTAGCTCAGAAAGAAACCGAGATTAATAAGTTAAGCACCGCAATTAAAAATTCTCTTGAGGTTATCTCGCAAAGTAAAAAAGCGATCCTAGATTTAGAAAGCGCGATTTCCAATATCCATAATGAAATCGGCAATCTTAATTCTAAGCACCAGGTGTTTCTGGCGCGGAAAAAAAGGCTGGAAATTGAGAAGGCCAAAGTTTATGAGGAGAAGGCTATTACCGAGGAGACCTTGAAAAAAGTTAACGCAGAGCTGACCAGTGTTCGTGCGCTGGTTGAGGAATTCAGGAACAAGATCGCTGATGGCAAAATAAATCTGCAGCAGGAAGGGCAGAATCTGGAGGCGATTAATCAGGAGATCGCTGACCTAGGGAATGAGAAGATCACTTTAGTTTCACATAAAGAATTTCTGGAAAAATTAAAAAGTAAATATGATGATATCGGAGAAACATTAAATGCGGTAATTTATCTGGATAAAGCGCCTTCGGAGAGCCTGACCGGATTGGTCGTAAAAATACAAAATCAAGGCTCTGCGGTAAGTGAGAATGTTGCAAGCGGGGCAACAAGTTTTAAAATAAGCGGTGAGGCTAAGCCGATTGAATTAGATACCCAGAAGATTCAAGAAAAGATTTTGAAGATAGAGGAGAAGCTTGGCGAGCTAAGGAATAGGATGGTTGCGCGCCAGGAGTGTATTGCGTCATTGACTAAGATGTCTGATGAGTTAGAGCAAGAGCTGCGTAATCATGAGATTACTTTGGCGAATAAAGAATCCAATGCTCAGGCAATCCGGGAGCATTTTGATAAGATTAAAGAAGAAGAGGATGTAATTGTGATGGAGTTAACTGATGTGGCCAGGGAGATTGCTGCTATTGAGCAGAATTTAGCTACTTTCGGCGAGCAGCTTTCCGGATTAAATAATCAGGAGAGGATTAAGCAGGATTTAATCGGGCAAGAAGAGGATGCGATCAAACTAAGCAGTAAGGCCCGGGAAGAGGTCCTGGTTTTAATTACCCAGACTAAAACCGAAATCGAAGCGCTGCATAAGCGTTTTAGCTCTGATGAAGCAACGCTGAAGATCTTAAATGAAACTTATGAACAGGATAAAGCTATCCTGGAAAATATTCAGCGACAGATTAATGAGGCCAAAGAGCGCCAGGATGTTTTAAAGGCGGAGATTATCCAATGCCAGAATGAGATCAAGGAGTCGGAGGTTTTGATCGCGCAAAAGAAGAGTGAATTTTTGGAGGTAGAGTCAAAGTATAATGAGGTATCCGGAGGCACAATCGGATTAGTTAAGAAGATCGAAGCCGACCGCAAAAATCTTGATGAGATTAAAAACCGGCTGCATGATTTAGCGATGCAGGATAAAGACTTAGATTACCGCTATACAAGCTTAAAGGAGCGGATGCTTTCTGCTTATAAGATCGACCTGGATCTGGAAGCTTTGCAGGAGAAAGAATTAGATTATGATGTATTGTTAAATGAAATTGTCGAGTTAAAGAAAAAAGTAGATTCCTGCGGCACGGTGAATTTAGTGGCCATCGAAGAGTATGATGAATTAAAGAAGCGTTATGATTTTCTTATTCAGCAGCAGGCTGATCTTGCCGGGGCAAAGGAGGCATTGCATCAGGCAATTTTAAAGATTAACCGCACGACCAAACAGATGTTTGTTGAAACATTTGAAAAAGTAAAGGTGGAGTTTAAAAATTATTTTCGCCTGCTTTTTAACGGCGGGGATGCGCAGCTTTTTCTGCTTGATGAGAATGATCCGCTGGAGTCGGGAATTGAGATTATCTGCCGGCCTCCGGGCAAGAAGCTGCAGAATGTGCTTTTATTAAGCGGCGGAGAGAAGACGATGTCGGCGATTGCTTTGATCTTTGCAATTTTCAAAGTTAAGCCCAGCCCGTTCTGTATTTTAGATGAGATCGATGCGGCTCTGGATGAGGCTAATGTGGACAGATTCTCAAGAGTCTTGCAGGAGTTTGCTAAAAATTCCCAGTTTATCGTAATTACCCATAATAAGAAGACGATTGTTAATGCGAATATTATGTACGGGATTACGATGGAGCAGTCGGGGGTCAGTAAAATAGTTTCGGTGAAATTATCGCAGAATCAAGAAAAGGAAAAACTCGAGGCGCAGGCTTCAGTTTAAAGTTAACCGCAGCAGGTTTTATTTTTACCTTTATTTTTTGCCTGGTAGAGGGATTTATCCGAAGAAGAGATTAGTTCTGCAGGAAGCTGGCCATTCTCAGGGAAAGTAGCAAGTCCTAAACTTACCGTCATCTGTTTATTAGGGAAAACATCTTCATTTAAGAAGGGATATTTTTGAATATCCAATCTTAGGCGTTCGGCAATCATAAAGGCTTCTTTTTTATCAGTGTGCGGAAGGATGATTGTAAATTCTTCGCCTCCGTAACGGCAGACAAGATCCATTTTACGTGATTGATTGCGTAAAAGAGCCGCTAAGTTCTTTAATATTTTATCTCCCTCCTGATGGCCAAGCGTATCGTTGTAGATCTTGAAATCATCTATATCTATCACCAGTAAGCTAAGCGGGCTTCGATTGGCTTTGGCTTTTTCAACCTCGTTATGCAACAGGTATTGAAAATATCCGTGGTTCCAGAGGCTGGTTAAGTAATCAGAATGCGCGCGCTCTACGGTCAGTTCATAAAGCCGGGAGTTTTCAATTGCCAGGCCGGCCTGGTTGGCCAGCATGGTTAGCATGCGGATATGGTCTTTAGTGATCGGGTCATTAGTGATAAAATTATCGGCGACGATTATTCCGTTAACTTTATCTTTTGCTTTCAGAGGTATAAGTATAAGTTCGTTGTTCTTCAACATTTGAATTACCGGAGAATTGCGGTATTGGTGGAGGATTTGACCAGTTAAATGTAAAGGCATGCCTTCTAATACCGCCAGCGATAAAGGATTTTCATCTTTATCATACATCGAAACTTTTAAAGCTTTAACCTGAAGGTTAAAGCTTGACTCTAATACAGAAGTAGAGCATTTGAAGGCACCGATTAGATCTTCCAGATCCATTTTTTCTTCTTCGATCCTGGTCCAGGCGGCATTGGCTTCTTCGCCGCTTTCCGGGCCGATTCCCATTTTACCCTCAATAATTTTTTCCTTTTCATTCACCAAAAAGAGCATTGCCCGGTTAAATCCTAAGCCGATATGCGCAGTTACGCCGGTAAGGATAATATAGAGGATCTCATCCAATTTTAAGGTTGTACGCATGGCATTGGAGATCTCGTAAAGTATGCCAAGCTCGGTTTTGGTGCGGTCAAGTTCGGTTTTTAGCTTGCTTAGGTCTTCCATATTGGTTAAACTTAACACATTTTTAGGCTGAAGTCAATACGGACGTGTAATTATTTTAGTTAGATTTCGTTCTATCGTACGTCTATTGGGGTAGAGGGGAGGTGATTTATATTGTTTGACAGTGGGATAGGGGCGGGTTATAATATTAAAACTAAAATTAAAATCGGAGGTTGAAATGGTTGTGGAAAAGAAGAAAGAAGAGGTAAAAGAGACATCTGATCGTCACAAGGCATTGGAATTAGCGCTGGCTCAGATAGAGAAGCAGTTTGGCAAGGGTTCCATAATGAAGTTGGGATCCCACACCAAAGCTGATGTTGAGATTATTCCTACAGGAGCACTTACCCTTGATTTAGCTTTGGGTGTAGGAGGTTTGCCGCGGGGCAGAGTAATCGAAATATTCGGCCCGGAAGCTTCCGGAAAGACTACGCTTACTTTAACGGCGATCAGGGAAATTCAGAAAAAAGGCGGGGTGGCGGCTTTTATCGACGCTGAGCATGCCTTTGATTCAACTTATGCTAAATTAATCGGATTAAATTTAGATGATCTTTTGATCTCTCAGCCGGATACCGGAGAGCAGGCTTTGGAGATCGCTGAAACTTTAGTGCGTTCTAACGCAGTGGATTTAGTGGTGATTGATTCGGTGGCGGCGTTGACTCCGCGGGCTGAAATTGAAGGAGAGATGGGTGATTCGCATATGGGGCTTCAGGCGCGCTTAATGTCTCAGGCCTTGCGTAAATTAACCGGCTCGATCAGTAAATCGCGCACGACCTTAATTTTTATTAATCAGTTGCGCGAGAAGATCGGTGTAATGTTTGGATCCCCGGAGACAACTCCCGGAGGACGCGCCCTTAAATTTTATGCATCCGTGAGATTAGATGTACGCAGAATCGCTACTTTGAAAGAGTTGGATAAGGTTATCGGCGGACATGTTAGAGTTAGAGTGGTAAAAAATAAAGTTGCTCCGCCGTTTCGTGAGGCAGAGTTTGATATTTTACATAATGAAGGAATCTCTAAAACCGGCGCAGTGATTGATGCGGCAGTTAAATTAGAGGTAATTAGCAAATCCGGCACCTGGCTTTCATATGAAGATACAAAACTCGGCCAGGGCAGGGATGCAGCAATAAAATTCTTAAAAGAGAATCCTAAATTACAGGATGATATTGAAAAAGCAGCACGTAAAAAGTCAGCTCTCGAAGGATAGGCCGCAAAGTCATAGTGCAGAAAAGGCCAGGGCGTATGCTTTTTTACTATTGAAGTTTAGGCTGCGCAGCGAAGCTGAGTTAATTGTGCGGCTTAAACAAAAAGGTTTCTCTGATAACCTCGCCCAAGATACGGTGGACTTCTTAAAAGATAAAGAATTTATTGATGACCGCCTGTTTGCGCGCAGCTGGGTAGCCAGTCGTCTTAAGCGGCCATTTGGCATCAGAAGGATAAAACAAGAGCTCCTTGGTAAAGGTTTAGATAAGCAGATTATTGAGGATTCGCTTGAGCAGGCAAAAAAAGGTTACAGCGAAACTCAGACCGTCAGCCAGTTAGCCCGGCAAAGATTTGCAAGATTAGCCGGAATCGATCCGCAAAAAGCAAAAGCACGCGTCTACGGGTATTTATTGCGCCGGGGTTTCTCGCCTGATATAGTAAGTGAAACAATCAAACAATTATGACCGCGAATATTTTAAGAGAAAAATTCCTGAGCTTTTTTAAAGCCAGGAAGCATAAGATTATTGACAGCGATTCTTTAGCCCCTAAAGATGATCCGACGGTATTATTTACTCCTGCCGGAATGAATCAATTTAAAAAAGAATTTATGGGAATTGATTCCGGGTTTAAGCGCGCGGCCACCGCCCAGCGCTGTTTGCGTACGGATGACCTGGATAAGGTGGGTAAGACCAGCGTCCATCATACTTTTTTTGAAATGCTGGGGAATTTTTCTTTCGGAGATTACTTTAAGCAAGAGGCGATCGCCTGGGCTTGGGAGTTTTTAACTAAAGAATTAAAGATCTTACCGATTAAGCTTTGGGTTTCGGTTTATCAGGATGATGATGAAGCTTATAGAATTTGGAAAGATGACGTAAAGATTGCGGAGAATAAAATAATCAGATTAGGAGATAAGGATAATTTTTGGCCGGCAGAGGCCAAGACTAAAGGCCCGAATGGGCCGTGCGGGCCGTGTTCAGAGATATTTTTTGATTTTGGAAAAGAGGTGGGTTGCGGGAAGGCGGATTGTTCGCCGGCTTGCAGTTGCGGAAGGTTTGCGGAGATCTGGAATTTAGTATTTACTCAGTTTAACCGTAAGCCGGATGGCTCGCTTGAGCCGTTGCCGAATAAAAATATTGATACCGGAATGGGCTTGGAAAGATTAGCGGCGGTGATGCAGGGGGTAAAAAGTAATTTTGAAACTGAACTTTTCCAGCCGATAATTAAAGAGATCAATCAATCGGCAGCAAAAGGGGCAGATAAAAAAATAATCTATGCGCTTGCCGATCATCTGCGGGCAGTGGTGTTCTCTATTTTTGACGGGATCTTGCCTTCTAATGAAGGCAGGGGTTATGTGGTTAGAAAAATAATCCGTAAGTCTATTTTGCATTTAAAGAGCTTGGGTATCAATGACCCTTTGCTTTACCGGTTAGTAGCAACTGTAGCTGAAATAATGCGTGAGCCTTATCCTGAATTAACCAGCCGCAGGGAGGAGATCGCCCAGATTGTTTTAGCTGAAGAGAAAAATTTTATTAATACGCTGGCAACCAGCGAGGAATTATTCAGAAGTAAATTTGCGGAATTTATCAAAAAACCGGATGCCCGGGCGGTGGGAAATATTGCTTTTTTGCTGCATGATACCTATGGGATCCCTTTAGAATTAACTAAGGAATGGCTGGATAAGAAAAATATAGATTTTTCACAAGAATCTTTTCAGCAGGCTATGGAGGTTCAGAAGGCGCGTTCAAAATCAGGCAGTGCGATGAAGGGTGATGTTTTTGGCGCTGTCGGCTTGCAGATTAAGATTAAAGAAAGTAAATTTACCGGTTATGAAGAAGGTTCTTGCGCAGCTAAAATTCTGGCGATATTAAAAGACGGCAAAGATATACAAGAGGCTTCAAGTGGCGATAAAGTGCAGATAGCTTTAGACAAAACTCCTTTCTATGCAGAAGGCGGGGGACAAGTTGGAGATACCGGAGAATTGATTAAGGAAAATAATATTTTTGAAGTTTTAGATACCAAAAAGATTGATAATGTTATTTTGCATAGCGGTAAGGTAAAATCCGGAAGTTTTAAGAAGAATGATCCGGTAGTTGTAAAGATTGATACTCAACGTCGGATGAATATTGCCAAGAATCATACAGCGACACATATTTTACAGGCTTCTTTAAGGGAAGTTTTAGGAAGTCACGTCGGGCAGCAAGGGTCTTTAGTTAATGAAGAAAAACTTCGTTTTGATTTTACGCATTTTAAAGGATTATCTGCAGAAGAGGTTGCCAGAGTTGAAGAAGTGGCCAACAGCTATATTTTTAAAAATTATGTTGTGCAGGCTAAAGAGATGACGCTTAAGGAGGCTAAAAAATCAGGAGCTTTAGCGTTTTTCGAAGAGAAATACGGAGAAAATGTGCGGGTAGTTGAGATCGGAGATATTTCCAAAGAACTATGCGCTGGTACGCATCTTACTGATCTTACGCAGATTGGTTTGATCAAGATAATTAGCGAAAGCTCCGTTGCCAGCGGGATCAGAAGGATTGAGGCGGTTACGGGTCAATTTGCAGAGCAGTTTGTTAAAGATCAGGAGCAAAAGGCGATTGAAGAAGCTAAACAGAAAATTGAACTAGAGGAACAAAAGGTTCAGGAAAAGAAGCGTAGCGCTCAGATGGGCAATATTCTAGAGGCTAAAGCGCTTGAACTTTCAGAGAAGCGTATAAAATTAAATGCAATGAACGTGGTTTTTTCAATCGAAGCTAACTTAGACATGAATTCATTACGCTTATTGGTGGATATGATCAAAGAGAAAATAAATCAGTCGGTAATTGCGTTGGGCGCGCAGGAGGCCAGTAAAGCCTTTTTAGTGGTGGGGTTAACCGCGGATTTATGCGCCAAAGGATTAAGCGCTAAAGATATAATCTCTCAGGTTGCCCCGCTAATCGGTGGCAGCGGCGGTGGAAGAGGAGATTTTGCGCAAGCCGGAGGAAGCAGGCCAGAGAATTTTGCGCTGGTATTTGATAAAATAAAGGATATAATAGTTAAGTTATGAAAATCATCAAGTTTAGCAGTAAAAAATTAGATAAGATTTATAATCGCGGGTCAGTGCGCCAGAGGCGGGTTGAAGAAACGGTTAGGAAGATTATTGATGATGTGCGCTTACTTGGCGATGACGCCTTGATCAGATACATGCGTAAATTCGATAAGGTCAAAATAAGCCAGCGTCAGATTAAAGTTTCGCAGATTGAGATAAGCGGAGCCTACGCCAACATCAGCCCGGATTTTGTTTCTTCGCTTAAGGTCATTATGGAGAATGTCAGCCGCTTTTACCGTAAGCAGCTGCGTAAGTCCTGGAGAATTAAGGGTGGGGAAGGGGTAGTTTTGGGTGAAAACTATTCACCTTTAGAGAGAGTTGGAGTTTATATTCCTGCCGGCACAGCTCCGCTGGTTTCTACGGTTTACATGACGGTGTTACTGGCGAAACTGGCGCAAGTTAAAAAAACTATTTTAATCAGCCCTCCGGATAAGAACGGACAGATCAATCCTCACATTTTGGTAATTGCGGATCTCCTAAAAGTTGATGAGGTTTATCGGGTCGGCGGAGCTCAAGGCATTGCAGCTTTAGCTTATGGAACTAAAACTATACCCCGCGTGGATAAGATTGTCGGGCCGGGAAATGTCTATGTAAGCGAAGCAAAGAGACAGGTCTTCGGAGCAGTAGATATAGACATGATCGCCGGGCCTACGGAGTTGGTAATTATTGCTAATCGTTTAAGCGACCCTAAATTTGTGATCAGCGACTTGCGCGCTCAAGCCGAACATGCCAAAGGCTTAGCCATATTAATTACTAACTCTAAAAGTTTAGCCAAGGAGGTTAAGTCCCAATTGGCCGGAGATAACGGGTATATTATTTTAACGAAGAATTTAAAACAGGCCTGTGAAATTGCCAATAAGATCGCTCCTGAGCATTTGGAGATCCTAGTGAATAACCCTAAGGCGTTGCTTAAAAATATTAAAAATGCCGGGGCAATATTTTTAGGGCCGTATAGCCCGGTGGCTTTGGGGGATTATATTGCCGGGCCAAGCCATGTTTTACCGACTAACGGCTCAGCCAGATTTTTTTCGGGTTTAAATGTTTCCGATTTTATGAAAAGTAACCATATTATCAGTTATTCGAAAAAGGCACTGGAAAAAATACGTGAACCGCTGGAAAAAATCGCCGCAATTGAAGGTTTGCAGAAGCATATTGATTCGGTAAAGAGCAGGTTTTTATAACCAAGGAAAATTGATGAAAGAAAGAACTGCTGAAAAAGAAAGAAAAACCAGGGAAACCGTTATTTCTGCTAAATTAAATATTGATGGATCCGGAGCTGCTAAGATTAATTCCGGTATAGGATTTCTTGATCATATGCTGGAATTATTTGCTTTTTGGGGGCACTTTGATTTGGAGATTGTTACCAAAGAAGCTGATTTAAAGGTAGATATACATCATACAAATGAGGACCTGGGAATTGTTATTGGGCAGATTTTTAAGGAAGCGCTAAGGGATAAAACCGGGATTAACAGAATCGGTTCGCAATCTGCTCCGATGGAAGATGTGACTGCCAGCGTAACAGTAGATATTAGCGGCAGGGGTTCGTTTAAGTTAATTCTCGGGACTGCTGCAGGTAATAGTCCTCAAGCTCAGGATGGCTATGAGCTCAAATATGCCGAGCATTTTTTTGAGGCGTTTGCCAAACAATTAGGAATGAATCTTAATATTAAGATTGAAAATCCCAGCATAGATTTACATGCTACTTTAGAGCCGGTTTTTAAAGCTTTCGGAATTGCTTTAGATCAAGCCACTCAAATTGACCCGCGCAGAAAAGGTATCCCTTCGACTAAGGGCGTGATTGACTGATGAAGATTGCGATCATTGACTATGGCATGGGCAATATTCATAGCGTGGCCAAGGCAGTGGCACTTTTCGCAGCAGTTCCTGTAATTACCAATAAAAAAAGCGAGATAGATTCCTGCGAAAAAATAGTTTTGCCGGGGGTGGGTGCTTTTGATGATGCGGTTGCCGAATTAGAGAAGCAGGATTTAATCAGCGTAATTAAAGATCAGGTTAATCAAAAAAAACCTTTTTTAGGGATTTGTTTAGGTATGCAGCTGTTATTTGAAAGTAGCCAGGAAGCTAAGATTAAGAAAGGCCTGGGTATTTTAGGCGGCCAAGTTGTTAAATTCAATGCCAGAGATAACTTAAAAATCCCGCATATGGGATGGAATGATCTTGCCGTGGTGGCTAAGGATTGCCCTTTGTTAGATGCAGTGGATAATAATTCTCAGGTTTATTTTTGCCATTCATATTATCCTAAGCCTACCGATAAAGGTGTTGTTGCTGCTACCTGTGATTACGGATCGGAGTTTGCCTCTGTTTTATGGAAAGATAATGTTTACGGGGTGCAATTTCATCCGGAAAAAAGCCAGGCGGTGGGTTTGAAGATGATCAGTAATTTTGTGAAGCTATGTTAATTATTCCGGCGATAGATTTAAGGAACGCTAAAGTGGTCAGGCTTTTCCAAGGCAATTTCAAACAGGAAAAAATATATTCCAGTGATCCGGTAAAGGTGGCCAAGCATTGGGCCAGACAAGGCGCTAAGCTTTTGCATATCGTGGATCTTGACGGGGCATCAAGCGGCTCACCTAAAAATCTAAATGTTTTAAAAGAGATTATCAATCAGGTTGGGTTGGGTATAGAGTTTGGCGGCGGAGTAAGAAGTATGGCAATGATATCTGAATTGCTTGACTTAGGTGTAGAGCGAGTTATTTTGGGTACTAAAGCGGCCAGCGATGCTGAATTTTTAAAGAAGGCTTGGAAAAAATTCGGAGAAAAAATTATTGTCAGCATTGACGCTAAATCCGATAAAGTTCTCACGCAGGGATGGAATCAATCGGCAGCTAAAACTACACTTGCTTTTGCCAAAGAGCTGAAGAAAATAGGCTTTAAGCAATTGATCTATACGGATATTTCTAAAGACGGTACTTTGAGGGGGCCGAATATTTTAGGGATTAAGAAATTGCTCAAAGAAACAGGATTAAATGTGATTGCTTCAGGAGGAGCAGGAAATTTAAAGGATCTGGTCAATCTCATCAAGCTTAAAAAACAGGGCGTTGTAGGGGTTATCGTCGGTAAGGCTTTATACGAAGGAAAATTTACTTTAACCGAGGCGTTGAAACTTAATTAAGGGGGGTGGAATATGGTAAAAAAAGTGTTGTTGTTAGGGGCTGTGGCAGTTTTTGTTTTTTCTTTGAGCGGATGTGCGACAATGCGCAAGAATAACAATTTGGAGATGCAGGGGTTGAAAGATAAGGTTTCGACCCTTGAGGCACAGTTACGCGAAAAAGATGATGAGATTAACAGCTTAAGAGAATCTACGCTAAAAAGTACTGAAGTGGGTAATGCAGGTCAAATTGTTGAAGCTAAGCAACAAATCGATCCGAAGCAAATTCAAACAGCTTTAAAGAATGCCGGTTATTATCAAGGTACTGTTGACGGTAAGCTTGGTAAAAAAACCCGCAGCGCAATAAGGGAATTCCAGAAAGCCAATAACCTTCCTGTTGACGGAAAAGTGGGCAAGAAAACTTGGGCAGTTTTAAAGGAGTATTTGTTAAAGAAAGTAAAATAAGTGTTAACTAAACGTATTATCCCTTGTCTGGATATTAAAGAAGGCCGGGTAGTCAAGGGTGTAAAATTTTTGGGGCTACGTGATGCCGGAGATCCGGTTGAGGTGGCTAAGCTTTATGATCAGCAGGGAGCGGATGAGCTGGTTTTTCTGGATATTACCGCAAGTGTTGAAAACCGGAAAACTTTAGTTGAGCTTGTGCAGAGGATCGCCCAGAATATCTTCATGCCTTTTACTGTTGGCGGAGGCATAGGAGAGGTTCAGGATATCCGCAATATTTTAAATGCCGGAGCGGAAAAGGTATCGCTTAATACCCAGGCGGTAAAATTTCCCCAGTTAATCAGTGATAGCGCCAAAAGATTCGGCAGCCAGTGTATTGTCGCAGCCATTGATGCCCAAAGACAGGCTGATCACTGGGAAGTTTTTATTAACGGCGGCAGGACTCCTACCGGAATTGATGTTTTGGTTTGGGCAGAGAAAGTAGCCAGGCTTGGGGCAGGTGAGATACTTTTAACGAGTATGGATGCCGACGGGACCAAAAATGGTTATGATTTAGAGTTGACCGCTGCAATTACCGGAAAAATTAATATCCCGGTGATTGCCTCAGGCGGGGCGGGAAAGCTGGAAGATTTCTATAATGTTTTCACGCAAGGCAAAGCTGATGCCGCTTTGGCGGCTTCGCTTTTTCACTATCAGGAACTTTCGGTGAAGCAGGTAAAGAGTTATTTAAAGGAAAGAGGGGTAGCTGTAAGATTATGAAAACGACAAAATTTAGGTTAGGTAATTTGAAGTTTGATAAAAACGGATTGATTCCTGCGATTATTCAGGATTACAAAAATAACCAGGTGTTGATGGTGGCGTATATGAATAAGGAGTCGCTGCGCCGGACTCTAAAATTAGGTAAGACCTGCTATTGGTCGCGTTCACGGAAAGAATATTGGGTTAAGGGATTAACCAGCGGACATTTTCAGTTTGTTAAATCTATCGCCTATGATTGCGATATGGACGCGCTATTAATTAAGGTGCGCCAGCTCGGCAAGGCCTGCCACACGCAAAACCGAAGCTGTTTTTACCGGAAGATTAAATAGAGGGATTTAGTTGATCAGTTTAACTTTAAAAGAATTTCTTAAATTAAGCAAAAAGGGTAATGTTATTCCGGTTTATCAAGAGATTAACGCCGATCTGGATACTCCGGTTTCTGCTTTTTTAAAAATTAAGCACAGCGATTATGCTTTTCTTCTGGAATCTGTAGAAGGCCAGGAGAAGATCGCCCGGTACTCATTCCTCGGAACCCAGCCCAGCCTGATCTTTAAAAGTAAAGACAAGCAGATTGAAATTATTGATGTAGCCAGAAACAAGAAAAGAAGTTTTATTACCGCCAGCTCGCCGTTAGATGAGATCAAGAAAATAATGCGGGATTTTCGCAGTGTACATGTCGCCGGGCTGCCGCGTTTTTACGGAGGCCTGGTGGGCTATATCGGTTATGATACGGTGAGATTCTTTGAAGATATTCCCGATAAAAATAAAGATGATTTAAAGATCCCGGACACGCTTTTACTCTTAACTGATACACTTTTAATTTTTGACCGGCTTAATCATACGATTAAAATCGTCAGTAACGTAATTTTACCGAAAGCTTCAAATGATTCCCGGAAAGCTCAGCTTTATCAAAAGGCAATTAAAAAGATTGAATCAATGCACAGTGATTTTAACCGTTTGGTTATTCCCAAGAGAAGCTTAGCTGGTAATAAAAAGTTACAGATTAACAGTAATTTTAAGCAACCCGAATTTGTCAGGATCGTTAAGCAGGCCAAAGATTATATAAAAAAGGGCGATGTCATTCAGGTGGTTTTGTCGCAACGGTTTAAAGTTAGGACGCAAAAAGATGATTTTGCGATTTACCGGTCTTTGCGCATTCTGAATCCTTCGCCGTACATGTATTATTTGAAGTTAAAAGATTTTTCGATTATTGGCTCAAGCCCGGAGATGCTGGTGCGCTGTGAAAACGGATTAGTGCAGAATCGCCCGATTGCCGGCACGCGCCCGCGCGGAAAAAATGAGCTCCAAGATTTGCGACTGGAGAAGGAGCTTTTGAATGATGAAAAAGAAAGAGCCGAACACCTGATGCTGGTAGATCTGGGCAGGAATGATTTAGGGCGGATCAGCAAATTAGGCAAGGTTAAAGTTGACGAGTTTATGCGGGTAGAAAAGTATTCACACGTAATGCATTTAGTCAGCCAGGTAAGTGCGATACTTGACAAAAAAAGGTTTGATATCTATGATGTATTGAAGGCTGCGTTTCCCGCTGGCACGGTAACCGGGGCGCCGAAGATTCGGGCGATGGAGATTATTGATGAGCTGGAGAATGTAAAGCGCTCATTATATGCCGGAGCAATCGGGTATTTTAGTTTTTCACATAATTTAGATACTTGCATTACCATCCGTACAATATTGTTTAAAGATGGTTTTGCTTATGTGCAGGCCGGGGCAGGGATTGTCGCTGACTCTGTTCCGGAAAAAGAATATCAGGAGTCAGTGAATAAAGCCAAGGCTTTAATGGAAGTAATTAGAACATAAGGAAGGAGTAGTATAATGGCAGTGCATATTCGTTTAAGAAGAATTGGTAAGAATCCGGCAGGAAAGCCGCATTTTCGCGTTACTGTTTTTGATGAGCGCATGGGCCGGGATAGCCGGATCATTGAAGAGTTAGGTTATTATAAACCGACAAGCGGGCTGGCGGTTTTAAAAAAAGAACGCATCGCCGAATGGGTAAAAAATGGCGCTCAGGTTTCGGCAACGATTAAGAGTTTATTAAAGAAGTCAAACAAAGGAGTCTAATATGCCACAGGGATCTGCTGCAAATCCGATAGTACAGCTTTTACCGTTAGCTTTAATTTTTATTATTTTTTATTTTTTGTTGATCCGTCCGCAAAAGCAAAAAGAAAAAGAGCATCAAAGGATGATCTCCGGGATTAATAAAAATGAAGAGATCGTCACTTTAAGCGGTATCCACGGTACCATTGTCAATGTTAAAGATAAGACTGTTATTTTACGCATTGACGATAATGTCAAGATAGAGATTGAAAAAAACAGCATAGGTTATATTAAAAAGCCCCAAGGCGCCTAAAAACAGGAGTTTTAATTAATGGAAAGAAAACTGATCTATAAAATACTGCTTATTTTAGGAATTGTCGGTGTGTGTTTGTACCATGTTTTTCCTTTGAATAAGCGCATTAATCTGGGGCTTGATCTTCAAGGCGGGATGCATCTTTTACTTAAAGTTGATACTAGCCATTTAGAAGGGCAGGCTAAGCTTGATGCATGTGACCGGGCAGTTGAGGTAATCCGTAACCGGATTGATGAATTTGGGGTCAGGGAAACTTCCATTCAAAAGCAGGGTGATGATGAGATCGTCGTGCAGCTTCCCGGAGTTACCGATCGGCAGCGGGCGATTGATCTGATCGGCAAAACTGCTATGCTTGAATTTAAAATTGTCTCTAATGATATGGATAAGCTTAAAGAGGCAATTGCCGGGACGGTTCCTGAGGGGTATGAGTTAAAGTATACTCCTGAAGAACATGAGCCTTTGTTGCTTGAGAAGCAGGCTGTTTTGGTTGGGGATTCTTTGACGGATGCGACGGTGCGTTTTGATCAGAGCCAGTTTAGCGAGCCGATTGTTGGTTTGCGTTTTAATCCTGCAGGCGCTAAGAAATTTTCTGAAATAACTGCGGCTAATGTGGGCAAACGGTTGGCTATTGTTTTAGATGGTAAAGTACAATCAGCTCCGCGGATCAGAGAAGCAATTCCTTCGGGGGAAGCGGTAATTACCGGCAGGTTTGATGTAGCCGCTGCGCAGGATTTAGCTTTAGTTTTGAGAGTCGGTGCATTACCGGCTCCGATGCATATTGAAGAAGAAAGAACTGTCGGGCCGTTACTTGGGCAGGATTCGATAAATAAAGGAGTTAAAGCTTGTATTATCGGCATTAGTTTGGTTTTTATTTTTATGGCCGGCTATTATCTTTTAGCCGGGGTGGTTGCCGATATTGCGCTATTGCTTAACTTGATCATAATTTTAGGATCATTGGGAATGCTTCCTTTAATATTTCCCGGGATATCCGCTACTTTGACCTTGCCGGGGATTGCTGGTATTGCTCTTTCTTTGGGTATGGCAGTGGATGCAAATGTACTTATCAATGAGCGTATCAGAGAAGAGTTAACTGCAGGCAGGAGTTTACGCTTGGCAATAACCAATGGATATGACCGTGCCTTTAGCGCTATATTTGACTCAAATATTACAACCTTGATTGCTGCATTTTTATTATTTCAATTTGGCACCGGGCCGATAAGAGGTTTTGCGGTTACTTTAACCATTGGTTTGATGGCAAGCATGTTTACGGCTATCGTTGTAACCAGGACGGTATTTGAGCTGTTGCTTAATCTGGGTTGGATTAAAAATTCTTTACCCATGTTTAAATTAATCGGTGAAACTAAGTTTGATTTTATCAGTAAGCGTAGAATATTTTATGCTTTGTCAATTATTGTAATCACAGTAGGGCTTTTTTCATATTTTAAGAAAGGCTCGCAAGCTTACGGGATTGATTTTGCCGGAGGCCAGCTTCAGGAGTATATGTTTAAAAATCCTCCCTCTGTTGATAGGGTCAGGAAAATTTTAGAGGAAATTGAGCTTAAGAATGTTTCCATTCAGCAATTTAAAGACAATCCTAATGTTTTATTGATCCGGACTACCGAAGACAAAAATCAGATATTAACTGAGAGGCTCCAGCGGAGTTTTCCTCAAGACGATATTCAGGTTTTAAGGGTTGAACGCGTCGGTCCTGTCGCCGGTAAGCATTTAAGAGATAAGGCGGTGTCCGCACTGATCTGGTCATTGGCCGGCATCCTTATTTATGTTGCTTTCAGATTTAAACATTTAAATTTTGCCATTGCCGGTATTATCGCTATTCTGCATGATGTATTAGTAACTTTGGGCGCGCTTTCTTTTTCCGGCAGGCAAATTGACCTTTTAAGCGTCACGGCTTTTTTGACTATTGCCGGCTACTCTATAAATGATACGATTGTTATCTATGACCGGGTCAGGGAAAATATTAAACTTTACCGGAAATTAAACCTTTACGAATTAATAAATTTAAGCGTGAATCAGTGCCTGGGCCGTACAATTCTTACTACCGGGGTTACTTTATTATGCGTTTTATCGATCTTTTTATACGGCGGAGAGATACTCAGCAACTTTTCTTTTGCCTTGTTAATCGGTTTCTTCTGCGGAGTTTATTCTACGGTTTATATTGCCTCACCCCTAATACTTGCTTGGAACCGTAAGGGTGCAAAATAAAAGATAAAAGGGAAACTAAATAGGGACGTTTCCCTTAAAAAGGAAACGTCTTTTTTATTTTTAATATGATATTTAAATCCATTAAGATTTATCTTAATCAGGATATCAATTTGGAGTATTTTACTGAGACTTTAGTAGGATTTGGCTACAGCCGGCAGGAGTTGGTTGCTGGCGAAGGAGATTTTAGCCGCCGCGGGTCCATTCTTGATATCTTTCCGGTTTCCTTTGAATCGCCCATCCGTATCCAGTTGGATAATGAAAAAATAATTTCAGTTAAAACTTTTAATCCTTCTACCGGAGAAGCTCTTTGGGCCCATAATATTGTTATCATCCTGCCGCATAAAAAGTCTTCAAAGGAAGGAAGTTTTAATTTCAGCGAAGAGTTTCCGTTAAAAAATTTCGTGGATTTGGATATTGGTGATTTTGTAGTGCATAACCAGCATGGCATAGGAAAATTCCTGGGGATGCAAAAAATTAAAACCGGATCCGCTCTTAGCGACCACCTAGTGATTGAATATGACCGGAATGAGAAGTTGTATGTACCGGTTGATGCGATGCACTTGGTGCAAAAATATATTGCTTTTCAAGCGGGGCGGCCCAAGCTTTACCGTTTAGGCAATAAAGAGTGGCAAAGAGTAAAAGCGCGCACGCGTAAGGGTATTCAGAAATTAGCCTGGGAGTTATTGGGGTTGCAGGCGATGCGTTTGGTTTCTAAAGGGTTTAAATTTTCTCCGGATTTCGATTGGCAGTCTGATTTTGAGAAAACATTTCCGTACGAAGAGACCCCTGATCAGGATAAGGCAATGCATGAAGTTAAGGCCGACATGGAATCGGATAAACCTATGGACCGGCTGCTTTGCGGAGATGTTGGTTACGGTAAAACCGAAGTCGCTATGCGTGCAGCATTTAAAGCGGTTATGGATAATAAGCAAGTAGCCTATCTGGTTCCTACCACAATTTTAGCCGAACAACATTATAAAAATTTTACCGGCCGCCTGATTAATTTTCCGGTTAACGTGCAGATGCTTTCCCGTTTCAGAACTATTGCTCAGCAAAAAGTAATTATTAAGCAATTAATCGAAGGGGGCGTTGATATTGTTATCGGCACGCACAGGTTGCTTTCAGATGACGTAGTTTTTAAGGATTTAGGATTAGTGATTGTTGATGAGGAGCAGCGTTTCGGAGTTAAGGCTAAGGAAAAGTTAAAAAAAATTAAAACCACTACTGATGTTTTGGTTTTAACGGCAACCCCTATTCCGCGCACATTGTATATGAGCTTGATGGGAGCAAAAGACCTTTCCGTAATTAACACTCCTCCGCAAAATAGGTTGCCAATTAAGACGGTTGTGGTAGAATATGACTCGGATTTAGTAGCTCAAGCGATAAAGCGAGAGCTGAGGCGTAGCGGCCAGGTGTTCTTCTTGCATAACCGTATTTTGGACCTGGAAAAAGTTAGAGATAAGATTGCCAAGAATCTTCCGCAGAATGTACGCCTAGCTGTTGCCCACGGCCAGATGCCCTCGGCAATCCTTGAGCAGATTATGTCGGATTTTATTTCCGGCAAAATTGATTGTCTGGTTTCGACGATGATCATTGAGTCTGGTATCGATATACCGAATGCCAACACGATTATCGTAAATAATGCGCAGATGTTTGGGCTTAGTGACCTGCATCAATTAAGAGGCAGGGTGGGTAGATTTAATCGAGCCGCTTATGCGTATTTTATGATTCCGCATAACCTAGTTCTGGAGTCGATGGCCAAGAAGAGGCTCCAAGCAATTCAGGAATATACTCAGCTTGGCGCAGGTTTTAATATTGCTATGCAGGATTTAGAGATCCGCGGAGCCGGTAATTTACTAGGGCAGCAACAGCATGGTTTTATTGCCGCCGTAGGATTTGATCTTTATTGCCGGTTGCTTAAGGAAGCAGTGGTTAACTTTAAGAAAGCAGGTGTGTTTAATGAAATTAAAAACTAGTTTTTTGATTATTACGCTTTTTATTTTTTGTACCGGGACTGTTCTTTACGCAGAAGATAAGGTGGTTGCGGTTGTTAATAATGAGATTATTACTCAGAAGGATCTCAATGATTTTTTGAATTTTATACGTATGCAATATTCACAGCAGTTCAAAGGTAAAGCTTTAGAAGAGAAGGTAGGAGCCATGAGGTTGGATTTATTGCAGCGTTTGATTGAAGACCGGATTATGCTTCAGCAGGCCAAGACTGATAAAATAGCCATTCAGTCATCGAGGCTAAAGGACAGAATCGACGAAATTAAGAAACGATATCCTTCGGAAGCGGAGTTTGAGCGGGATCTAGCTAAGCAGGGGTTAGTCTTGGCGGATTTAGAGAAGAAGATGCGTGAGCAGATGTTGATGTATAATATCGTTGAGCAAAAGGTGCGTAATAAGGTCGTGGTGTGGCCGGAGGAGATTACAAATTTTTATAATCAGAATAAGCAGCAATTTTTAAAACCCGAGGAGAGGGTTTTAACGGTTATCAGTTTTGATGATGAAAATGCCGCTAAAACTGTGAGTTATCAGCTGCGCAGTGGTAAGAAGATAGAGGAGCTTGCCGGAAGATATACATTTACTATTGATAAACTTTCTGCGCTGCAAGGCCAGCAGTTACGGGCCGAAATTGAAGATACGGTATTTAAGCTGGGGATAAATGAGGTCTCTAATCCGGTAAAAATCGAGGAAAAGTATTATATTTTCAGATTAGATGGCATTCTCGGAAGCCAGCAATTAAGCCTGATTGAGTCGCAGGATAAAATCCAGGCTTATTTATTTGAAAAGAAACTGCAGGAAGCATTGACTAAGTGGTTAGATGAGCTTAAAAAACAATCCTATATTAAAATCTTCGAAAATTAGAGTTGGCCTTACCATCGGGGATCCATCCGGAATCGGGCCGGCGATCACTTTAAAGGCGCTAAAAATATTAAAAGCTAAAGCTGATATTACAGTCATCGGTAATAGTTTTGTATTAGCCAAAGCAGCCAGACTTTTAAAAACAAATTTTTCAGGCGCTAAGTTAATAAGCTTAAATAATATCCAGGAAAAAAAATTTACATTTGGGAAGTTGAATTCAGAAAATGGCCGGGCGGCTTTGCAATATCTTGATCTGGCTTTGGATCTGCTTAAGAAAAATAAAATTGATTGTTTGGTTACCTGCCCGATTTCAAAAGAAGCAATTAATCTGGCAGGAGCTAAATTTTCCGGGCATACGGAATATCTATCCAAGAAGACCGGCAACAACAATTTAGTGATGATGCTGCTTAATGATAAATTAAAATTTAGCCTTCTTACCCGCCACATTGCCCTTGGCAAGGTCTGTACGAAACTGACCAGGGGAATAATAGAAGAGAATATTTCCGCTACAATCAGAGGATTAAGGTCATTGTTTTTGATCAAGCAACCACGGATTGTTGTTTGCGGGGTTAATCCGCATGCTTCCGATAACGGGGTGATCGGTACAGAGGAGCTAAATGTAATTATTCCTGCGCTTAAGATTTTAAGAAAAAAAATTAAAGGCGCAACTATAGCCGGACCGTTATCGGCGGATACCGCAATCGCCCGGGCGGTAGGAGGTGATTATGATTGTGTAATTGCAGCCTATCATGATCAAGCGCTAATTCCTTTAAAACTAACTGGTTTTAAAAGTGGAGTTAATCTTACTTTAGGGCTGTCTTTTGTGAGGACATCCCCATTACACGGTACTGCTTTTGATATAGCCGCCAAACCTGATTTAGCTGATTGTAGCTCGCTAGTTAGTGCTATAAAACTTGCCATCCAATGCACATCCAACCCAAAAAAAGCTTAGGCCAGAATTTTCTCATTGATAAAAACATTCAGAAAAAAATTATTAACGCCTGTAATTTGAATAGCGAAGACATTGTCTTAGAAATAGGCGCAGGACTGGGAGATCTGAGTGCTCCTCTGGCAAGCGCTGCCCGGAGAGTTTATGCGCTTGAAATCGATTCCCGCTTATACCCGCAGCTTGAAGAAAATTTAACGTACTATGAGAATTGCCAAATTATTAAAAGCGACATATTGGAATTTAATCTAAAAAAATTTCTTAAAGAGGAGAAAATAAAACAAAAGATTAAAGTTATCGGTAATATTCCGTATTATATATCTAGCCCCATCATTGAACACCTCATTGGATATCGGGATAATATCAGCGTAGTTTTTTTGACTGTGCAAAAAGAGTTCGCCCGTAGGGTGGTTGCCTGTCCGGGGTCAAAAACGTACGGTTCATTTAGCTGTTTTGTGCAATATTATGCTTTTGGAAAAATTCTTTTTGAAATTAAAAAGAATTGCTTTAAACCCGTCCCGAAAGTTGATTCCTGTTTTTTATCTTTAGAGTTCAGAGATCAGCCGGCGGTTAAAGTAACTGATGAAGAAAAGTTTTTTAAATTAATCCGCACGGCTTTTAATCAGAGGAGGAAGACCTTAAGGAATAGCCTGGATGGTGTTGTTGAAACTATGGTGTTAGAAAAATTCTTTGATCAATCCGGTATTGATATAAATATCCGCCCGGAAGACCTCTCTTTGGAGCAATTCGCTGCTTTAGCTGAAAAAAGCCAAAAAATATCTTGACAACCCTGCCTTTTTATTATAAACTCTTTCACTTGCACGTTCATCTGGTAAAATAGCAGCCTTAATTTAATTTTTATAACCAAAGAAAGAGTTTTGACTAATTTCTTGTGGGTTGGTTTTTTTTTATTTTTTAGCTGCGCGACGAAAGCGAATCCATTATTGCTGGAGTAGCTCAGTTGGCAGAGCACGTCCTTGGTAAGGACGGGGTCACGAGTTCAATTCTCGTCTCCAGCTAGAATTTCCGAATTGAAAGTGGAAATTCAATCCCGAGGAACGTAGTGACGAGGGGTAAAAATCCTGCGGTAGCAACGAAGGATTAAAAAAGGTTAACAGCGACGAGCACCACAAACATTTAAACCCATGCGCGAAACGATAACTTTAGAATGTACGGTTTGTAAAAATAGAAATTATACGACGTCTAAGAATAAAAAATTGCATCAAGACAAGCTGGAGCTTAATAAGTTCTGCAACTCTTGTCATAAGCATACCCCGCATAAAGAGATTAAATGAGTGAGCTCGTTATTAAATAAACGAGAGCTTTGTAAGTCGCAGGAGCGAACTCATCCTGAGCGAAGCGAAGGATCTATATAGGGGCGTCGGTTAATGGCAAACCAACGGTCTCCAAAACCGTGACTGCAGGTTCAAGTCCTGCCGCTCCTGTAGCTTTAGGATTTGGAGAGAAGCTAAAAGTATTAAACTATGAATATCTTAGCAAAACCAGTTAATTTTATAAACGAAGTTAGAAGTGAGCTAAGTAAAGTTGCCTGGTCAACCAGAAAAGAGTTGTTGGCTTCGACAATTTTAGTGATTACTGTAACGTTAATTATGACGGTTTTTATCGGGATAGTTGATCTGTCCTTGTCCAGATTTTTAAGCATGGTCTTTAAATAAATGAAAAACTGGTACGTTGTACATACCCAAACCGGAATTGAAGAGAAGGTAAAAACATCCTTAGAGAAAAAGATTCAGGCTGAAAGTTTACAGGATTTAATCTCTAGTGTAATTATTCCTACCGAACAGGTTTCTGAAGTAAGGGCCGGAAAGAAAAAGATTACACAAAGGAAGTTTTTCCCAGGATATTTATTGATAGAAATGGATTTAAACGAGCAGACCTATCTTTTTGTTAAGAATTCACCCGGAGTTACCGGGTTTATTGGTTTAGGCAGAAAACCCGTAGCGCTTCCTCAGGAAGAGGTAGACAATATACTTAAGCGTACTAAAGAAACAGCTGCTAAGCCATCCCCTAAGGTTGTTTTTGAAAAGGGTGAGCAGGTTAGAGTAAACGAAGGTCCATTTTTGAATTTTAACGGTACAATCGAAGAAGTTTATCCCGAAAAAGGAAAGGTCAAAGTCAGCGTTTCTATTTTTGGCCGTTCTACGCCGGTAGAGTTGGAATACTGGCAGGTGGAGAAAGTATAAGCTATGGCAAAAGCAATTAAGGCTCAGATTAAGTTACACGTTCCGGCGGCACAGGCTAATCCGGCACCTCCGGTTGGCCCGGCATTAGGCCAGCATGGCGTTAACATCATGCAGTTCTGTAAACAGTTTAATGATCAGACTAAAGGCAGGGACGGATTGATCCTGCCGGTAGTTATCAGCGTTTTTGAAGACCGTACCTTTACCTTTATTATAAAGAGCCCACCGACATCTATTTTGTTAAAGAGAGCGGCGAATCTGGCTAAAGCTTCAGGAATCAGCGGAAAAGAGACAATTGGTAAAGTAACTAAAAAGCAGATTGAGGAGATTGCTAAAGTAAAACTTTCGGATTTAAATACTAATAATATGGAGCAGGCAATTAAGAGTGTTCAGGGAACTGCCCGTAGTATGGGCATTGCCATTGAAGGATAAAAAATGAAGACGCAAAGTAAAAGATATAATGAATCAATTAAGCAGGTGGAGCCGGAAAAAATCTATCAATTGAAAGAAGCGATTGCGATATTAAAAAAGCTCCCTAAGCCGAAATTTGATGGCTCAGTTGATCTACATTTTAATTTAAGCGTCGATACTAAAAAAAGTGATCAGATGATCCGCGGCACAGTTGTGCTTCCGCATGGTACCGGAAAAAAGGTACGGGTCGCGGTATTTTGTAAAGGTGAATATGAGCGTCAGGCAAGAGAAGCCAAGGCTGATTTTGTAGGTGGTACTGAGCTGATGGATAAGGTCGCTGCCGGATTTCTTGATTTTGATTGCGCGATCGCCACTCCGGAAATGATGAAAGATTTAAGTAAGTTAGGTAAGGTTTTAGGTCCGCGTGGCCTGATGCCTAGCCCTAAAACTGGTACTGTTACTAATGAAATTTCAAAGGCTATTGAAGATGTCAGAAAAGGAAAAGTTGAGTTTCGCGTGGATAAGCAAGGCGGGATGCATCTGTCAGTAGGTAAAATTTCTTTTGATGAAAATCAGATCAGCGATAACGCCGCTAAGGTGATTGAGGCGGTTAATGAATCCAGGCCGGCTTCGGTAAAGGGGAAATTTGTGAAAAGCTTAAGCATCACTACTTCCATGAATCCGGGATTAAGAATAATCTGTTAAAATATGAAAAAAATAGGTCAGGTAATTAAAGAAGCTTCAGGAAGCCGTATCAAGGATAGTTTTAAACTATCCAAAGGTTTGATCATTATCAAGTATTCCGGAGTTGCTAGCCCGGATATGAGTACTCTAAGAAAAACGTTGAAGGTTTCAGGTAGCGATCTTTTTGTGGTTAAAAATAGCATTGCTAAAAGGGCGATGAAAGAGCTTGGTTTAGAGAATTTGGTTAAATCTATTGAGTCTCCCTGTGGAATTATTTTTTTTAAGGATGAACCGGTAGATATCTCTAAGATATTATGCGCTTTCCGTAAAGACCATGAAAAACTTGTATTAGAAGGCGGTTTATTAGAAGATAAATTATTAACCTTAAAAGATATCGAAGCAATGAGTAGCCTTCCGTCTAAGGATCTTTTGAGGGCCATGGTAGTTATGACTTTAAATTCTCCGATTTTAAAGATAGTAATTGTTTTAAGTCAGACATTAAAGAAGTTTGTTTATTGTATAGATCAAATTAAACAGAAAAAAACAAATTAAAAAAGGGGGAAACATGGCAACAGCAAAGATGGAAGATTTAATTAAGTCAATTGAGACGATGACTGTTCTTGAGTTGGCTGACTTAGTCAAGGCTTTGGAGGAAAAATTTGGTGTAAGCGCAAATATGCCGATAGCTGCTGCTCCCGCTGCTGCAGGTAGCGCTGCTCCCGCTGCTGAAGAGAAAAGCACCTTTACGGTTGTTTTGACTAGCGCCGGTGCCAACAAGATTGCGGTAATTAAGGAAGTACGTACGATTACTAGTCTTGGTTTGAAAGAAGCCAAAGATTTAGTAGATGGTGCTCCTAAGCCGATTAAAGAAGGCGCAACTAAAGATGAAGCTGCAGAGATAAAAAAGAAATTAGAAGCAGCTGGTGCAACCGTAGAATTAAAGTAAGCCAACGTAAGTTGGAGTAAGTTTAAGTAATCTTATATAATTCTAATTAAGTAATAATAAGTAAACATAAGTAAGCCAACGTAAGTTGGAGTAATTCTAATGAAATGGCTTAGTCTCGGCCATCATAATAATGATTAAACGAAAAAATTTCGCCAAGATAAAAGAAGTGTATGATTTACCTAATCTTCTAGATGTACAGCTGGATACTTATCGTGAATTTTTACAGATGGATGTACCGGCTAGGGATAAGAAAAATCAAGGGTTACAGGAAGTTTTTGGGGAAATCTTTCCTATAGAAAATGCTGATCGTTCGGTAAAGTTAGAATTTATTAGTTACTCTTTAGGAAAACCAAAATATACGATGAGCGAATCCAAAAACCGCTCATTAACTTATGCTGCTCCGCTAAAGGTAAAATTCCGCTTAACTACCCCCCATGAAACAAAAGAGCAGGATGCTTATTTCGGTGAGATTCCTTTAATGACCGAAACCGGTACTTTTATTGTTAACGGTGATGAGCGTGTAGTGGTAAGTCAGTTACAGCGTTCTCCGGGAGTTTCATTTGAAGAAGAATTGCATCCGACCGGAAAGAAAATTTTTTACGGCAGGGTTATCCCTTACCGCGGTGCCTGGCTTGAATTTAAATATGATCTTACTGAAACGATTACCGCTTATGTTGACCGCCGCAGAAATTTTCCCGCCACTCAGATTTTAAGGATTTTAGGTTTCTCCGATGACAAACAGATATTTGCTGCTTTTGGTAAAGAGCATCCTGAAATAGTTAACACTTTAAAGAAGGATTATACTAAAAATAAAGAAGAGGCTTATTTAGATTTCTACCGCAAGATGCGCCCCACCGAACCAGTAACTAAAGAGGCTGCCGAGGGGCTATTTTATAGATTATTTTTTGATCCGGCACGTTATGATTTAGAGCGCGCCGGACGTTTTATTTTAAATCGTAAATTAGGCATGGATGTGTCTTTGGAAAAAAGAATACTTGATTCTGATACCGTAATTAAGGTAATCGAATATTTGATTAAACTTAGCAGTGGCGCAGGCAAAATTGATGATATTGACCATTTAGGCAACCGCCGCGTAAAAAGCGTCGGGGAACTAGTCCAGAATCAGGTACGTATCGGCCTTTCCCGTGTTGAGCGCTCGATTAAAGAGAGATTAAGTCTTTTAGGTGAGTTTGATAATTTAAATGTCCATTATCTGGTCAACTCTAAACTTTTATCTAACCAGATTCGTGATTTCTTCGGCCGTAGCCAGCTTTCTCAGTTTATGGATCAGATTAATCCTTTAGCTGAGATGACGCATAAACGTCGTTTGAGTGCTTTAGGTCCCGGAGGTCTCTCGCGTGAAAGAGCAGGGTTCGAAGTTAGAGATATTCACCCTTCACATTATGGAAGAGTCTGTCCTATTGAAACACCTGAAGGTCCCAATATCGGGTTGATTGCATCGTTAAGCTGTTTTGCACGTATTAATTCATTAGGCTTAATTGAAACTCCGTATCGCAAAGTAGAAGGGGGCCGGGTAACCAGAAAATTTGAATATTTAACCGCTGATATTGAAGAAGATAAATTTATCGCTCAGGCTGATGTTCCGCTTGATGCGGAAGGTTATTTTGTCGATAAGTTTGTTACCTGCCGTTATAAAGACGATTTCCCGAAAGTGCCGCCAAAAGATGTACAATACATGGATGTTTCGGCAAAACAATTGGTTTCGGTTGCCGCTTCGTTAATTCCATTTCTGGAGCATGATGATGCCAACCGTGCATTGATGGGTTCAAACATGCAAAGGCAGGCTGTACCTTTGATGATTACCGAGACTCCTTTAGTCGGTACGGATATGGAAGCTAAAGTTGCGCAGGATTCCGGCACGGTGGTTATGGCTGAGGATTCTGGAAAAGTAACCAGCGTGGATGCTTCAGCGATTACTATTGGTAAGAAGATTTACCATTTAAAGAAATTTTTGCGCACTAATGCCGATACCTCGATAAATCAGAGGCCTTTAGTGGGATTAGGCGACCGCGTAGAAGCAGGTCAAGCGATTGCAGATGGTATTGCGACCAAAGAAGGAGAGTTGGCTTTAGGTAAAAATGTTTTAGTTGCCCTGATGCCTTGGAGAGGTTATAACTTTGAAGATGCTATTCTTATCAGTGAAAAATTGGTAAAGCAGGATACGTTTACCTCGATACATATTGAGGAGTTTGATATTGAAGCCGCCGAAACCAGGCTTGGCAATGAAGAGATAACTCGTGATATTCCTAATGTCGGTGAGGAAGCTTTAAAAAATCTCGATGAAGACGGAATTATTCGCGTGGGTGCTGAAGTTGGAGCCGGAGATATTCTAGTTGGTAAAATTACTCCTAAAACCGATTCTGAGCCTAGCCCTGAAGAAAGATTATTACGGGCAATTTTTGGTGAGAAAGCAGGAGATGTCCGCGATACTTCATTAATCGTCCCTCCGGGAGTTGAAGGTGTCGTGATTGATGTGCATGTTTTTCAGCGCAAAGATCGAGGCCGTAAGACGAAAGAAGAAAAAACTAAAGAATTAGCCAAAATCCGCGAATTAAAAGCTTATTATAAGCAGGAGATTGAATTTTTACAGACTGAGAAAACATTACGTCTTTCTCAGGTGCTCGGGATAGATAAAAAGAAAGTTGAGAAGTTTGAACTCAGTGAGAATGAAGAGGCCAAGATCTTAGCCTCATCTTTTGATGAGCAGATGCATGAGCTGTTGACTGAAGAGGAACATGAGATTGAAAAGGTGCGCCGCGGGGATGAATTACCTACAGGCATTTTAAAAAGAGTCGTAGTTTATGTTGCTACTAAACGTAAGCTTTCCGAAGGTGACAAGCTTGCCGGCCGTCACGGTAATAAAGGTGTGGTGGCCAGGATTATTCCCGAAGAAAATATGCCTTATATGCCCGATGGAACGCCAGTTGAAGTAGTCCTAAATCCATTAGGTGTTCCGTCACGTATGAACGTAGGCCAGATTTTGGAATGTCACTTAGGGTGGGCTGCAAAAGCATTGGGTATAAATGTCGGCTGTCCTGTATTTAACGGAGCTAAAGAAGTAGAGATTAAAGAGCTGCTTAAAAAAGCAGGCTTACCGGAGGATGGCAAGATCACTCTTTATGACGGTTATAGCGGAGAGCCTTTTGATCAGAAGGTTACCGTAGGATATATGTATATTTTAAAACTTATTCATTTAGTTGATGAAAAGATTCATGCCCGTTCTATCGGACCGTATTCTCTGGTTACCCAGCAGCCATTAGGCGGTAAAGCCCAATTCGGAGGTCAGAGATTAGGTGAAATGGAAGTTTGGGCTCTTGAGGCATATGGAGCGGCATTTACTTTGCAGGAAATGCTTACTGTAAAGAGCGACGATGTCAGCGGTAGAACGCGTATTTATGAAGCGATTGTTAAGGGTGAGCAGCGCTTAACCCACGGAACTCCAGAGTCATTTAATGTTTTAATCAAAGAATTGCAAGGCTTATGCCTTGATATCAAGACAGAAAAGGCTAAATAATGGAAGAGATCGTATCCTTTGATAGTATTTCAATTAAGATTGCCAGCCCTCAGGTAATTAAAGGTTGGTCTAAGGGTGATGTTAAAAAAGCCGAGACGATTAACTATCGCACGCTTAAGCCGGAAAAAGACGGATTATTCTGCGAGAAGATTTTTGGCCCGGTTCGCGACTGGGAATGTAACTGCGGTAAATATAAAGGAATAAAATTTAAAGGTATTATCTGCGACAGATGCGGCGTTACGGTTGACCGCTCTAGTGTCAGGCGTGAACGTATGGGGCATATTGATTTAGCTACACCGGTTACGCATATCTGGTTTTTTAAAGCAGTGCCCTCAAGAATGAGCGCGCTTTTAGATATCGGATTAAGGGATTTAGAAAGAATTATTTATTATGAAGAGTATGTTGTGGTTGATGCGGGCTCAACTCCGTTAAAGAAAAAAGAACTGCTTACCGATGAGCAGTATCACGAAGCGCTGAATAAATACGGGGCTAATTTTAAAGCTAAAATCGGTGCTGAGGCAATCAGCGAACTTTTAAAAGAATTAGATTTAGATGTTGTTTGCCGCAAACTCAGGAAAGATTTAGAAAAATCCAAAGATGTTTTAAATAACCGTAAGGCAATTAAGAGCTTAAAGATTGTCGAAGATTTTAAAAAAAGCGGCAATAAACCGGAATGGATGATCTTAGAGATCGTGCCGGTAATTCCTCCGGACCTGCGTCCTTTAGTTCCTTTAGAGGGCGGAAGATTTGCTACCAGCGATCTCAATGATTTGTACCGTAGGGTAATCAACCGTAACAATCGTTTAAAGAAATTAATGGAGTTAAGCGCCCCTGAAATCATCATCCGCAATGAAAAGCGTATGCTTCAGGAGGCAGTAGATGCACTGCTGGATAATGGCCGGCATGGCAAAGCCGTTAACGGCGCCAACAATCGTCCCTTAAAATCTCTTTCCGATATGCTTAAAGGAAAGCAGGGAAGGTTTCGTCAGAATCTTCTGGGTAAGCGCGTCGATTATTCGGGGCGTTCCGTTATCGTCGTCGGCCCGGAATTAAAACTGCATGAATGCGGCCTGCCTAAGCAGATGGCTCTAGAGTTATTCGAGCCGTTTATCATTAAAAAATTAAGAGAAAAAGGTTTTGTCCATACCATTAAAGGCGCGCGTCGTATGGTTGAGCGCGGAAAGATCGAAGTCTGGGATATTCTGGATGAAGTAATTAAGGATCATCCGATTATGCTAAACCGTGCTCCTACTTTGCACCGTTTAGGTATCCAGGCTTTCCAGCCGTTATTAATCGAAGGAAAATCAATAAAAATTCACCCCTTAGTCTGCACTGCTTTTAACGCCGACTTTGATGGTGACCAGATGGCTGTTCATGTTCCATTATCGCTTGAGTCGCAGTTAGAGACCAAGGTTCTGATTATGGCCATTAACAATATATTTTCTCCTGCTGATGGACGTCCGGTAATTTCTCCTACGCAGGATATAATTTTAGGTTTAGCATATTTAAGCCGGGAAAAAGCAGGCCAGCTGGGTGAAGGTAAAATTTTCTCCAACGCCGATGAAGTCTTAATCGCTTATGATGATAAGGCAGTTCAGTTACATGCTAAAATTAAGATTCCCGCCATGAGCTTATATGATTTTGATCAGAAAAAAGCTATCGAGGGCAAGCAGATGATCACGACCTCCGTTGGCAGAGTATTATTCAATCAGGTTTTACCGGCTGAATTCGGATTTGTTAATTGTGATTTAAATAAAAGTAAAGTTAGTGATATTGTGGTTAGCTGCTATAAGAGGTTTGGCCACACTACCACGATTAAACTACTTGATGATGTTAAGAGGTTGGGTTTTGAAATGGGGACGCTTGGTGGTATCTCTATCGGTATTGATGACATGACGATTCCGGTAGATAAACCGCAGGTTCTCAAAGAATCTAAAGAAGAGGTAGCTAAAGTTGAGGATCAATACCGTAAAGGCATTATTACCGATAGTGAACGAAAATCAAAAGTAATTGATATTTGGACGCATGCCACGGATAAGATCTCAGATCTGCTATTTAAAGGCATGGATTCATTTAATCCTATTTTTATGATGGCCGACTCAGGTGCCCGTGGTTCCCGCTTGCAGGTTAGGCAGCTTGCCGGTATGCGTGGACTGATGGCTAAACCGAGTGGCGAAATTATTGAAAATCCGATTACCGCGAATTTCCGTGAAGGACTGAATGTTCTGGAGTATTTTATTTCTACTCACGGCGCACGAAAAGGCTTGGCAGATACCGCACTTAAAACAGCAGATGCCGGTTATTTGACTCGTAGGCTGGTTGATGTTGCCCAGGAAGTAATTGTCTGCGAAGAAGATTGCGGCACCCTCAACGGTATTACGGTGGCTGCCATCACTGAGGGAGATGAAGAGGTTGTCGGCTTAAAGGACAGGATTATCGGAAGAGTTGCTTTAGACAATGTTGTCGATATTATTACCGATGAAATTATTGTTGAACAGGCCAGCGAAATAACCGAAGACATGGCCGAGCGTATTGATAAATTGGGGATTGAAAAAATACGTATTCGCAGTGTATTAACCTGTGAATCAGGACGTGGGGTTTGCGCCAAATGTTACGGCAGGAATTTATCTACCGGCAGGATCGTTGAATTAGGAGAAGCGGTGGGAGTTGTGGCAGCGCAAAGTATCGGTGAACCCGGTACTCAGTTGACCATGAGAACCTTCCATATCGGTGGTACAGCTTCTAGAACTATCGAGCAGTCGTTTATTAAAGCTAAAAATACAGGTTTAGTCAATTATCATAATTTAAGAGTTACGCTTAAGAATAAAGAACATGTTGTTTTAAACAGGAACGGTGCGATCAGTATTAATGATGCTCAGGGCCGGGAGTTAGAGCGTTATCCGCTTCCTCAAGGCGCATTCATCCTTTTTGCAGACGGTAAAGAAGTAACTAAAGGCACATCTTTTGTTCATTGGGATCCGTATACTTTACCGGTACTTACCGAAGTTGCCGGGCTTGTGCGTTTTGAAGATTTACGCGAGAATATTACCATGCGTGAAGAAGTTAATCCAGTTACAAAATTAACTGAACGCGTGGTCGTTGAACATAAGCCAGAGTATCATCCGCAGGTAGTTATCTTGCATGATAAAAAAGAAGTTTTAGGTATTTATCCTATTCCCATCGGTGCGCATATTATTGTTCGTGACGGTGAAAAGGTAGGAGGCGGTGATCTGTTGGCAAAAATCCCGCGCACAGTGGTAAAAACCCGTGATATTACCGGAGGCCTTCCGCGCGTAGCTGAGCTTTTTGAAGCTAGACGCCCGAAGGATCCTGCGGTGATCAGCGAAATTGACGGATTTGTAGAGTTTGGTGAAACCAAGAAAAATCAACGGGTAATTGTCGTTAAATCTGTCACGGGTATGGCTAGAGAATATGTTATTCCTCATGGTAAGCATCCGAATGTTTATAAGGGTGACAAAGTTATCGCCGGCCAGCAGCTTACTGACGGCCCGGTGGTTTTACAGGATATTTTGAGTGTTTGCGGTGATAAAGTTTTACAGGAGTACCTGGTGAACGAAGTTCAAGAGGTTTATCGTTTACAGGGTGTACGGATTAATGATAAGCATATCGAAGTAATTATTCGTCAAATGCTTAAAAAAGTAAGAGTTGAAGATTCGGGTGATACGGAATTTTTAGCTACGCAGCAGGTTGATAAATGGGTTTTTCAGAAAGAGAATACCCGCGTAATTAAAAAGGGCGCAAAACCTGCTCAAGCAACGCCTTGGCTTTTAGGTATAACCAAAGCTTCTCTTACTACAGAAAGTTTTATTTCTGCGGCCAGCTTCCAGGAGACTACGCGCGTCTTAACTGAGGCAGCAACCAGCGGAAAGCATGACGAATTGTTTGGTTTAAAAGAGAATGTTATCGTTGGCCATTTAATCCCGGCAGGTACGGGATTTAGAGCCCATCGCGATATTGAAGTAGTAAAAATAGCCGCTGAAGATAGCGCCGCTAAAAGCCAAAAGAAGGAATAATCTATGCCCACAATTTCACAATTAATCAAATACGGTAGAGTTTCTAAGAAAAAGAAAAGCAAATCTCCGGCTTTAAAAGCTTGTCCGCAGAGAAGAGGGGTATGTATTCAGGTACGTACGATGACCCCTAAGAAACCCAACTCTGCTTTAAGAAAAATTGCCAGGGTCAGGCTAACTACCGGCTTAGAAGTTACTGCTTATATTCCGGGTGAAGGCCATAATCTTCAGGAACATTCTATTGTTATGATTAGAGGTGGCAGGGTGAAGGATTTGCCGGGTGTGCGTTATCATATTATTAGGGGTACATTGGATGCTTCAGGAGTTAATGCACGCAGGAGAAGTCGCTCTAAGTACGGAGCCAAGAGGCCAAAAGCAGCTTAATTTAATACTAAAGAAAGGTAAGCCTGTCTGACGGCAGGCAGGGAATAAATAATGAGAAGAAGAAAAGCGCAGGAAAAAGTTATCTTAGCAGACCCTAAATATAACAGCAAAATCATTGCCAAGTTTATGAATATGGTTATGGTTGACGGTAAAAAATCTATCGCGGAAAAAATAGTTTACAGTGCTTTTGATATTGTGTTGAAAAATTTAAATGAGGAAGATATTTTAAAAGTATTTTATAAAGCATTGGATAATGCCCGGCCGCGCCTGGAGGTAAAACCGCGCAGAGTGGGCGGGGCAACTTATCAGGTGCCGGTTGAGGTAAGGCAGGAGCGTGGTACTTCTATTGCTTTACGCTGGATTAGAGATTTTGCTCAGACTAAAAAAGGTAAGTCAATGGAGCAGAAATTAGCTGAAGAGATTATCTCGGCTTTTAAAGGAGAAGGGGCAGCAATTAAAAAGAGAGATGATACGCATAAGATGGCCGAGTCTAATAAAGCCTATGCACATTTCAGGTGGTAATATCCCGCCAAAAAGCGCGGGATTTCGCTAGATAAGAAATTAAGGTGCTCAAAATGAGAAAGATACCTTTAGATAAAATCAGGAATATCGGGATAATTGCACACATTGATGCCGGTAAGACGACTACTAGTGAACGCGTTTTGTTTTATACGGGTAAGAATTATAAAATCGGTGAGGTGCATGATGGGGCGGCGACGATGGACTGGATGGTCCAGGAGCAGGAAAGAGGGATCACGATCACTGCCGCAGCCACAACTTGTAAATGGAAAGATATCACGATTAACTTAATCGATACTCCCGGCCACGTAGATTTTACGATTGAAGTGGAGAGATCCTTAAAGGTATTAGATGGGGCAGTAGTCGTTTTTTGCGGAGTCGGAGGAGTCGAGCCGCAGTCAGAAACAGTTTGGCGTCAGGCAGATCGTTATGGGGTACCTAGAATTGCTTTTGTGAATAAGATGGACCGTACCGGTTCAGATTTTCTCGCGGTAGTTGAGCAGATGCATGAAAGATTAGGTGCCAATGTTGCGCCAATTCAGCTTCCGGTTGGCAAGGAAGGCGGTTTTAACGGCCTGATCGATTTGGTTGATAAAAAATTTATCCATTACGAAGAGGATTTAGGAAAAGAGTTTCAGGTTAAAGATCTTTTAGAAGAGATGAACGCTGATTATGAAAAATACCGCGCGATTCTAATTGAAAAAGTAGCCGAAGCAGATGATTTAATTATGGAAGAGTATCTGCATGGCCGGGTTGTCAGTAATGAAGACTTAAAGCTAGCTATTCGGCGCAGTGTACTTGCAAATAAATTTGTGCCGGCACTTTGCGGGTCAGCTTTTAAGAATAAAGGTGTGCAGATGGTTTTGGATGCGGTAAAAGATTATCTTCCTTCGCCACTTGATGTGCCTGCGATAAAAGGTACCAATCCGGATACTGGAGAATTTGAAGAGGTCAAGGCTGATGATAATTCTCCTTTTGTGGCATTATGTTTTAAGGTAGCCACAGATCCTTTTGTGGGGAAAATATTTTTTGTAAGAATGTACTCTGGAATACTTGCCTCAGGGACCTATATTTACAATGCTACAAAAAGAGAAAGAGAGCGGGTTACTAAGATTGTTAAATTACATGCTAACCATCAGGAGATGACGGATACTCTTGCTACCGGAGATATTGCGGCGCTAGTAGGTTTAAAAGATACTAAGACCGGTGATACTTTATGTATGGAAAAAAATCCTATTCTGGTTGAGGCGATGCGTTTTCCTGACCCGGTTATTCAGCAGGCCATCGAACCTAAATCAAAGGATGCCCAGGAAAAATTGGGTATGGCCATGCATAAATTAGAGGATGAAGACCCGTCATTTCGGGTTACTTATAATCAGGAAACCGGACAAACTTTGATTGCCGGAATGGGCCAGTTGCATCTGGAGATTATCGTTGATAGAATTCTACGTGAATTTAATGTTGAGGCTACCGTTGGAGCTCCGCAGGTTGCTTATCGTGAGACGATCCGTAAGAGTGTTTCTAGCGTCGGAAAGTTTATATCGCAGTCCGGCGGGCGCGGTCAATACGGGCATTGTGTTATTGAAATGAGCCCGCAAGAGACCCCAGGCGCAGGTATCACTTTTGAAGATAAAATTAAGAGCGGAGCAATCCCTCGTGAATTTATTCCGGCAGTAAAGCAGGGGGTAATGGGCGCGGTTAAAAACGGGACATTAGCAGGATATCCGGTTACCGACGTAAAAGTTGTTTTGGTTGATGGATCATTTCACGATGTTGATTCTTCAGAACTGGCATTTAAAATGGCCGGTTCCATCGCCTTTCAGGACGGTATGAAAAAAGCCAATCCGGTTTTGTTAGAACCGATCATGGATATTGAAGTTGTTGTGCCTGAAGAATTTATGGGTCAGATTATCGGCGATTTAAGCAGTAGGCGTGCAAAAATAATTGCTCTTGGTCAAAGATTAAACTTGCGTACGATCCGAGCCAATGTTCCGCTGTCGGAGGTTTTTAACTACGCAACCGTAACAAGATCCTTGACACAGGGCCGTGCTTCATATACAATGGAACCTTCCTTCTACAGCGAAGTTCCCGCGCATGTAGCGGAAAAAGTTATTTCAGGGTCAACAAATGTCAATGCAAGAAAAACTTTTTAAAAACACACCCCGCGCTGAATCAGTAGCCCCGGCGTTAATAGGAATTACGCCGGTGTCCCCTTCGGGGAGCTAGATAGCGCAGGTATGGCCTTATGGCCAAGGAGGATAAAAGAAATGGCTAAAGAGAAATTTGTCAGAAATAAACCGCATGTAAATATTGGAACCATTGGACACATCGATCATGGTAAAACCACGCTTACGGCTGCCATTTGTAATGTTTTATCAAAACTCGGACAAGCCACAGCTCGCGATTATGCAGATATTGCTAAAGGTGGAACGGTAAGAGACGAGTCGAAAGTTGTTACGATTTCCGTTGCTCACATTGAATATGAAACAGTAGCGCGTCATTATGCGCATATTGATTGTCCGGGCCATGCTGACTATATTAAGAATATGATCACTGGTGCTGCTCAGATGGACGGAGCAATCTTGGTGGTTTCTGCGGTTGACGGCCCAATGCCTCAGACCAGAGAGCATATTCTCTTGGCGCGTCAGGTTAATGTACCAAGTATGGTTGTGTTCATGAATAAGGTTGATTTGGTTGATGATAAAGAGCTCTTGGATCTGGTGGAGATGGAAATCAGAGATCTTTTAACTAAATATGGATATCCGGGAGATAAAACTCCGATTATCCGTGGTAGTGCCAATAAGGCATATGTCGCAGCCGATGCAAATGGCGAAGACGCTAAGTGTATTATGGATTTAATGAAAGCGGTTGATGAATTTATTCCTCTTCCGTCTAGAGAATTAGACAAACCTTTACTTATGGCCGTGGAAGATGTTTTCAGTATCGAAGGTAGAGGTACTGTTGCTACCGGAAGAATTGAGCGCGGCAAGGTTAAAGTCGGAGAAGAGGTTGAATTGATTGGTTTAAGAGCTGAACCTAAGAAATCCGTAGTTACCGGAATCGAAATGTTCCGTAAGCTCTTAGATGAAGGTCAAGCTGGCGATAATGTCGGTTTACTTCTAAGAGGCATAGAGAAGAATGATGTTGAGCGTGGAATGGTTATTGCAGCACCTAAATCCATTCTACCGCATACAAAATTCAAAGCTAAGGTTTATATCCTGACCAAAGAAGAAGGTGGTCGACACACGCCTTTCTTTAAAGGATATCGTCCGCAGTTCTATTTCCGTACCACTGATGTTACCGGTACGGCTGTGCTTCCAACTGGTGTGGAAATGGTTATGCCCGGAGATAATGTGGATTTAGAAGTAGAGTTGATTATCCCGGTTGCTATTGAAAAAGAGTCACGTTTTGCTATTCGTGAAGGTGGCCATACCGTAGGCGCAGGAGTAGTTACCGAGGTTATTGCCTAAAAAATGAACACGCAAAAGATTCGCATTAAACTAAAAGCCTATGATCACAGATTGCTGGATCAGGCTGTTATAGAGATCGTTGATACCGTTAAGCGCACCGGGGCCAAGATTTCCGGCCCCGTACCGCTTCCCACGAAACGTGAGATTTACACGGTATTACGTTCTCCGCATGTTGATAAAAAATCACGAGAGCAGTTTGATTTGTCTACCCATAAACGCCTTATTGACATCTTTGAACCCACAGCTAAGACCATCGATTCATTAAGGAAATTAAACCTGCCTGCAGGAGTGGATGTAGAGATCAAGTAACAAACCAAAGACGGATAAATTAAATGATTGGATTGATTGGCAAAAAAATTGGTATGACTCAGGTTTTCGCTCAAGACACTATCCTCGTCGGCGTTACGGCAATTGAAGCCGGGCCGTGTCCGATACTGATGGTGATGGATGAGAATATTCAATTGGGTTTTGATTTAGCCAAAGAGAAAAATTTAAAGCAGCCGCAGCTAGGCCTTTATAAGAAATTAAATATTGTTCCTCGTAAAGTGATTAGAGATATTTCCAAAGAAGCTAATATTGAATATAAAGTCGGAGATGAGCTTAAAGTCGATCTTTTTACCGAAGGAGATTTTGTTGATGTCAGCGGTATCTCTATCGGGAAAAGTTTTCAGGGCGGTATGAAGCGTTGGCATTGGAAGGGCGGTCCCCGGACACACGGTTCAACTTCGCATCGCCGGGTCGGCTCCATTGGTTCTAGCACCACTCCCGGTCGTGTATTTCGCGGGCATCATATGCCCGGACATATGGGTGCCAAGAATGCTACGGTACAAAATTTAAAAATTATAAAAGTAGATTTAGCTAATAATCTTCTCTTGGTTGAGGGAGGGGTTCCCGGACATAAGAACGGTTATTTAGTGATTACTAAGGCTTTGAAAAAAAGAGCCAAGAAAGTAGTGGCGAAGAAATAATATGTTTACCTTACCTGTATATAATAGTCAGGGCAAAGAAGTCGACACGATAAAGTTGGACGCGAAAATCTTCGACGGCAGCCTAAATACCGATAGCTTACACCAGGCGATTGCCGGTTACCGAGCTAATCAAAGGAAATGTCTGGCATCGACCAAGACCCGTGGTGAAGTTTCTGGCGGCGGTAAGAAGCCCTGGAAGCAAAAAGGAACCGGACGTGCCCGCGTAGGTTCTAACCGTTCTCCTCTTTGGAGGCATGGTGGCGTAGTTTTCGGCCCGCATCCTCGCGATTTCTCTTATACTGTCCCTCAAAAGATTAAAGTTCTGGCTTTAAAAACAAGTTTGAATCTTAAACTGAAAGATGATAGTTTTCTAATTTTAGATGATTTTAAGATTGAAGCCCCTAAGACCAAACAGGCAATCGGGGTGCTTACCAACTTAAAATTATTTTTTCCTAAAGATAAAAAAGAAAAAAAGGTTTTGTTTCTAGCGGATAAGTTAGACGGCCAGCTAAAAAAAGCTTTGAAGAATATAAGTTTTTTAACTGTAGATTTGGCTAGCGATTGCCATGCTTATGAAGTAATGAATAGCCAGAAACTTCTGATTACTAAAGCAGGACTGCTAAATTTGACACAGAGGTTAAAATAATGGCGCACACAGATGTAATCATTAAAGCGCTCCTGCATACTGAAAAATCAAGTACCTATGCCGGAATAGCTAAATATCTTTTCCTGGTAGATAATTTTGCGAACAAGATCCAGATTAAGAAAGCAGTGGAGCTGCTCTATAAAGTTAAAGTTAAGAATGTGAATACTTTTGTTGCAATCGGTAAACTTAAAAAAGTAAGGCATCAATTGGGGCGTACGTCCGATACTAAGAAGGCTGTGGTTACTTTGGCAGCCGGACAGAAAATAGAGGTAGCATAATATGGGCCTGATTAAATTTAAACCTACGACACCAAGCCGCCGGCATATGAGCGGGCCGGATTTCGCCGAGATTACCAAAGATAAGCCGGAGCGTTCATTATTGGTTCCGATTAAGAAAACCGGGGGAAGAAATTGTCATGGACGTATTACCACCAGGCACATTGGCGGCGGACATAAGCGTATGTTGCGCATCATTGATTTTAAGCGTAATATTTATGATCAACCGGCAAAAGTTTTAGCTATTGAATATGACCCCAACCGCTCCGCCAGGATCGCTTTAGTTGAGTATCCCGATAAACAAAAAAGATATATCATTGCTCCGCTTGGTCTTAAAGTCGCAGATATAGTTATTGCTAGTGATCAGAAAGAGATCGAAATTAAGCCCGGTAATTGTCTTCTCTTGCGCAATATTCCTTCTGGTACATTAATTCATAATATTGAATTAGCTAAGGGTAAAGGAGGACAAGTTGTCCGCGGCGCAGGAACTAGTGCCCAGATTATGGCTAAAAAAGCGGATATGGCACATGTTCGACTGCCTTCCGGAGAAATCAGGTTAGTAAGTTTAGATTGTCATGCAACTGTCGGGCAAATCGGTAATGTTGATCACGACGCTATTATTTTAGGTAAAGCCGGGAAGAGCCGCTGGCTGGGGATTAGGCCTTCTGTTCGCGGAGTAGTGATGAATCCGGTTGATCACCCTCACGGTGGAGGCGAAGGTAAGAGTGGTCAGGGTAATCCTCATCCGGTTACTCCTTGGGGTAAGCCTACTAAAGGCTATCGCACTAGAAACCGTAATAAATATTCTAATAAATTTATCGTTAAGAGAAGGAAGCCATAATTATGCCACGTTCACTGAAAAAAGGACCATACGTAGAAGAGAGTTTACTAAGAAAAATAAAAATACAGACTAAGTTAGGTCTGCGGCAGGCGATTAAAACCTGGAGCAGGCGTTCGACGGTAATCCCGGATTTTATAGGATTGACTTTTGCGGTTTATGATGGAAAAAAGCACGTGCCGGTTTTTATCACGGAAAATATGGTTGGGCATAAATTAGGGGAGTTTGCTCCTTCTAGAATATTCAGAAAGCACGGTGGTATTAAGGCCAAAAAAGGGTTAGAGAAGACCTAAGATGATTTCAAAAGCCGAAGGAAAATTTTTAAGGATTTCACCCAGTAAGGTGCGTATTGTTTTGGATCTTATTCGTGGGAAGGATGTTACTCAGGCCCAGGCGATCCTGCTGCATTTAAATAAAAGGAGCAAGGAATACTTAATAAAAATATTAAAATCTGCTGTTGCTAACGCTAAAGTGAAAGGTTTCTCGGCGGACAAATTGTATATTTCTAGGATTGTTTGTAATTGCGGGCCGATGTGGAAGAGATTTAAAGCCGCTGCTTTTGGCCGGGCTTCATCTATAGTTAAGCGCACCGCGCATATAATAATCGAGCTAGATTTAAAACCGGGGGAATAAATTTATGGGTCATAAGGTAAGTCCTCTATTATTAAGGATAGGTTTTATAAGACAGTGGCATTCACGTTGGTTTGTTAAGCCCAAGGATTTCCCTTTGTTCATTCAGCAGGATCGTGCGATTAGAAAATTCATCAAGGATAAATTTAAACAAGCAGCGATATCCAAAATTGTTATTGAAAGGCTTGCGGAGAAAATAAAAGTTCGTATTTTTTCAGCTCGTCCGGGTATTATTATTGGCCGGCACGGTTCAGATATCGAGCGCTTGCGTTCCGATTTAAATGTTCTGGTAAAAAATGAGTTATCTATCGATATACAGGAAATTAATAATCCTACTTGGGATGCGCAATTAGTTGCCGAGAATATTGCTTTACAGCAGGAGAAAAGAATTGCTTTCCGCAGAGCGGTAAAAAGAGCGATGGAGCAGTCAATTCAATCCGGAGTAAAAGGTATCAGAGTAAGCTGTTCCGGCCGGCTTAATGGTGCAGAAATGGGCCGCCGTGAGACTTATAAAATCGGTAAAGTTCCTTTACAGACTTTACGCGCGGATATTGATTATGGTTTTGCCGAGGCTCTCACAACCTATGGCTTAATCGGAGTCAAAGTTTGGATTTATAAAGGTGATATTTTGGGAAAAGAATTTATTAAAGAAGATGTTAAGGTGGTTCAGCGCGGCCGGCCTCAAGAAACATTTAGGCCTCAACCTCAAAGGTAAAGTGCTTCGACCCGTAGGATATGTTAAAATTTTTTAAATCAAAATTTTAACATACTCGTCGAAGTCTCGTTAGATAAAAATTAAGGTGCTCGAGGAATAAAAAATGGCTTTAATGCCCAAAAGAGTTAAATATCGTAAATTACAGAAGGGCCAAAGGTGCGGCGTTGCTACAAGTGGGGCGACTATTTCTTTTGGAGAATTCGGTTTAAAAACCTTAGAGAATGGTTGGATTAAGAATGCTCAGATTGAAGCAGTGCGTGTAATTTTAGCGCGCCAGTTGCATAAAGGCGGTAAACTATGGATCAGGATATTCCCGGATAAATCTATAACTAAGAAGCCGGCTGAAGTCCGTATGGGTAAGGGCAAAGGTGATCTTGATCATTGGGTAGCAGTGGTAAAAAGAGGCCGTGTGCTTTTTGAATTAGGCGGGATTCCGCAGGAATATGCCAAGGCATGTTTTCGCCTGGCAGCTTATAAGATACCGCTGCGCACAAAATTTGTAACCAGGATACATAAATGATATGAAGACCAAAGAATTAATAGATTTAGCTGTTGGGGAATTATTAGAAAAAGAGAAGACTCTGTATGCCGAATTGTCTAAGTTAAATTTACAACGTTATACCGGCAGAGTAGAGAAACCGCATAAGTTTGCCCTGATTAAAAAAGATATTGCACGGATCAGGACAATCTTAAACCAGAAGAAAGATAAATAAGATGGGTAAGCTAAAAGAACTTATTGGCGTGGTGGTAAGCGATAAAATGCAGAAAACAGTTGTGGTCAAGACGATGCGCCTGACCCGGCATGCTAAATATTCTAAAATAATCAAACTTCATAATAAAATCAAGGCACATGACGAAAAGGAAGTGGCTAAGCTTGGAGATACAGTAAGTATCGTAGAAACGCGGCCTTTATCTAAAGATAAGCGTTTTATCGTTAAGAGAGTGCTTAAAGCCGCCGCAGATTTACACCTGGCAGCTCCTGAGGAGATTGTTTAAATGCTTCAATTACGTAGTATTCTTGATGTTGCAGATAATACCGGAGCCCGTAGAGCTTCTTTAATTTGCGTATTAGGCAAAATGGGCAGCTTTAATGCGGATATCGGAGATGTGGTAAGAGTTAATATTAAGGAGTCAATCCCCGGAGCCACGGTAAAAAAAGGGGAAATGGCTAGAGCCGTAATCGTGCGTACTCGGCATGATATAAGAAGAGTGGATGGCTCGATATTACGTTTTGACCGTAATGCTATCGTCATCATTGATGATAAAGACAATCCCAGAGGTACGCGTGTATTTGGCCCGGTAGCCCGTGAGTTAAGGGATAAGAATTTTAATAAGATAATTTCTTTAGCACCAGAGGTAATTTAATGCAAAAGATCAGAAAGAACGATATTGTTCAGATCATCAAAGGTAAGGATAAGGGCAAGCAGGGTAAAGTGATCAGTATCCTTGCAGGAGGAGAGCGTGCTCTGATCGAAGGGTTAAACCTTTTTAAGAAACATAAACGCCAAAGTAGCCAGAATCAAAAGGGCGGGATAATTTCAATTGAGATGCCGGTGAGTGTAGCTAACCTGATGGTTTTCTGCAAGCATTGCTCAAAGCCAACCCGCATCGGAGCGATGATGCTAAAAGACGGGACTAAATCAAGATTTTGCAAAGCATGTAAAGAGGCATTATAAAATGATACCCAGACTATTAGAAAAATATCGTAATGAGATCGTTCCTAAGTTGATGGAAGATTTTAAATTAAAGAATAAGATGGCTGTTCCTCTAGTTGATAAGATTGTGGTGAATATGGGTATTGGAGAAGGAACCCAGGATATTAAATTATTGGAGAAATCTGTTGAGGAATTAGGCAATATTACCGGACAGAAGCCGCTTATTCGCCGGGCAAAAAAAGCTATCGCCAATTTTAAAGTTAGAGAGGGCCAGTCAGTAGGTGCCAAAGTAACGTTACGACGCGTGATGATGTATGAGTTTATGGATAGATTGATCAATATCTCTTTGCCGCGTATTCGTGACTTCCGCGGTATTTCCCGGGATTCCTTTGATCAAGGTTTTAATTATACCCTGGGACTAAGTGAGCAGATTATCTTTCCTGAGATTGAGTATGATCGGATTACCCGCACTCAGGGAATGGATATTACTTTTGTAATTAAGAATGCTAAAAACGTCGAACAAGCAAGAAGTCTGTTGAAATATTTCGGTATGCCTTTTAAGGCTAAGGAAGAAAAATAAAAAATGGCCAAGAATTCACAGATCGCAAGATGGAAGAGAAAACCAAAGTTTTCAACCCGTAAACACAACCGTTGTTCAATTTGCGGCAGAAGCGGTGGATATTTAAGAAGATTTCAGCTTTGTCGTATTTGTTTTAGAGAGCTGGTTTGGCAGGGGCTTATCCCTGGAGTAAAAAAGGCTAGTTGGTAAAAGAGGAGAATTGAATGTCCAGATCGGATTTAATCGCAGATGTTTTTACAATTATACGTAACGCTATATTAATTAAAAGAGACGTGGTGGATGTTCCGGCTTCCGGTAATATCAAATCTATTATGGCTATACTTAAGAAGAATGAGTATATTGATAATTTTAAACTGATCGAAGATAAGAAGCAGGGGGTCGTGAGAATTTATTTAAAGTATATTGCAGGAAAATCTGCGATCCGTAATCTTAAACGTGTTTCCAGGCCGGGCCTGCGGGTTTATGTAAAAGGAAAGAAAGTTCCTACGGTATTACGTGGCAGAGGATTGGCAATTGTTTCAACCTCTAAAGGTCTGCTTACTGATAAAGAAGCTAAGGAACTTGGTGTGGGCGGAGAAGTTTTTGCCTATATTTGGTAGGTGAAGTTAACCCGTTCTTGCAGGCAAGAACGGGGGTCGATTCGCAAAGCTTAAAATGAGAGCTCATCGATGTCTAGGATCGGGAAAAAATCAGTAGTCATACCTAAAGAAGCAAAACTTGAAGTTAAGGATGGAACAGTTTTTGCTGAGGGCCCTAAGGGCAAACTTAATTGCAAGCTTTCTGACCGGATTAATGTTGAGATTAAAGATGATCAACTTTTGGTTAAAAGGGTTGCTGACACAAAAATGGATAAGTCTTTGCATGGGTTATACCGGGCGCTTATTGTGAATATGATTAAAGGTGTTACTGAGGGTTATGTTAAGGAACTAGAGATTATCGGTGTCGGATTTAAAGCTGCGGTGGCCGGGGATAAATTAAATATGTCTTTAGGTTTTTCACATCCGGTAAATTTTACAATTCCCGCAGGGATTAAGATTGAAACTCCTAAGCCTACGCAATTAGTTATCAGAGGTATAGATAAACAATTAATCGGACAGGTGGCTACTGAAATACGCGCGTTTTATCCTCCTGAGCCTTATAAAGGTAAAGGGATTCGTTTTGTGGGAGAGCAAGTCAAGAAGAAAGTGGGAAAGGCACAGGCAACCGGTAAATAAAATGAGAAAAAAAGAAGAGTTAAGGCTTAAGCGGCATAAACGGATTAAAATGAAGATGTTAGGAACTAGCGAAATGCCTCGCCTGGTTGTGCATCGTTCATTAAAGAATATTTCCGGACAGCTTCTGGATGATACAACCGGAAAGGTCCTGGTTTCTTTATCTACTAAAGATAAAAAATTGAAACAGAAATTTACCAGCGCCGGAAATATAAAATCGTCGGAAGTATTCGGGCAGTTATTTGCTCAAACCGCAAAAGAAAAAGGATATAGTAAAGTAATTTTCGATCGGGCAGGGTATCTCTATCATGGCAGGGTTAAAACTTTTGCCGAGGCATTAAGAAAAGGTGGAATGGAGTTTTAAATTATGCGCGAATTAAACATTGGACAGCAATCGGATTTGATTGAAAAAGTTATTAGTATCAATAGGGTTACTAAAGTAACCAAGGGCGGAAAGAAACTGCATTTTAGCGCTTTAGTCGTTGTCGGCGACACCAAGGGAAGAGTGGGAGTTGCGCTAGATAAAGCTAATGAAGTTGCTGAGGCGATTCGTAAATCTTTAACTAAAGCTAAAAAAAACCTGGTTAAAATTCCTCTGGAGGGATCAACCATTCCTCACGAAATAATTGGTAAATTCGGAGCAGCCTCGGTCATGCTTAAGCCTGCTTCAGAAGGAACGGGGGTTATTGCTTCTGGGTCGGTCCGGGCAATCTGTGATGCTGCCGGAATCAAAGATATACTGACTAAGTGTTTGAAGTCAAATAATCCGATTAACGTAATCAAGGCTACGATGCAGGGTTTAATGAACCTGAAAGCTTAAAAAAATGAAAGATAAAAAATCTGTTGTAAAACCGCCAATTAAAAAACCTAAGGTTGTCCACGCTGCTAAAAAACCGATTACAGTAGAGCCGAAAAAGGTTTTAGCCAAAGGGCTTTCTTTGTATAATTTAAAGCGGCCGTTTGGTTCGCATAAAAAGAGAAAGTATTTAGGCCGGGGGTCAAGTAGCGGGCATGGTAAGACCTCAACCCGCGGAAGTAAAGGCCAGACCTCGCGCGCAGGCAGGCATTTTTATTTAGGTTTTGAAGGCGGACAATCTCCGCTTATCCGCAGGATGCCCAAACGCGGGTTTGTGAGTAATTTTAAGAAAGTTTATCAGGTTGTTAATCTGACTGATTTAAATTCAATCAAAGATGTTGTAATTACTCCGCTGGTTTTAAAAGAGAGCGGCCTGATCCGTAGCGCAAGCGCGCTGGTTAAAATATTAGGTAATGGCAGTATCAAGAATGCGGTTACTATCCAAGCGCACGCATTTTCAAAACGTGCATCCAGTGAGATTGTCAGCGCCGGTGGAAAAGCGGAAGTTATAAATGTTTAACGCACTAATTAATGCGTTTAAAATTCCGGATTTAAAAAGACGGTTAATCATCACGGGTGCGCTGATTGCAGTATACCGGGTAGGTTGTTATATCCCTACCCCCGGAATTGATGGTGCGGCTCTGGCAGATTTTTTTGCCCGAATTGCTAAGACTCAAGGCGGGACGCTCTTTGGCATAATTAATATGTTCTCCGGAGGCGCGATGGAGCGGCTGACCATATTTGCCTTAGGGATAATGCCGTATATCTCCTCATCCATTATTATGCAGTTGCTTACTGCGGTCATTCCTGCTTTTGAGAAAATGGCCAAAGAAGGTAAAGCCGGTTACGAGAAGATCAATCAGTTTACACGTTACGGAACAGTGTTGTTGTCGGTTATCCAATCATATTTTATCGCTCTTTGGCTTGAGAATCCGGCTCGTTTCGAAGGCTTGCAGATTGTGATGCATCCGGGTTGGGGATTTCGGATTCTGACAGTTTTGACTCTCACTACTGGAACGATTTTTATTATGTGGCTGGGAGAGCAAATTCAGGAGCGCGGTATCGGTAACGGGATTTCTTTGGTTATTACCGCCGGTATTATTTCAAGAATACCTACGGCGCTTAATCAATTATTCGTTTTAATTTCACCTTTTGCTCCGAGTCGTAGGCAGATTCAGCCGATTACCCTGTTAATTATGGCGGCTCTGTTGGGAATCGTAGTATTTTCTGTAATTTTAATTACGCAGGGTATAAGAAAGATACCGGTACAATATGCCCGCAGAATTGTTGGTCGTAAAATTTACGGAGGCCAGAGCACTTATATACCGCTTAAGGTTGATACCTCCGGAGTTATCGCGATTATTTTTGCGCAGTCAATTATTCTGTTTCCGGCGACATTGGCTTCATTTATTCCGAATCCCGGTTTTCAGCGGATAGCTCAAAGTTTAATTCGGGGACAGGCGCTTTATTCAATAGTTTATGCTCTTTTGATAATTTTCTTTTGTTATTTTTATACCGCCATTGTTTTTAATCCCAATGATCTATCTGAGAATATGAAAAAGTATGGGGGTTTTATCCCGGGAATCCGTCCGGGTGCTCCTACGGCTGAATTTCTCGATTATGTGATGACCAGGATTACTTTGGCCGGAGCGGCTTTTATTTCGGTGATTGCCATCTTTCCGGATTTTATTATGGCCTGGCTAAAGGTTCCTTATCTGGTGGCTTCATTTTTCGGCGGCACTGGGGTTTTAATTATTGTCGGTGTTATGCTGGATACTTTAAAGCAGATCGAGTCGCATTTATTGACGCACCATTATGAAGGTTTTATAAAAAGCAGTCAAATCAGGGGAAGAAGATAATGTATCTGGTACTTTTAGGCCCTCCCGGGGCAGGAAAAGGCACGCAGGCAAAAAGATTAGCAGAAAGATTAGCCCTACCCCATATATCGACCGGAGATATTCTAAGGCAGAATGTCAAAGCAGGTACGGATTTAGGTAAGCAGGCCAAGGGAATTATGGATCAAGGCTTGCTGGTTGGTGATGATTTAGTGGCCAAAATGCTCGATGAGCGTTTTAATAATTTGGATATAAAAAAAGGTTTTATTTTAGACGGATATCCCAGGACATTATCTCAGGCTAAGACATTAGATGAGATTTTAAGCAATAAGAAGCTTGCGGTAGACTTGGTGGTTTATTTAAATGCGAGTGATGCAGTAATTGTCAAGCGCCTGACCGGTAGGTTAGTTTGTTCTAAGTGTGGGGCAAATTTTCATGTGACCAATATGCCTCCTAAGGCCAAAGGAATCTGCGATAGCTGCCAGGCTTCTTTATACCAGCGTTCCGATGATAATGAGGTTACGGTGCGTAAGCGTCTGGAAGTTTATAAAAATGAAGTTGCTTCTTTGATAGAGTATTATACTAAAAGCAAAAAGCTTTATAGCTTAAATGCGGACTTAGATCCGGGAATAGTTTTAGAGCAAGTTATCGAATTAAGCGCTAAGGTTTAAATGATTCCCTTGAAGTCTCAGAAAGATTTAGAGATGCTTAAGCATTCAGGGGAAATTTTAGCTTCGGTAATGTCTCGGCTCGTAAAGATTGTTCAGCCGGGAATAACTACTTTAGATATCGACCGCATCAGCGAAGAGTTAATTTTAAAAAACAAGGCGGTTGCGGCATTTAAAGGTTATCGAGGTTTTCCGGCAACCGCTTGTGTTTGCGTAAACGAAGAGATTGTTCATGGTATCCCGGGTTCAAGAGTAATTTCGGAAGGGGATATCGTCAGCATAGATTTAGGGGTAAACTATCAAGGCTATTTTTCAGATATGGCAGTAACTTTACCGGTGGGTAAAGTAGATCAGATTAAAAATAAGCTTATCGAAGTAACGAGGAAGTCTTTAGCAGCAGGTATTAAACAGGCGGTCGTAGGAAATTATTTAACCGATATTTCTCATAGCATTCAAAGTTTTGTCGAGGCTGAGGGGTTTTCAGTAGTCAGGCAGTTTGTGGGTCATGGAATTGGTTTGGCACTACATGAAGAGCCGGAAATTCCTAATTTTGGAAAGCCGCATTTAGGCCCGCTTTTAAAAAGCGGGATGGTTTTAGCAATTGAACCAATGATCAATGTGGGAAGTTGGGAATGTTTTATTCTTGAAAATGGCTGGACAGCAGTAACTAAAGACGGTAAGCCTTCAGCGCATTTTGAACATACTGTAGCAATAACCGATAAAGGTCCGATAATTCTAACACAGTAAAATGCCAAAAGAAGAGTTAATTGAAACAGAGGGTAAAATTATTGAGGCACTCCCTAATGCTATGTTTAGGGTAGAACTTGAAAACGGCCATGTAGTTTTGGCGCATGTTTCCGGAAAGATGCGCATGCATTTCATCAGGATTCTTCCGGGTGATAAAGTCAAATTAGAACTTTCTCCCTATGATTTAACCAGGGGGAGAATTACTTTTAGGGTGAGAGCATGAAAGTCAAAGCGTCAATTCGTAAGATTTGCGACAAGTGTAAGATAATTAAAAGAAGAGGAGTGGTGCGGGTGATTTGTGCCACTGCTAAACATAAACAGAGACAGGGCTAGGGGGCGTATATGCCAAGAATTATCGGTGTTGATATACCTAAAGAAAAAAGAATTGAGATTGCGCTTACTTATTTATATGGAATAGGCAGGGTAATGTCAAATGTCGTTTTAAAAGAAGCCGGGATTAGTCCGGATAAGCGAGCCAAGGATTTAAGTGAAGAAGAGGTATCACGCATTACCAACATCCTTCAGAAAGGATCTTTGAGGATTGAAGGTGACCTGCGCCGTGATATATCGCAAAATATCAAACGCCTGATGGATATCGGTTCCTGGAGAGGGATGCGCCATAAAAAAGGGCTTCCGGTTCGCGGGCAGCGTACGCGTACAAATGCCCGGACCAGAAAAGGAAAGAAGAGAGTAAATTTAGCGGCACCGACAGTTAAAAAGGCTGTAAGCACGCCTAAAGCTGCAAAGCCGGCGGGAAAATAACAATACACCCGCGCTACGAAGCGCGGCTAATATGAATACAAGGAGATAAGTAAATGGCGACAAAAGATAAGGCAAAGAAGAAAAAAATTGCGCGAGGCATAACTAGCGGTATTGCGCATATCCAGGCAAGTTTTAATAACACGATTATTACCATAACCGATAAGCAGGGTAATGTTTTGGCTTGGAGTGCTCCGGGCTCAGTTGGCTATAGTGGTTCTAAAAAGTCTACTCCTTTTGCCGCTCAGATTGCCGCAACGGATGCCGCCAGGAAAGCTAAAGAAGTAGGGGTTAAAGAGTTAGAAGTTTATGTCAAGGGGCCGGGGTTTGGCAGAGAATCGGCGATCCGGGCGCTTCAGGCAGCAGGATTGGTTGTAACTTTAATTAAAGATGTTACTCCTATTCCTCATAATGGTTGCCGTCCTAAGAAGAAAAGGAGAGTTTAATTTATGGGCCGTTATACTGGTGCAGTTTGCAGATTATGCCGTAGACAGGGTGAAAAATTATTTTTAAAGGGAACCAGATGCCAAACTGAAAAATGTGCGGCTAATAAAAGAGCATATCCTCCGGGTCAGCATGGGCAAGGTAGAAGACAGAAACTTTCTAACTACGGTGTGCAGTTAAAAGAAAAACAAAAGGTTAAAAGGATTTACGGAGTTCTGGAAAAGCAGTTCCGTTTATATTTTAAAACCGCTTCCAAGACCAAAGGGGTAACCGGTAAAGTCCTCTTGCAATTATTAGAGCGTAGGCTGGATAATGTTATTTTTCGTATGGGGTTAGGAATTTCACGTGCACAGGCGCGTCAGATAGTTAGGCACAACATGGTTACGGTTAATTCACGCAGAGTTAATATTCCTTCATTTTTAGTTAGTCAAGATGATCTGGTTGAAATTAAGACTAAGGATCAAGCTAAAGCCAAGCTTAAAGATAATCTTGAACTTTCCAAGGATAGAACTGTTCCTAGCTGGCTTGAATTTTCCTCAGCAGATATGAGGGCAAAGGTTTTGAGGCTTCCTGAGAAAGGCGATATTGCCCAGCAAATACAGGAGCAGTTGATCGTCGAGTTGTATTCGAAATAAAATTAGCGATAGTGCTAATTTTATTTCGTCCTGAGGCGTAGCCGAAGGATCAATATTATAGTTTATTAAGGAGGAAATAAATGGGAATAAAATGGAGAGATTTTCAGTTTCCAAAAAAACTTGAATGCGATGAGTCGTCATATACCGGCACTTACGGAAAATTTCAGGCCGCACCTTTTGAAAGAGGTTATGGGGTAACTTTAGGCAATTCTTTAAGAAGAGTCCTGCTTTCATCCATCGAAGGCAGTGCGGTGAGCGCAATTAAAATTGTCGGAGTTGCTCATGAGTTTTCTTCCATTCCGGGAGTGCTTGAGGATATTCCGGAGATTATTTTGAACATTAAAAATTTAGTTTTGAATTCTCACTCCAAGATACCTAAAACAATTTATCTCAAAGCAGATAAGAAAGGCGAAGTTAAGGCAAAATCTATCCAGACTGATGAGACAATTGAGATCATTAATCCTGAGCTGCATATTGCCACTCTGACTAAAGATACTAAGCTTAATATCGAAATGGAAGTGTCCCGCGGTAGAGGATATGTTCCGGCTGAATTAAATAATAAAGAAGATAAAGTTGCCGGACTCATTGCCGTTGACTCGATATTTACTCCGATTAAGAAGATCAATTATTTTGTAGAAAATACGCGCGTCGGGCAGCGTACGGATTATGACAAGCTCATCTTAGAGATTTGGACTAACGGCAGCATTAATCCTAAAGATGCCCTGCTTTATGCTTCAAATATATTACAGAGGCATTTAGATATCTTTGTAAGTTTTGGCCAATTGCCTGAAGATATCGCTGAAGAAGAGCCGGAGATGACCAAAGAAGACTCAGCTTTATACGAAAAATTAAGGCTACCGATTTCAGAACTCGAGCTTTCCGTAAGGAGCTCTAACTGTTTAAGAGAAGCTGGAATTAAGACGATCGCTGATCTGGTTAAGAGAAGCGAGGATGAGATGCTTAATTTTAAGAATTTTGGTAAGAAATCTCTTACTGAAATTCAGGAGCTGCTTGTCGGTATGGGTATCAGCTTAGGGATGCAGGTTGATCCTAAGAAAATAAAGAAGGGCTAAAAAATGAGACATGCAAAAAAAAGAATGCAGCTGGGCCGTTTTACCAGCTGGCATGATGCAACGATAAGGAGCTTGGCTAAAAATATGATCATTTGTCAGAGTATTAAAACTACTCTGACCCGCGCTAAAGCTTCAAAGCAGATGGTTGATAAGCTCGTAACTTTAGCCAAGAAGAATACTCTTTTTGCCCGCCGGCAGGCGCAAAAGGTCTTAGGCGAACATAAGCTAGTAAATCTGCTTTTTACTGAAATCGGTCCAAGATTTAGTTCGCGCTCAAGCGGTTTTACCCGGATTATCCCATTAGGTAAGCGCCGTGGAGATGATGCAGAGATGGTTATTTTTGAACTCACCGAATTAAAGAAGAAAGAACCTAAGAAGGCAAAAAAAGCTAAAGATGAAAAACCTCAGTTAGCTGCTGAAAAAACTGAAGTTGGTCATGATAAAACCACTCAAGATCAGAAAAAAGAAACAAAAGCTCCGGCCAAAGTTAATCCGGTGGATGAGAAGAAACCTCCGAAAAAGTTTATGGGTGGCTTAAGAACCATATTTAGAAAGAAAAGTGATTCTTTGTAAGTGTAAACCCCGTAATTTGTTTGGTCTGGCGGGGTAAAGAAAAACTTTTATGAAAATAGATACTAGGCTTGCTGAGCGTCTAAAAAAAATAAATCCTTCCTCAACGCTGGAGATTACCTCTAAAGCTAAGAAACTTAAAAGCGAGGGAAAGGATATTGTTAATTTTGCCGCCGGAGAGCCGGATTTTGACACCCCGGATTTTATTAAAGCTGCTGCGATTGCGGCGATAAATTCAGGATTCACCAAGTACACTCCTACCACAGGCACCCCTGAGTTAAAAAAACTCATCTGTCAGAAATTCAAAAAAGATAATTTATTAGAGTATGCTCCGGACCAGGTGATTGTTTCTAACGGAGCAAAGCATAGTATTTTTAACGCGCTGATGGTGCTCTTAAACCGAAATGATGAGGCGCTGATCCCGCTTCCTTATTGGGTAAGCTATCCTGAGATGGTGAATCTTTGCGAAGGGATCCCGCGTTTTATCAAAACAAACCCAGCTAACAATTTTAAAATTACCGCAGCTGATCTTTCCAAGCAGATTAGCGCAAAAACAAAAGTACTTATTCTTAATAGCCCTTCCAATCCCTGCGGTTGTGTTTATAACCGCAATGAGCTTGAGGCGATTGCTAAGATCTGTGTGAGTAAAAATATTTTTGTAATCAGCGATGAGATTTATGAGAAGATTATTTTTGACGGTTTAAAACATGATTCAATTGCCAGCCTGAATAAAAATATCTATGATTTAACTGTCACGGTTAATGGTTTATCTAAGAGCCATTCGATGACCGGCTGGCGTATCGGCTATCTAGGCGCTCCCAGTGATTTAGCCAAAGCAATTTCTAATCTGCAGGATCATTCAACTTCTAATCCTAATTCAATCGCCCAAAAAGCTGCGGTTGCAGCACTTAGCGCTCCGGAAGATTTCACGCAAAAATTGTGCCTTGAGTTTGCCAAACGGCGGGATTATCTGGCTCAAAGGTTAAAAGTAATTAAGCAAATAGGTTTTACTCTGCCCCAAGGGGCATTTTATATGTTTTGTGATATATCTAAAACTAAGACTGACTCGTTGGTTTTTGCCAAGCGGCTGCTTGAGGAAGAGTATGTGAGCTTGATTCCGGGATGCAGCTTTGGCATGGATGATCATATTCGCATAAGCTTTGCTACAAGTATGGAGGAGTTACAGAAGGGGATGGACAGAATAGAGAAGTGGATAACTAAGCTATGAAGCCTCAGACGATCGCCGAGAAAATATTAAGTGCTCATTCAGGTAAAGTTTTATCTGCCGGAGATTTTGCGGTTTGTAGAATAGATTTTGCTTTTGGCCAGGATGGAACTTCATCGATAATTATTGATCGCATTAAAGAGTTGAAAGTAAAAAAATTAAAAACTAGATTTTGTATGGTTATTGATCATAGTGCCCCTAGCCCCAGCGAAGGGGTTTCCCGGGTGCATAAGAAAATGCGTGACTTTTCACAAGTTTTTAAAACCGAATTATTTGATATTGGTTGCGGAGTCTGTCATCAGGTTATTCCTGAATCCGGAAATGTTTTACCCGGTAGCCTAATCTTAGGAGCCGATTCACACACCTGTACTTACGGGGCGCTGGGGGCTTTTTCAACCGGAGTGGGTTCTACGGATCTAGCAGTAGCCTTGTCTACAGGTAAGAATTGGTTCAAGGTGCCTACAACCATAAAAATTATAGTTAATGGGAAAATGCCTAAAGGAGTTTTTGCTAAAGATATAATTCTGTATATAATCGGAAAGCTGAAAAGTGATGGGGCAACTTATAAAGCAGTTGAATTTTGCGGTCCGGTGATTAATAATATGGATATGGATGGCCGCTTTACCATTGCCAATATGCTGGTTGAGATGGGGGCAAAAGCCGGTTTTATACCGGTTGATAAAAAAACCATTGCCTGGTTGAAAAGCAGGACCGGGAAAAGCATCCGTCTTAAAAAAATTACCGCAGATAAAGATGCTCTTTATGAAAAGGTTTATAAATTCGACATTTCAAAGCTTAAGCCAATGGTTTCTATGCCGCATAGTGTGGATAATGTGGCCGAGGCGGCTTCTTTAAAGAAGGTAAAAATTGATGAAGCTTTTTTAGGGACTTGTACTAACGGCCGCATTGATGACTTTAAGGCAGCGGCGAAGATCTTAAATAAACGTAAGGTTTCGTCAAATGTTAAATTAATTATCGCGCCTAGCTCGCGTAGAGTATATCTAGAGGCTTTGAAGTTAGGTTTGATTGAAATATTTATTAAAGCTGGTGCGGTAATCGTGGCTCCGGGCTGCGGCCCTTGCGTAGGTACGCATAATGGTATCCCCAGCGATGGAGAAGTAGTAATCTCAACTGCTAACCGTAATTTTAAAGGCAGGATGGGAAATCCTACGGCATTTATCTATTTGGCTTCTCCGGCTACGGTGGCTGCTTCTGCGTTAACCGGTTTTATAACCGATCCTAGGGGTTATTTTAATAAGTTAAATACCCCGCGCTTATATAGCACCCGGCGCTAATTTGAATTGCGCCGGTGTCCCCTTGTGGGGAAATTGCGCGGGTATGCCCTTGTGGGCAAGTAAAAGTGGGGGTGCTCATGGAAATTCGCGATTTGCTTTTGATGTGTATTGAAAAGAAAGCCTCAGACTTACATATTACGGAAAATGAACCTCCGATTTTGCGTGTTGACGGCAGATTAATACGCACAGCTTTAGAGAAATTAGATAAAGCCAGTCTTAAAAAAATGATTTATACTGTGCTTTCTAATTCCCAGAAGGAGATCTTTGAACAAATGCTGGAGTTGGATTTTTCTCTGGCATTACCCGGCTTAGACCGTTTCCGGGTAAATGTGCATTTACAAAAAGGTTCAGTTGAAGCAGCTTTCCGCCGGATCCCTATCGAAATACCTACTATAGCAAAATTAGACCTACCGCAGATTATCAGTGATTTAGCGCGCAAGTCAAACGGATTAGTTTTAGTAACTGGCCCTACTGGCATGGGAAAGACTACGACGTTAGCGGCAATGATCGATCTGATCAATAGCGAGCGGGAATGTATGATTACCTGTATTGAGGATCCGATTGAGTTCATCTATACTAATAAAAAAAGCGTAATTAAACAGCGCGAGGTTTATTCAGATACGCGTTCTTTTGCCGATGCTTTGCGGCATGCTCTAAGACAAGACCCTAATGTTATTGTAGTCGGAGAGATGCGTGATTTAGAAACTATTTCAACAGCCTTAACTGCCGCTGAAACCGGCCATCTGGTGTTGGCTACTTTGCATACTCCGGATGCTCCACAGACTATTTCCAGAATTATCGATGTTTTTCCTCCGCACCAGCAGACCCAGGTTAAATTGCAGCTCTCTGATTGTTTGCAGGGTGTGGTTTCACAGCTTTTACTGCCGCATGCATCAGGAGAAGGCAGGGTATTAGCTACGGAAATTATGGTGGCAACATCTAGTATTCGTAATCTCATCCGCGAACAGCAGATTGAACAAATTCCGACGATGATGCAGACCGGTTTACAGTATGGTATGAATACCATGGATAGCTGTCTTAAAGACCTGATGCAAAAAGGATTAATTACTTTGGATACGGCTATGTCTAAAGTAAAGAATAAAGAAGAATTTAAGCAACTATGAGTATTTCCGGAAAAAGCGTAAAGTTAGGGGATAATATCAATACGGATTTTATCATTTCCGGAAGATATAAATTTGCAATTACTGATATCAAAGAGCTGTCCAAGCATATTATGGAGGATATTGACCCGAATTTTTCTCAAAAGATTGTTGCCGGCAAAACAATTATTGTGGCCGGTAATAACTTTGGGATGGGGTCAAGCCGCGAGCAGGCCCCTTTAGTAATTAAAGAAGCAGGGATCGTCGCAGTTTTATCACCGCAATTTGCGCGGATATTTTTCCGCAATAGTTTTAATATTGGACTGCCATTAATTGAAACTGATACTGCTCAGATCGATGAGGGGGACCAGCTGGAGATCGATTTAATCAAAGGATTGGTAAGAAATGTTACTAAGGGAATTGATTTAAAGATCAAGCCTCTGCCTGCATTTATGCAGCATCTCTTAAAAGAAGGCGGGATAGTCAATTATTATAAAAAACACGGAGAGCTTAAGATTTGATGGAACATAAAATAACATTGATTCCCGGAGATGGTATTGGCCAAGAGGTTTCTCTTGCGGCTGCCCGCTGTATTGAGGCAACCGGGGTAAGTATTAAATGGGAGAATGTGCTTGCCGGAAGCGATGCCTTGGAAAAAACAGGAGAGCTTCTTCCACAAAGCGCTTTAGACTCAATCCGGAAAAATAAAGTTGCGCTTAAGGGGCCGATCACCACCCCCATCGGTACCGGATTTCGTTCGGTAAATGTAGCCATCAGGCAGGCTCTTGATCTTTATGCTTGTGTGCGCCCGGCGAAGAGCTATCTTGGCGTAAGAAGTGCTTTTAAGAATATCGATCTGGTTATTATTAGGGAAAATAGTGAAGATCTCTACGCCGGGATTGAATATGAAGAGGGTAAGCCTGAAACGAAAAATTTAATTACCCAGATCAAAAAAGATACCAAAAAGAGCATTCGCGTTGATTCCGGAATAAGCATCAAGCCTATTTCTAAATTTGCTTCCGAAAGGATCATACGGTTTGCTTTCGAGTATGCCTTAAAGAATAAGCGTAAAAAAGTTACCTGTGTGCATAAGGCCAATATCATGAAATTTACTGACGGGTTATTTTTAAATGTTGCCCGCCAGGTTGCCAAAGATTATAACGGGAAAATAATTTTTGATGAAGCGATTGTCGATAATATGACGATGCAATTAGTGCAGAAGCCGCATAACTATGATGTATTGGTATTGCCTAATCTTTATGGTGATATTATTTCAGATCTTTGCGCCGGCCTAGTCGGTGGTTTAGGGATTGCTCCCGGAGCTAATCTCGGAACGGATATGGCGGTTTTTGAGGCAGTGCATGGATCTGCGCCGAAATATAAAGGGCAAAATAAAGTTAATCCGACGGCAATGATTTTATCCGGTGTTTTAATGCTGCGTTATATTCATGAGAATAAAGCTGCCGAGGCCTTGGAAGAGGCGGTAAAAGAGGTGATTGCTGAAGGCAAATCCGTAACCTATGATTTAAAGGCTGATCCGCTTGATCCGACTGCTGTGGGGACTTCGGAAATGGCAAATGCAATTATTGGTAAATTAAAAACTTTGTGATAGAAAAGCACCCGGCGCTTATTTGAATTGCGCCGGTGTTCGCCAGGTGGCGAAGATGCTATTATAAAAAAATTGAAAAATGAAAATTAGTGTTATTGGTGCAGGTAATGTCGGTAGTTTAACTGCAATGCGCATCGCTCAGGATGGTTTGGGCGATGTTTTGCTTATTGATGTAGTTAAAGGCTTAGCCCAGGGCAAAGCTTTGGATTTAGAAGATGCACGTTCGCTTTTAAAATATAATTATAATATTTGCGGCAGCGATGATATTACCCGGATCAAAAATTCGGATATTATCGTAGTTACCGCAGGCCTGGCGCGCAAACCCGGGATGAGCCGCGAAGAGTTATTGGCGAAGAATGCCCAGATTTTAAAAGGCATATGTTTGAGTATTAAAGAGCTGGCTAGGGAAGCCATTGTTATTGTGGTAACTAATCCCTTGGATATTATGACTCTGCATGCTTTAAAAATTACCGGTTTTGCCCCGGCTAAGGTTTTCGGTATGGGGGTCAGTTTAGATACCGCTCGATTTGCTAATTTGATCGCCGCTGAATTGAATTTACCGGTTACGGATATTGAAGCGTTGGTGGTCGGCGCTCATGGTGAAGCAATGCTGCCTCTGCCGGCCTTTACAAAAGTTAAAGGCGTAGCTTTGGATGAGCTTCTTGATGATGAGAAAATTAAATCTTTGGCAAGCCGCACTATCGGCAGAGGAGCTGAAATTGTTGCTCATCTTGGCACCGGAAGCGCATTTTTTGCGCCTTCAGCGGCAATTGCTTCAATGGTTAAAACAATCGTAAAAGATGAAAAGCGTACTATTGGTTTATGCAGCTATTTGAATGGGCAATATGGCATTAAAGATAGCTGTATTGGCGTTCCCTGTCGCCTTGGCAAAAACGGCATTGAACAGGTTATTGAGTTAGATCTTTTGCCTGAAGAAAAGGCCAAGCTGATTAAATCAGCTGAACTTGTGGCCCGGTCTTGCGCACAATTAATTGCTTAACGCATACCTATGTATGATCTGGCTATTATCGGAGCAGGTTGGGCGGGTTTTAACGCTGCCCTGAAAGCAAAAGAACTCAGGCTCAAAGTCTGCCTTATTGAATCTGATAAGATTGGCGGAACCTGCCTTAACCGCGGATGCATCCCCACCAAAACATTAATTGCCAGTGCCAAGGCATTTTTACTTACCAAAAAATCATCTGTTTTTGGTATAGAGTTGAAAAACCCGCGTTTTAATTTCGTAAAAATCCAAGCCAGAAAAAATATAATCATTAATCAGCTTACCCAGGCCATGCAAAGCAGGATTTCCGGTATCGATTTCATTAAATCAAGCGCTTTGATCAGGTCTCCTAATGAAATAAAAATCGACGCTCGCCTGATAAGTACCAAGTCCATACTGATGGCAACCGGGAGTTCCCCCAGCCAGTTACCTCAATTAAAGTTTGACCGGGAAAAAATAATCTCAAGCGACCAGGCTTTGGAGTTATCAGAGATACCGTCATCTTTATTGATCGTTGGGGGAGGGGTTATCGGTTGTGAATTCGCCAGTCTTTTTTCTATTCTCGGAAGCCAGGTGACTATCGCTGAAAAAATGACGAATCTATTACCGGGGGAAGATAAGGACGTAGCCAGAAAAATCGAAATTATCTTTAAAAAGAGAGGGATCCAGGTAATTACCGGAGCCGACGTTAATGTCCCGGATATGAAAAATTATTCACGAGTTTTAGTTTGCGTAGGAAGAACCCCTAATACCGCAGGTTTAGGTTTGGAGGGTTTAGGCATAAAATTAGATAAAAATAGGATAGCCGTTGACGATTACCTGAAAACCAATCTTGCTAATATCTATGCTGCAGGAGATTGTGCTTCTAAATTGATGCTTGCTCATTATGCTGCTTATCAGGGTAAGGTAGCGGTAGAAAATATTGTTTCAAATAATACGCAGAGGGCGGATAATTTAGTTGTACCTGCTTGTATATTTACTGAGCCGCAGATTTCCAGTGTAGGGCTAAATGAGGAGAACGCAGTTTCTCTCGGTATCTCTGTAGAGATTCATAAATTTGATTTCCGGGCAAGTGGGGCGGCCTGGATTATTGATGAAACCGAAGGATTTATTAAAATCGTTACTAACCGTCAAACTCAGGAAGTAATCGGCGCCAGTATAATCGGGCCGTCAGCCAGTGAATTAATTGCAATTCTTGCTATGGCGATTTCTGTACATTTGACTGCTCATCAGATCCGTGAGATAATTTTTGCGCATCCTACTCTTGCGGAATCAATACATGATGTTTTTTAAGGAGGCAAGGATCTTATGATTAAAGTCATTCTATCGGAATTAGGAGAAGGTATTACCAAGGCGACCGTATCGTATTGGTTTTTTAAAGATGGTCAAAAGGTAAACCAGAATGATGATCTAGTGGAGCTCACCACGGATAAGTCTACATTTAATTTACCCAGCCCTTGCACCGGAGTAATCTCTGAGATAATGTATAGCGAAGGCGATAGCGTAGAGGTTGGCCAGATATTAGCGGTAATTGATGAGGGTTAGTTGGCTTGGCTTGTTTTTCGCGGGACGCTTGTTGCGGCCCAGCGTGCCGCAACTACGCTCGGGTCGGCTGGCGTCGCTCTCGGGATGTTAAATAACGTAACCATGCCCGCTCCTTGCCTCCACGCCCGCTCAAAATCAAGCCAATCCAACTTTATGAATCAAGTCTTGACAATACCCGACTACTCTAGTATATATAATAATAGATAAACTTAACCTAACTAAATAAATGGCAATCGATTATAAAAAAGAGCTAGAGAACGCAGCTAGGAATATGATCCTTGTTCACAATCCGGATTCTTTGATTAAGATGATCGTGCGCATGATGGTTAATAAGACAAATATTGCCCACGCTACTTTCTTTTTGTTTGATAAACAAAAACAAGGATATCTGCTGACGGTTTCCAGAGGCTCCTTAGCTAAAAAAGTTCCTTTGGATCTGGTATGTATTGATAAAGATGACGTATTGATACGTTTTTTTAAAGAGCACCAGAGCAAGCTTATTTTTGGCCGCGAGGCTTTGCTTTATGATCAGGCCAAGCTTGCGTTACAAAATGTAAAATTAAAGAAGGAAACAGCGCAACAAATGGGGCAGGTTCTTTATCAAATGGAGCTTTTGCAAACCCATCTTTGTATCCCCAGCTATTTTCGCGATCAATTGTTGGGTTTGTTGTTTTTGGGTAAAAAAAATAATGGCAGAAAATTCGTGGATGAAGAGCTAGATTTTTTCATTGCCCTTAATTCTAACGCATCCATGGCGATTAGGAACGCTCAGTTATTTAAAGAGCTGGAGAGTGAGTTAGGCCATAAGCAACAGCTATTTGTGCGTACTACCGTTGCCTTGGCTGCGGCTATCGAAGCTAAGGATCATTATACTCACGGGCATACTTCCCGGGTGACTAACTTAAGCATGGAGATTGCCAAAAAAATCAGTCATCAAGCCAAGAATAATTTTGAGGGAAAATTTTTAGAGGATCTGCATATTGCCAGCCTCCTTCATGATATCGGTAAAATCGGCGTGCCGGAGCATATCTTAAATAAAAGAAGTGATCTTACAGTAGGTGAGCGCAACCGGATTCAGGATCATCCGATGATCGGAGTGAATATCTTAAAACCGATCAAAGAACTAGAAGGTTCAATTTTAGGGGTTAAATACCATCATGAGCGCTTTGACGGAAAAGGTTATCCTGAAGGCCTGAAAGGCCAGCAGATTCCTTTGATTGCTTCTATAATTTCTGTTGCCGACTCTTTTGATGCGATGAGCACTAACCGTCCCTATCGGCTGGCTTTGGATAAAAATGATGTGATTAAGGAGATCAGCTCTCTAAGCGGCCGGCAGTTCTGTCCCCGTGTTACCGATACTTTTCTGGAACTCTGCAATGAAGGAAAAATTTAACTCTCTTATGCGCCCAAAACGTATAATCTTAATGTATATTTCTGAAGTTTCCGGGCACCGCAGCGCCACGTTGGCCATTGAGAAGGCAATCAAAGAATTACGGCCCGATACCGAAATTTTAAATATCAATGCCTTTAATTATACTAATCCGATATCAGAAAAGGTGATTAACCGCATTTACATGGAGGTGATTAAGCGTACTCCAAAAATTTGGGATTATCTCTATGATAATCCCAGTGTCGTTAAGGCGTTGGCCAATATCAAGAAGTACGTCCATAAATCCAATTCTCCCAAGCTAAAAAAACTTTTCGACAGCTTTCACCCGGATCTGGTGGTTTGTACTCAGGCATTTCCCTGTGGAATGGTTGCGGATTATAAGAAAACCTACGGAGTAAATTTACCCTTGGTGGCCGTACTAACGGATTATATACCGCATGCTTATTGGGTATATGATACGGTGGATTATTATATTACACCTTCTGAAGATGTGTCACTACGTTTGGGAAAAAAAGGTATTGCTGCTGAAAAAATTAGATCATACGGTATCCCCTTTGACCATAAGTTTAACCGTAAGGCGGATCTTGAAGGAATCTTTAATAAATTAAAACTTGAACCTCAAAAACCGGTGATATTAATTATGGGCGGAGGCCAGGGGTTAGGGCCGATTAAAACGATTGTTAAATCTCTAGAAAAAAGTAAGCACGATATTTGCGAGTTGATTGTTGCCGGGACCAATAAGAAATTATTAAATTCACTCAAGCGTAAAGTTAAGAAATATAAAAAAGAAATTCATCTCTTTGGTTTTATCCAGAATATCCATGAATTAATGCAGATCGCCAGCCTGATTATTTCCAAGCCCGGGGGGGTCACGACTGCGGAGGTCTTAAGCATGGGTTTACCGATGGTTATTGTTAATCCTATTCCCGGCCAGGAAGTTAATAATACGACTTTCTTAACCCATAAAGGGGCGGCAGTTAAGACGGATGAACCCCAAGACGTATATCAAATTATCGACGGATTATTAGAAAATAAAACAAAAATAGAGCAACTTAAATGCGCTGCTTTAAAGATTGCCAAACCTGAAGCCAGCATGGATATTGCTAAGCTTCTTTTGAGCCTGTAAATCGTGTTAAATTATTATTTCTATCGTCTCGGTCAATTTATTGCATTAAGCCTGCCATTAAGATTTGTTTATGGTTTTGCCATATTTTTAGCTAATCTCCATTATTTTTTTGCATTTGGCGATCGAAGGTCAGTGCGCAGCAATTTGCGGATTATCTTTCCGGATAAATCAACGAGAGATCTGCGTAAGATCAGTAAGGCTGTTTTTAGGAATTTTGCTAAATATCTGGTAGATTTCTTTCGTTTCCAAAATCTTGACCTGCAGTATATTGATAAAAATATAAAATTAGAAAATTTAGATAATTTTGACCAGGTTCTTGCTAAAGGAAAAGGGGTAATTGTGCTCTCGGCCCATTTGGGTAATTGGGAGCTGGGGGGGCTAGTTATTGCGCAATTAGGATATTCTTTCTGGGTAGTTGCCTTACCGCATAAAAATAAGAAAGTTAATGAAT
>PCWB01000034.1 GCA_002796135.1 Candidatus Omnitrophica bacterium CG11_big_fil_rev_8_21_14_0_20_41_12
CATAAGATTTGCGCGGATGACAAAGAGGCGGATGTTATTATTTTTAATACCTGTTCAGTGCGCAAACATGCCGAAGACAGAATCTGGAGCCTGATCGGAAGCTATAAAGGTTCTAAGATCATTGGTTTGGTCGGGTGCATGGCTCAGAATCATAAAGATAAAGCTTTCCAGCGCGACGTAAATATCAGTTTTGTGGTTGGGCCGCAGGATATACATAAGTTACCGGAGGTTCTTGAAAAAATATTAAAAACAAAGGGACTGGTTCCGGAAAACGGGGACTATCCCCGTTTACTTGAGTGTAAAATTTGGGAGACTGATAGTCATAGCCGGCCTGAAGAGATTTATCACGCAGGTTTTTATCAAGGGAAATCCCATGGACATGTGGTTATTTCTGAAGGTTGCTCAAACTTTTGCTCATATTGTGTGGTGCCATATGTGCGCGGGCCATTACGCCATCGGAAAAGAGAAAATATTTTGGATGAAATTCGAAAGGCGATTAGCCAGGGAATTACTAAGATTACGCTTCTAGGGCAAAATGTTAACGCTTACCAGGATAAAAAAATAAATTTTACTAACCTGCTTGAGGAAATCAATCAGCTTAAAGGATTAAAGGAATTGGATTTTTTTACCTCTCACCCTAAGGACGCAACTGTGGAGCTGTTTAAAGCAATCTGGGATCTGGATAAAGTAGCCAAGAGACTGCATTTACCTTTGCAGTCAGGCTCGGACAGGATCCTTAAATTAATGAACCGGGGTTATTCGGCAAAAGAATACTTGGAATTAGTCGATTCTTATCGTAAAATTGTTAAAGGCGGTTTGTTGACTACGGATATCATCGTAGGATTTCCCACAGAAACCGAGAAAGAATTTAAAGAGACTTTTGATCTGGTTGAGGAGGTTGGTTTTAATTCAGCATTTATCTTTAAATATTCACCGCGCCTGCAAACTGAAGCTGCCAAAATCGCCGTAAGCTTAAGTCAGCAAGAGTTAGAAAAACGGCACAGGCAACTTTTGGATTTACAAAGGGGTATTTCTAATAAATTAGATAAGAGGCCTCATGGGAAAAAGTAGATTTTTTTTAATTATTTTGACAATTCTGATCATCCCGGCTGTTGGTTGGTCAGATGATATGGATAGTAAGAAGGTCGATTTCTTGCAGGGAAATTATCGCCGGGTTATTTTTGAAAGCCAGTCTCAAGCTAGTCTTGCTAAAGCAGAAAGATCTGATGAATTAAACTATATTTTGGGGCTAAGCTACCTTAAGGAAGCTAAATTAGAACAAGCTCAAGAATGTTTTAAGCTCATATTAGCCGGGCCGTCTCATAAATTCAAGCCGCAGGCAGAGTTAGGGTTAGCGGATACTTATTTAGTGGGCGCAAGATTTCAGGAAGCAGAGAATATCTATAATAAATTGATCGCTGATGAGTCAAATAACATGAAAGCAGCAATATTATACCGGCTGAGTCAATTAGAATTTAAAAGAGGGAATCAGCAGAGGGGAGATGATTATTTATCCAAATTAAAGAAAGACTTTCCCTTAAGTCCTGAGTTAAGATTAACCCGGGGCTTAGCTTTGATTAATAAGCCGGCATTAACTACAGCGAATACCGGTGAATTTTCTGTGCAGGTGGGTTTTTTTACAAGCATTAGCAATGCCACTAACCTTAAAGATAAATTACTGGCCAGAAACTATCCGGCTTATTTAGAAAATGCCGGTTCAGGTTACCGGGTGAAAGTAGGCCATTTAAAAACTTCTAATGAAGCGTTGATTTTAGGGAACAAACTTTCCCACGAAGGTTTTCAAACCAAAATCTGTCCGTAGTAGCTTATGTTAAAAAAGAAAATAATCTTTCTTCTGGGACCTACGGCCATCGGCAAATCCGCTATCGCAATTAAGCTGGCTAAAAAAATTAAAGCGGAAATTATCTCTTGTGATTCCATGCAGGTCTACCGCGGCATGGATATCCTTACCTCTAAAGTTGATTCTGCTCAAAGAAAAAAGATCAGACATCATTTGCTGGATGTAATTGCACCTTCCCAAGAGTATAATGTCGCCAAGTACCGCAGAGATGCGTTATTGATTTGTAACGAACTTTTTTTAAAAGGGAAAATACCGTTTTTTGTAGGCGGCACCGGGCTTTACTATTCGATTATTATCGATGGGTTATTCCCGAAAGTCTCCAAAGATAGATCAATTCGAGCAAAATTAAACAAAGCGCTTCAGCTTAAGGGCAGCCGGTACCTTTATAAGAAGTTAGCTCGCGTCGATGCCCAAGCCGCTAAAAAAATCCATCCGCATGATTCAAGAAGGATTATCCGGGCGCTGGAGGTATATTTAAAGACAGGTAAACCCATATCTGTTTTACAGAAATCTAGGGTGGGATTAGGGGATGAATATGAAATAAATATTTTCGGTTTAAATTTAAACCGGGAGCTGCTTTATAAAAAAATAGATCAAAGGGTCGATAAAATGTTTAAATTAGGTTTAGTTAATGAGGTAAAGAGATTAGTTAAATATAGATTAAGTAAAACTGCTGCCCAGGCAATCGGGATCCGTGAATTAGGAGGTTATTTTAATGGAGAATACGCGCTTGAGGAGGCCAGGCGTCTTATTCAGCGTAATAGCCGACATTACGCTAAGCGTCAATGTAGTTGGTTTAAAAATGATAAACGTATCATGTGGATTAATATCAATAAAACTCAAACATCAGCTCAAATTGCTTTAAAATTATGGAAAAAGCTCTCTTAGTAAGTATTCAATTAAAGACAGACCAAGGCCATTGGCGCATTGAGGATATATCTAGCGAGTTGGAGGAATTAGCTCTTTCAGCCTCTGTTGAAGTCGTTGAGAATATAATTTGTATCTGCCAAAAAGCTACGGCCAATTATTTTATCGGCAAAGGCAAGGTTGAGGAGATTAGCGCGATCGCCAATGAGGAAGGTGTGGATACGGTAATTTTCAGCCATGATTTAAGCGGTACCCAGCAACGTAATTTGGAAGAAGCAATCGGTAAAAAAACCATTGACCGCACCCAGCTGATTTTGGATATTTTTAGCCGGCGCGCAAAAAGCCCCGAAGGAAAAATGCAGGTGGAGTTGGCCCAGTTACAATATTTACTTCCCCGCTTGGCCGGTAAGGGTATCGTTCTTTCAAATTTAGGTGGAGGTATCGGTACGCGCGGCCCCGGGGAAACCAAGCTAGAGGTTGACCGGCGTCAAGTAAGAAAAAAGGTCGATAAATTAAAAAATGATTTAAAAACTCTCAGGTTGCACCGCTTGACGATGCATAAAAGAAGAAAGAGCAATAATTTGCCTTTGGTGGCCTTAGTTGGTTATACCAGCGCCGGAAAATCCACGTTGCTTAATTTGCTTACTCAATCTACGCAGATTACTTCGGAGAAATTATTTACTACTTTGGACCCGCTTTCTAAGAGCCTCCAGCTTTTAAATGGGCAAAACATTATTATCTCCGATACAGTTGGTTTTTTACATGATCTGCCGCATCACTTGATCGAGGCTTTTAAGGCGACTTTAGAAGAGGTTAATGAGGCGGATCTATTAATCCATGTCTTAGATGTTTCTGATACCCGGCTTTATCAACATAATCAAGCTGTGCTTGAGGTTCTAGATGAGCTGGGAGCAAAGGATAAGCCGGTACTTGTAGTTTTAAATAAAATCGATATAATTGAGGATCGCGGCTGGCTGGAAGTTTCTAAAAATGATTTTCCGGGATCCATTTTGTTTTCGGCAAAAACAGGCGAAAATCTGAGGGTATTAATTGCTAAGGTAGAAGAGAGCTTCTGCGCTCGGATGTTGAATCTAAAGATAGTTATTCCGCACCAGCGTATGGAGTTGGTTGATTTTTTCTACCGTAAAGCTAAGGTTAACAAAATTGACTATTTACAAAAAGGGATAAAAATAGATTTGAGTATTTCCCGCCAACTTTATGATCAGCTATGGCAAGATAAGGATATAAGGATTATTGATTAGCACTCTAGTGAATTAACTGCTAATTTTGTTGACAAATCGACATTTTATGTTAAAATTACCCCTTAACATTATAATTCCAAAAAGTATTCAGCAGGAGTAAAAGTGCGTACAGTTGATTATAACTCTCGAAGGAAGTCAGTCTTGCATTCGGCTATCAACCGCTATATTAAGAGTGCGCTTCCTGTTGCCTCAGATGATATTGCCGAGGAGTTTGAATTAAGCTCGGCAACAATCAGGAATATTTTCTCCGAACTTGATCAGTCAGGATACCTTAAACATCCTTATACTTCAGGTGGCAGGGTTCCTACGGATCTGGGCTACCGTTATTACGTAGATTTTCTTATCCAACAAATAGATCTCTTGGATGATGAGAAGCAGCGTATTCTTAAGGACTGCAATAAAAAGATTAGCCGGCTTGATGAAGCTTTAGAAAATACCTCTGAAGTAATTTCTGAAATTACACATTATGCGGGAATTGTTTCATTCCTGGAGTGGCAGGATAAGATGTTTTACAAAGGGATCGGCCGTATACTTGATCAGCCAGAGTTTAGAGATGTTGACAAAATAAGGCTTTTAGTTAAGTTAGTGGAGGATAAGAAGCGCTTACTGGATATTATTAATCGTGATTTTTCAGGGACAGTTAAGGTTTATATCGGGAGTGAATTGGGTTTTCCGGAGATGGAGAATTGCTCTTTGATTGTTGCAAGCTACAATATGCGTAATCAACCCTCAGGAAGATTAGCGGTATTAGGCCCGATGCGGATGGAATATAAGCATATTATTTCGACATTGGAATATGTTTCCGAAGTTTTAAGCGAGGTGCTGGAGGATTTATAAAATATATGGAAGAGGCCAAAAATAACAAAGCGTCCGAGCATAAAAATCATAACCATCAAGAGGAAAAGCTGGTCACTCTTAAAGAATCAGAATACCTTGGCCTTTTAGGGGAGGCCAAGTTATCTAAGGATAGTCAGGATAAGATGCTGCGGAATCAGGCTGATTTTGAGAATACGCGCAAGCGCATTGACCGGGAGAAGCAGGAATTCGTAAAATTTGCTAATGAAGGTTTAATTTTAGATTTACTTAATGTGCTCGATGATCTGGAGCGTTCGGTTAATTTGGCTGAAACTAGTAAAGAGGATCTGCCTGCTTTTTTAAAAGGGGTGGAGATGATTTTGGCGCATTTATATGAGATGTTGAAGGAGCATGGAGTAAAGCCCATCGAAGCTGAAAATAAAATATTTGATCCGCACTACCATGAAGCCTTGATGCAGGCCGAGAATAAAGATTTACCGGAACATACGATAGTTGAGGTATTACAAAAAGGTTATTTAATACATGAGCGGGTACTGCGAACCGCAAAAGTGAAAGTTTCGAAAAAGACGGAGGGATGAAATGGCAAAAGTTATTGGAATTGATTTGGGGACATCGAATTCAGCAGCAGCGGTTATGGAAGGCGGGAGGCCGGTGATTATTCCCTCGGCAGAAGGAGCCGGGGTTGCTTCAGGTAAGGCGTTTCCTTCTTATGTAGCATTTACTAAAGACGGAACCCGTTTGGTCGGTGAACCTGCAAGACGCCAGGCGGCAATTAACGCTGAAGGCACTATTCAGGCAGTCAAACGAAAAATGGGTACGGATTTTAAATTTAAAGCTTATGGTAAAGAATATACCCCGCAACAGATTTCCGCATTTATCTTGCAGAAAATTAAACAGGATGCTGAAAACTATCTTGGGGATAAAATTGAAGATGTAGTTATCACCTGTCCTGCTTATTTTGACGATAATCAGCGTCAGGCAACTAAGGATGCCGGTGAAATTGCCGGTTTAAAGGTTTTACGAATTATTAATGAGCCTACGGCTGCCTGCCTGGCTTACGGTTTAGAGAAAGCCGGTAAAGAGCAGAAGATCATGGTTTTTGATTTGGGTGGCGGTACGCTGGATGTCACAATTATGGAGATGGCTCAGGGGGTATTCCATGTCCAGTCAACTAGTGGTGATACGCAGCTGGGCGGTACAGATATGGACAAGGTTCTTCTGGAATTTATCACCGGACAATTTAAACGTGAAACCGGTATTGATTTAATGAGTGATAAAATGGCAGTGCAAAGGGTGCGTGAAGCTGCCGAGAAGGCAAAGATTGAATTATCTTCTACAGTGAGCACGGATATCAATCTTCCCTTTATTACCGCTGATGCTAGCGGACCGAAACATTTAACGATGAATATTACGCGTGCAAAATTAGAGGATTTAGTTGGTCCGATCATCGATCGGTGCCGCCATCCTATGGAGCAGGCGTTAAATGATGCTAAGTTAACTTCTAAAGAGGTCGACCGGATTATTATGGTCGGCGGGCCTACGCGTATGCCGATTGTGCAAAAATTTGTTGAAGATTATGTCGGTAAAAAAATTGAGCGTGGAGTTGATCCGATGGAATGCGTGGCATTAGGTGCGGCGGTTCAAGCGGCAATTATTACCGGAGAAGTTAAAGATGTGCTGCTTTTGGATGTTACCCCGCTTTCTTTAGGTATTGAAACCTTAGGTGGTGTGAATACAAAATTAATCGAAAGAAATTCATCCATTCCCACGCAAAAAAGTCAGGTATTTTCAACTGCTGCGGATAATCAAACTGCGGTTACCATACGTGTCTTGCAAGGTGAAAGACAAATGGCTAATGACAATGTGGAGTTGGGAAGATTTGATCTATTGGGAATTCCCGCAGCTGCGCGTGGCGTTCCGCAGATTGAAGTGAAATTTGATATTGACCGGGACGGTATTGTGCATGTTTCAGCTAAAGATTTAGGAACCGGCAAAGAGCAATCAATACGCATTAGTGCTCCTAAAAAACTATCTAAAGAAGAGATCGACAAGATGGTTAAAGACGCTGAAAAATTTGCCGCTGATGACGCTAAAAAGAGAGAAGAGATTGAGATCGTTAATCAAGCGGATAATTTAGTGTATGCAACTGAAAAATCATTAAAAGATTACGGCGATAAAGTTAATCAAACTGAGCGGGCGGACATTGAAGCCAAGGCTAATGATTTGAAAGCTGCGATAAAAGATAAAAATATAGATAGAATTAAAAAAGGTATGGAGGATTTAACCAAGGCTTCTCATAAGCTTGCGGAGGAAATTTATAAGCAGGCTAATGCCAAGCAGCAGCAAGCACAGCCAGGCCAGGCAGCTGCGGGCCCGGAAGCAGAAAAACAGGATACGGGAAGTGAGCCTAAAAAAGATGAGGATATTATCGACGCTGAATATAAAGAAGAAGATAATAACGGGAAGAAATAAATAAGTATGTCTGTTAAGGGTGATTATTACCAGATTCTGGGAGTGCAGAAAAGTGCCAGTACGGATGAGATAAAAAAAGCTTACCGTGAGATGGCGCTTAAATTTCACCCGGATCGTGTACCGTCTGAGCAAAAAAAAGAAGCCGAGGAAAAATTCAAAGGAATTTCCGAAGCTTATGCTGTACTTTCCGATTCTACCAAAAGAAACCTTTATGATCAGTATGGCCATTCCGGAATAGACCAGAAATACGCCCAAGAAGATATTTTTAGAGGTGCTGATTTTAGCAGTATTTTTAGAGAGATGGGCGGTGGTTCTGGCGGCGGCGCAAGTATATTTGAAGAAATATTCGGAGATCTTGGTTTTGATATTTTCGGGCCCCGGCAATCAAGAAGTGCTTCTGCCAGAAGGCGCGGACGGGACCTGCAGATTGCCCTGAAGATCTCACTGGAGGAGGCGGCTACCGGCACGGAAAAGACCATAACTGTTCCCCGTTATGAAATTTGTGCGAGTTGCTCCGGTAGCGGTGCCAAAAGTGGAACCAGGAAAGCTACTTGTTCGCAATGCAGAGGAACGGGAAAAACTGTAGTTTCTAATGGTTTTTTTCAGTTAGCGCAAACTTGTTCACGTTGTGGCGGCGAAGGTTCCACTATTGCTACTCCTTGCCCGGATTGCCGCGGAGAGGGCAGAACTAAAATCACCAAAAAGATTAAAGTCAAGATTCCTGCCGGGGTAGATAATGATTCACAATTACGTGTTCGGGGTGAAGGCGAAGCAGGAACAAATAGCCGTGGAGATTTATATGTAGTTATTGAGGTTAAGCAACACGCTATTTTTCAAAGGCACAACACGGACATTATTACTTTTGTTAATATTAGTTTGGCTAAAGCTGTTTTAGGAGGGGAAGTCGAGGTTCCGGCTTTAGGTGGAAAATTAACCATGAAGATACCTGCGGGTACTCAATGTGGCAAAACTTTCCGTCTTCAGGGCAAAGGAATGCCGGACCTACATTCTCGAGATATTGGTGATGAATTGGTCAGGGTTGATATTGAAATTCCTACCAAGTTAACCGTGCAACAGAGGCAACTTATAGAAGAATTTGCCCGCCTTGGCGGTGAGGATTTGAGTTTTAAAGAAGGTTTTACGGAAAAATTTAAAAAGTCATTCCGTTAGGTGATCATTTACAAAGGAGACAAAGAGTAACATGCCTACTTATGAATATGAATGTTTGTCTTGCAAACATAAATTTGAGATTTTGCAAAGCATCACCGCTAAGCCAGAGACTAAATGTCCGCAATGCGGAAAAAAATTAAGAAAATTAATCAGCAGTTCCGCAGGATTCATTTTTAAAGGGTCAGGTTTCTACGCTACGGATTATAAAAAAACCGATAAATCTTCAAAGCGCACAGCTATTGAAGGTTGCCCGAAGGCAAAAGAGGGCTGCTCTGGCTGCCCGGGCCATTAATATGACTAGAATAAAAGCATTTAGGGCATTAGTTTATAATCAGGAAAAAGTCGCAGACCTTAAGCAGGTAGTTTGCCCTCCTTATGATGTAATCTCGCCGTCCGCTCAAGAGAAGCTTCATGAACGTTCACTCCATAATTTCATCCACATACTTTTAGGGAAGGATTTACCCGGAGATGATAAATACCGCCGGGCAGGAGTAATTTTTCGTGCGTGGCTAAAGGATGATATTTTGATTCAAGATGAACGTCCAGGAGTCTATTTTTACAGCCAGCAATATGTTATTCGCGGAGAGAAAAAAACCCGATTGGGTTTTATCGCTCTACTCAGTCTCGGTGATGAAAAGAAATCTCCTGTTTTTGGGCACGAGAATACGCATAGCGCAGCCAAGCTTGACAGGTTCAAGCTGATTAAGCAGGTTAAAGCAAATCTTAGCCCGATATTTATCGTTTTTCAGGATAAGCAACGCATCATCCAGAGGATATTTCAGAAGAATATACCTCTTCTTAAGGCATTTATTGAAGTAACTGATGATGAGAAAACCGTGCATAAATTATGGCGGATCGACGATCCGCTTAGCTTAAAGGCGATTGAATCCGGCACTAATGATGAAAATATGTTTATTGCTGACGGACACCACCGTTATGAAGTTTCCTGCGCGTATCGCGATCTAATGAAGGAAAAACTTCAAAGTCAATTTACCGGCGAAGAAGACTTTAATTATTGCCTGGCGTATTTTACTAATCCTGATCCGCGTGGTTTATCTATTTTACCGATACATCGCTTGCTTAGGCTGGAGTCTAAATTGGATATCAATGATTTTATCATCCGGGCTAAGGAATATTTTGATGTCGACCAGATAAAAGACAGGGTGCGTTTTCTTTTTCTTATGGAAAAAGCCGGCTGCACTGAGCACTTAATAGGTTTTTATAAGGAAAAAAAGTATTATTTATTGCGCTTAAAGAATGTACGTATTTTGGATAAATTAATTGCCGATAAGCCCAAAGAGTACAGGGCTCTGGATGTAGCGATTCTTAATTACCTGGTATTAAAAAATATTTTAAAACTTGATTTAGCTAATTTGCAGAATATAAGCTATAGTCCGGATCCGGTAGAATTCATGAAACAGGTAGATAATGATCCTCTAAATATAGCCTTTTTTTTAAATCCGGTTAAAATTGAACAGATTATTAATGTGGCTTTGGGTGGCAATAAGATGCCCCTTAAATCCACTTATTTTTATCCAAAAGTTCTTTCTGGTCTAGTCGTCAATAAATTAGACAAGGTCTAAACAATGGCTCTATTCGGTAAACCAAAATATACGATTGTGCGGTTAAAGAAAAGAGAGATTCCCGAGGGCTTGTGGACTAAATGCGAGGAATGCTCCGAAACTCTTTATAATAAAACCCTGGATGAAAATTTCAAAGTTTGTCCTAAGTGTAATTATCATTTCGGGCTGACGGCTTACGAAAGGATTGATTTATTATTTGATCAGAATAGTTTTCTGGAATTTGATAAAGATATGATCTCTCTGGACCCGCTTGATTTTAAAGGCCCAAAAACTTATAAAGAAAAATTAAATCAAGACCAGGAAGCTACAGGATTAAAAGATGCGGTTGTTTCCGGCGAAGGTAAGCTTAACGGTAGGCGGGTGGTTATGGCGGTTACGGACTCACGCTTTATCATGGGCTCGATGGGTTCGGTGGTAGGAGAAAAAATTACCCGCTCAATTGAGTTTGCTACTAAAAATAAGCTACCGATGATTATTGTCTCCGGTTCAGGAGGAGGGGCGCGGATGTATGAGGGGATGTTTAGCCTTATGCAGATGGCCAAAACTTGCGCCGCTTTAGCTTATTTGCGTAAGGCAAAATTACCTTATATTTCGGTACTGACTAATCCCACGATGGCCGGGATTATGGCATCATTTGCCAGTGTCGGTGATATAATTATGGCGGAGCCTAAAGCCTTGATTGGTTTTACCGGGCCCCGGGTCATTGAGCAGACTATCCGTCAGAAGCTTCCCGCTGGCTTTCAGCGCTCGGAGTTTTTATTAGAGCATGGGCTTATCGATATGATTGTTAATCGCAAGAATATGAAGGATACTTTAAATCAATTACTCGATTACTTTAGTTAATTTTATATAATTAGTGGGTTTTACTTAATCAAGTGAGAATTAAATGGCCCAGGTAAGTTTAGATAATGTTTGTAAAGTTTTTAAAGGGGATATCCTTGCCGTCAATAAAATTAATTTAGGGATCGAAAATAAAGAATTTATGGTTTTAGTCGGGCCTTCCGGTTGCGGTAAATCCACCACCTTAAGAATGATTGCCGGTTTAGAAGATATAAGTTCAGGCAGTATCTATATCGGGAACAAACTGGTTAATGAAGTTCCGGCAAAGGACCGTGATATTGCCATGGTGTTTCAGAACTACGCTCTTTATCCGCATATGAGCGTTGAGGAGAATATGTCGTTTGGCTTGAGGCTGCGCCGTATGCCTAAGCAGGAGATCGCTCAACGGGTCAATGAGGCAGCTGAGATCTTAGGGATTAAGCGCCTGTTTAAACGAAAGCCACGTGAGCTTTCCGGAGGGGAGCGTCAACGGGTAGCCGTGGGTAGGGCGATTGTCAGAAAACCGACAGTGTTTTTATTTGATGAGCCCTTGAGTAATCTTGACGCTAAAATGCGCGTACAGATGCGCACGGAGATCCATAAGTTACATATCCGGCTGCAGACAACGATCATTTATGTAACTCATGATCAGGTCGAAGCGATGACGATGGGAGATCGAATTGCGGTAATGAAAGATGGGGCGATCTCTCAATTAGGTGATCCTATTGATGTTTATGACCATCCGAGGAATAAGTTTGTTGCCGGTTTTATCGGTTCTCCGCCGATGAATTTTATGCAGGGACAGATTATCAAGAAAGAAGGCAAGCTGTACTTTGATGAAGGTAAGATCCGGGTTAAGTTGGTTGAAGATATGTATAAGAAGATGGCTAATTATGTAGGCCTGGAGGTAATCTTTGGAATTCGATCCGAAAATATTTACGATAGATTATTTATTTCGCAAGCCCCGCCTGAGAATATTGTTAAAGTCAATTGTGAAGTATTCGAACCGATTGGCTCAGAGGTTTATCTTTATTTAAATACGGGCAGGCATACCTTTATTGCCCGCGTAGACGCTCATAACCGTCCCCGGATTAATCAGGAAATGGACGTGGTTTTTGATATGAGCAAGGGGCATTTTTTTGATAAGAGCACTGAAGAAGCTATTCGTTAGGCTTTAAAATCCAGCTTAAAGTTTAAGTTGCCCAGATGCCTTTGAAAAACTCCTCTAGCAAAATACCAGTTTTTTTATTAATTATCTCTTTCTGCTTGCTTCTATTCAATTCTGTTTTCCTTCATGAAAAGATTAATTTAGTTGTTTCCCTGGTATTTACTCTCGCCAACATCTCTATATTTATCTATTTTTTAAAATTATCCTCCCGAAAGTCCGCGCTGATTAAATCTGAAATTGAGCACAGCTCAGAGCAGATCAACATTATTAATGTCGATATTCAAAAGAGCCGCCAGCTGGCTAAGGCGCTTAAGTTAAAGATTACCCGCTATGACAACCTAAAAAAAATAATCGAAAAATTGAATGTTTCCTTAAAGACAGATACGGTTATTCGCGAATTGACCGCTGCGGTTTATTCCTTGATCTCAGATAACCGGGGAATTGCTTTATTTTATTTGGTGGACAATCAATACCAGAGATTAAATCTTGTTTATTCGCTCAAAGATGACAGCGATTTAGTTATACTTTCAAAGGAAGGCGATATTTTTGATCAATGGGTCTTAAGGCACTCCAACCAGCTTATCGTTGAGGATTTAAAGAATGATTTTCGTTTTGACCCGGAAAAGACCCTGCTTCAGGATCGGCGCCAGATTTTTTCCTTGATCAGTTCGCCCTTAGTTAGCCATGACTCTTTACTTGGCCTGTTACGGCTTGAAAGTAAGAAGGCAGGTTTTTTTACTCAGGATGATCTGCGTTTTTTGGCATTGGTAGCTGATTTGGGATCAGCGGCATTGGAGAATAGCCTGCTTTTTCACAAAAAAGAGGAGCTGGCAATCCACGATGATCTTACCGGCCTTTTTACCAAACATCATTTTGTCAGCCGTTTAAAAGACGAGGTGAAACGTTGCCAGCGCCTGGATCAATATTTATCGTTGATGATGATCGACATTGATTTTTTTAAACAATATAACGATAAATTCGGCCATACTGCCGGAGATATTGTGCTCAAGAAAGTTGGATTATTGCTCAAAAGTTCTTTAAGGGAGGTTAATCCTTTATTATGCCGTTTCGGCGGAGAAGAGTTTTTGGTTATGTTGAGCGGATTAAATAAACAGAAGGCTTTAGTTCTGGCAGAAGATCTGCGAGGCAGGATTGAAAAAAAGACGATTATCTTACGCCGCAATGAGACACACATCACTGTTTCTATCGGAGTAGCAAGCCTGCCGCTTGATACCAAGGATGATGATGAATTGATCCAAAAAGCCGATAAAGCCATGTATAAAGCTAAGGAAAAAGGAAGAAACCGAGTATGCTCCATATAATTTTATTTTCATTTATATCAATTTTGTGGTTTATATTTTTAAAAACATTTTTTTTAAGCCGCTTGAAGTTCTTTAGCGAGCAAAATTCAGTGTTGCTTAGTGAATTCAATAGTTTGACTCAAGCCAAAGATCGCCTGGATCTAGAAAATAGGCAGCTTAATGAAAAATTCGCTGATACTTTGGCTATTTATGAGTTAGCCAAGGATATTTGTAATAGCCTGGAGGAGGAAAAAGTTTTCGCTATCTTTAACAAAAGTTTGAAGAATTACATTTCGGTAGGTGATTGCCGCTATATAAAAGAAGCTGCAGATTTAATAAAATATAAAGATTATAATATCCTGCCTTTAAATATTGAAGAAAATCAAATTATCGGATACTTGGCGGTGGATAGAATACCGGAGGCGGATAAGGAAAAGTTTGGAATACTCACTCAGCAACTTTTGATTGGGCTCAGAAGAGCATTGTTGTACGAGAAGGTTCAAAGTTTAACGATTACCGATTCGCTTACGGGTGCTTACTGTCGCAGATATTTTCTGGAGCGTTTTAGCGAAGAATTAAAGCGTTCTAAAAAAAATAAACTGCATTTAACTTTTCTAATGGTCGATATCGATAACTTTAAGCAGTTTAACGACCATTACGGCCATTTAGTCGGGGATGCTATATTACGCCAGGTTTCTAAGATCATATCTGAAGCAATCAGGCAGATTGATTTTTTCGGCCGTTACGGAGGAGAGGAGTTTTCTATTGTTTTGGCTGAAACAGACCGGGATCAGGCTAATTTTGCCGCCGAGCGTATTCGTCAGGCAATCGCAACCGTATTAATCAGGGTTTATGATGAGGAGCTTAAAGTTACCGCAAGCATAGGGGTTTCTACTTTTCCGGATAATGCTTTGAATATGCAGGATGCAATCGAGCTGGCGGATCAAGCCCTTTATTTGGCTAAGGAAACTGGTAAAAACAAAGTCTGTTTTACCCCTGCCTAAAAGTAAAGTTATTCCTTGAAAAACGAGATGTTTTAATATAAAATACCACAATGGTTAAAAAATTTATTATTGGGATAGATTTAGGGGGCACGAACTTAAAGTGTGCTTTGCTGGATACTAATTTAAAGATTAGAGCCAAAAACTCTTTTAGCACAAGGAGTTTCAATAATAAGCCTAAGCTTATTGTCGGTATTGTCGGCATAATCAATAGTTTTATTTTTAATCATGGTTTAGCTAGATCTTCTATTTTAGGAGTAGGTTTGGGTTTACCTGGTCCGATAGATACCTTTGGCGGAATCGTACACTTTTTTCCCAACATCAAGGGATGGAATAATGTTGGCTTTAAGAAAATTTTAGAAAAAAAGTTAAAACTTCCGATTGTTATTGACAATGATGCTAATCTTATGACTCTGGCTGAGCACAGGTGCGGAGCTGCAGCCGGATATAAAAATGCACTGTGCTTGACTTTAGGTACCGGGGTGGGGGGAGGCCTAATTATTAACGGGGTTTTGTTCCGGGGCGCTGATAATGCTGCCGGAGAAATCGGCCATTTGCCGCTTAATGAAAACGGTCCTCCTTGTGGTTGCGGAAGCCGGGCTTGCCTTGAATCATATATCGGAAATAATACCATAATTAAAGAAGCATCTAAATTATTCGGCCGGCAGATTTCTCTTGAAGAAGTCAGCCGCTTAGCCGGTCATAATAATGCCAAGGCAATAAAATTTTGGAGCAAAGTCGGACAGAGGCTGGGCCTGGCTTTATCCGGTGCTGTAAATTTACTAAATCTTGATGTCGTGGTCATTGGCGGTGGGGTGGCCGGTGCAGGCAATATATTATTTAAAAGCGTAAAACAAGCGATTTGGCAGCGCGCCATGAGCGTTCAGGCAAAAAGGGTGAAAATATTTAAAGCCAAATTAGGAGTTGATGCCGGCTTAATCGGTGCAGGATATTTAGTTAAGGAAAGATTGTTGAAATGAGAAATTTTGTGATTAAGATCCCGCTTAACAAATTTAAAAGAATAATATTTTTAGTTTGTTTTTTTAACGCGCTCGTTTTATCTAGCGGATTGATCTTTGCCGAAGAAGCTAAAGAATCTCCCATAATTATTAATGGCGACAATGTTGAGTACTCTGCCGATAGCAGAGAAGTCAGTGCTACCGGTAATATCGAAGTTACTTATAAAGGCTCAAAGCTGACTTGTAATAAATTAAGAGTCAATATGCAAACAAGGGATGGAGTGGCTGAAGGCAATGCCAGGCTGCAGGATGCCAAGGGGGTAGTTACCGGAGAGAAAATAATTTATAATTTTGCCGATAAGAAAGGGGTAATCCTTGACGCGGATTTTCGTGCTAACCCATATTTTGGCAAGGCTAAAAAGGTAGAAAAGGTAAGTGATAGTGAATTTATTGCCAGGAGAGGTTATTTTACCACTTGTAGCCTAGATCAACCGCATTATCGTTTTGAGGCAAAGAAATTGAATATGTTTCCCGGGGATAAGACGCAGGCCAAAGAGGCTACGCTTTATCTTGGCGCTGTTCCGGTTGCCTATCTTCCCAAGTTTAATTATTCGATGAAAGAGCCGCTCATGCACGTGCAAGTTGAGCCGGGAACCAGGAAGGATTGGGGGCCATATTTATTGAGCGCCTGGCGTTATAATATTACCAGTAATGTGGATGGTAGGTTTCTACTTGATTACCGCAATAAACTGGGCTGGGCAGAAGGTTTTTACACAAATTACAGAACTCCGGGTGTTGGAAAGGGTGAGTTTAAGTTTTATTACACGCAGGAAAAACCCGCTGATCAGCCAAAGGGGATGCCGACGGAGTTTCAGCGTTATTTTATGCGTTGGCGGCATAAATGGGATATTGATCAACGCACTAATTTTGTCTCTGAATTCTTTAAAATTACGGACGAAAGAAGGAAGCTTGATTCAAGCTATCCGGCTAATCATAATTTCCTGCAAGATTATTTTTTCCGTGAGTATGAGAAAGATAGCCAGCCACTTAGTTACGCCTTATTCCATCATGCTTTTAATTATTCCAGTTTGGATATTCTTTTGCAGATGCGCACTAACCATTGGTTTAATCAGATTGAGAAGCTACCGGAATTAAACTACAGCCTTCCGAGTTTACAATTATGGGAAACGCCATTTTATTTTGAGAATATAACCCAACTGGGAAATTATAATAAAAAGGGATCGATGATGCCTGTACCAACTAATGACGATGTAACGGTGGCACGGTTAGATACTAAAAATACGATCTCTCAACCAATGAAGATTGCTTTTATACAATTTAGGCCTTTTGTTTCCAGCCGGCAAACCTTTTATGACAAGGGAGCAAATGATCAGACGGGAATCATACGTACGATTTTCTCAGGCGGAGCAGACATGAGCACGAAATTCTACCGCATATTTGATGTTAAATCTAATTTCTTGAACATGGATATTAACGGCTTAAGGCATATCATTACGCCTACGGTTGCCTATCTTTATACGCATGTGCCGACTATCCCGGGGACAAATATAAAACAGATCGATAGCGTAGATTCTATCAACCGCGGTAATACTTTTTCTTTGGGTTTGTCTAATAAGCTGCAAACTAAACGCGAAGGAAAGAGTATTGATTTCGTGGATTTTCTGGTAACTACCGAATATGTGGTTGACCCTAAGAACGGAGATAATGCATTTTTGACTAATACCAACAAAAAATTTGTCAGTCAGCTTTCAGATGTTCTTTTTAAATTAAAGGTGCTTCCTTATTCATGGTTACGCCTTGAAGGAGATGCAACCTACGAACATTCAGATCGCGATAATGTAAATTATAACCGTTTTTCTTTAGCTAACTATGATTTGACATTGGATTTAGGGAAAGATCGCTCCTTTGGAGTCGGCCAGCGCTACGAAAGAAAAGGTAAAAACGAAGTTACTTTGGATTTAAGGTGGCGGCTTAGCCCCAAATGGAAATTCGGAATGTACCAGCGTTATAATTTTAAAAAGACTGATCTTTTCGATCTTGGTTCTCAGGAGCAGGAGTATACCTTGACTCGCGATCTGCATTGTTGGGAGCTGGATATTACCCTTAATAAGAAGGAAATCAGCGGAACAAGTATATTTTTCACCTTCAGGCTTAAGGCCTTCCCGGAAAATGAATTCGGTTTTGATCAGTCGCTAACTGAGAAGAAATCCGGCGCTCAATAAAATAAGATAAATATAGGAGTATTAAAGTGAACATTTCGATTATCGGCTCTGGTTATGTAGGTTTAGTCAGCGGTGCCTGTTTTGCCGAACTCGGTAATAATGTTATCTGTGCGGATAACGATGTAAAAAAGATTAGTGAACTTAAAAAAGGGGTTATCCCTATCTATGAACCGGGTTTAGAGGAGCTAATTTGTAATAACCTCAAGAAAAAACGGCTTAAGTTTACCTCTAGTATTAAGGATGCGGTAAAGGCCAGTGAGGTTATTTTTATCGCCGTAGGAACGCCTTCTCTGGAAAATGGAGAAGCGGATTTAACCGGGATTGAGAATGTTGCCCGGACAATTGCACAAAATATGAACGGTTACCGGTTAATTGTTGAGAAATCTACTGTGCCGGTTGAAACTTGCAGTTGGGTGAAGAAGACAATAGCCGCTTACATTAAAAAGAAATATAAGTTTGATGTGGTTTCTAATCCTGAATTTCTGCGCGAAGGCTCAGCCATAAATGATTTTACCCACCCTGACCGGATTGTTGTGGGAGTAGAGAGTGCTAAAGCCAGACAAATAATGACTAGTTTATATCAGCCGCTAAATCGGCCGATCTTAGTAACTAATATTAAATCAGCAGAGCTAATTAAGCACGCTTCTAATGCTTTTCTGGCTACTAAAATCTCGTTTATTAATGCCCTTAGCCAGATTTGCGACCGGGTTGGGGCTAATGTAAAAGAAGTGGCGCAGGGAATGGGCTTAGATAATCGTATCGGCCGTCATTTTTTACATGCCGGAATTGGTTATGGTGGTTCATGTTTTCCGAAAGATCTGGATGCTTTTATTACTATCGCCGAAAAGATAGGTTATGATTTTGATATTCTCAAAGCCGTAAGAAATACCAATGAAGAACAGAAGAAGTTTGTTTTTCGTAAAATTAAAGATGCTTTATGGATTATAAAAGATAAGAGTATTGCTGTTTTAGGCCTGGCTTTTAAGGCGAATACCGATGATTTAAGGAATTCCCCGAGCATTGATTTGATTAACGCGTTAGTGCAGGAAGGGGCAAAAATCAAAGCCTATGATCCTAAAGCCATGGAAAAAGCTAAGAGATTCATGAAAGATATAGTTTTTTGCAAGGATCCGTATCAGGCGGTTCGTGGTGCGGATTGTCTTATTGTTGCCACGGAATGGAATGAATTTAAGGAGTTAGATTTTATAAAAATAAAAAAGGCCTTAAAGCATCCGTTGGTAGTGGACGCCAGAAACATTTATGACCCGGGCCAGCTTAAAAAGTTAGGTTTTACCTATATCGGAGTGGGGAGCGGCAATGAATAAAACTTTATCGGATTTAAATAAAAGAATAAAAAATAAACAGGTAAAAATCGCCGTAATCGGCTTAGGTTATGTGGGGTTTCCTTTGGCGCTGGAATTTGCCAAGAAACATATTAATGTAATCGGGATTGAAATAGATCGCGACCGTCTTAATTCTATCGCTAAGCGCCGATCTTATATCAGCGATATCAGTACTAAAGAGTTAAGAGGGGTATTGGCTAGTGGCTATCTTAAGGCAAGTTCCGATTTTGCGGATATTCATCAGGCGGATGCAGTTTTAATTTGTGTTCCCACTCCGCTTAAAGGCAAGTATCTCCCGGACATCTCATTCATTAAAAATGCGGTTAATCAAGTGGCCCGGCATATAAAAGCTAAAGCTTTGATAATCTTAGAAAGCACTACTTATCCCGGTACGACCGAGGAAGAGATTTTGCCTATTTTTGAAAAAACCGGGCTTAAGCACTCCAAAGATTTTTTTCTTTGCTTCTCTCCGGAAAGGATCGATCCGGGTAATCAGGAATTCCCTATTCAGAAAATACCTAAAGTTATGGGGGGGATTACTCCGGAGGCCACCGAATTGGCTATGGTAGTCTACCGTATTATTCTTGAAAAAGTAGTCCCGGTAAGCAGCTCTCGAGCCGCCGAAACTGTAAAACTCCTTGAAAATACCTTTCGCCTAATCAATATCGGACTTATCGATGAGCTATCAATGATGGCGCATAAAATGAAAATTGATATTTGGGAAGTAATTGATGCAGCCAGCACCAAACCTTTTGGTTTTATGCCTTTTTACCCGGGGCCCGGAGTCGGCGGGCATTGTATTCCTAAAGACCCGTTATATTTGCATTGGAAAGCAAAAAGTTTCGGTTTCCACTCGCGCTTCATTCAATTGGCTTCCAACGTAATCAGCTATATGCCCGAATATGTTGTCAAAAGAATCGAAGAGGTATTAAGGATGCATAGCGCAAAACGTTTAAAAGGATCAAAGATTCTGGTTGTGGGAGTTACCTATAAAAAAGATATTAAAGATTTGCGTAAATCACCCAGTATTGATGTAATCAACAGCCTTAAAAAACAAGGCGCAAAAATTTCTTATTTTGACCCGATAATACCTTTCTTAAAAATGAAAGATCTTAATTTAAAATCTATCAAACTAAACCGTAAGACAATCTGTGAATATGATTGTGTTTTGATTGCTACGGATCACTCCGGAGTCAATTATCCGATGGTTTTAGAAAATGCCAAATTAATTTTTGATACCCGGAATGTTTTTAAAGGCAAGCATCAAGAAAAAGTAGAGAGGCTCTAGCAATGCGAAAAAAGACAGTCCTGATTACCGGGGGAGCAGGCTTTATCGGTTCGCACATGTGCGAAAAGCTGCTCGCTAAAGATTACCGGGTAATTTGTCTGGATAATTTTATTACCGGTACGCTGATTAATGTTAAACCGCTGCTTGAGGACAAGAATTTTCAATTAGTTGAGTGTAATGTCGCTAGTTATATCGATATTGCGGGAAAAATAGATTATGTTTTGCATTGCGCCTCGCTGGCTTCCCCGAATGATTATTTAGATTATCCTATCCAGACTTTAAAAGTAGGTTCTTTGGGTACGCATAACGCTTTAGGATTGGCTAAGCAAAAGAAAGCTGTTTTTCTGCTTTTTTCTACATCGGAAGTTTATGGTGATCCATTAGTTCATCCTCAGGTCGAAAGCTATTGGGGCCATGTTAATCCTATCGGCGTACGCGGTTGTTATGATGAATCCAAGCGTTTTGCCGAAGCCATAACCATGGCCTATCATCGGATGCATAAATTAGATACTAAAATCGTACGTATTTTCAATACTTATGGGCCTAGAATGCGCCGTAATGATGGCCGGGTGGTGCCCAACCTTATCTGCCAGGCATTAAATTCAAAACCATTGACAATTTATGGTAAAGGACAACAGACCAGAAGTTTCTGTTATATTGACGATTTAGTGGATGGGTTAATCCGGCTTATGCTTGCTAAGGAAAATCTTCCTGTAAATCTAGGAAATCCGAATGAATTTACCATTAGCCAGCTATCCAGATTAGTTTTAAGATTAACAAATTCTAAAAGTAAGATAGCCTATAAGAGATTGCCTCTTGATGATCCTAAACAGCGCCAGCCGGATATCTCAAAAGCCAGAAAATGCCTTGGCTGGGAACCGGTTATTTCTCTTGAGGAGGGGCTTAAACGGACCATCTCCTGGTTTAAGAAATAAAGAAAGCCCTTTCCTTGACAAGCCGCCCGTAAATATGTTATACTTTGTTTTAAATCACAGATAGAAAGGAGAATCCCATGGTTGAGGCAATAACCCAGTTTAATTTTGTTGACATTATAATCGTAATCCTATCGCTGAGAATATGTTACATCGCTTTTAAAATGGGCTTGCCGGTTGAACTTTTTAAGTTTTTTGGTATTATTTTTGCTACTTATATCGCTCTACATTATTACACTAACCTTTCAGATTTGCTGCAGCGTTGGTTTCTTCCCAAGGCAATGCCTTTAGAGTTTCTGGATTTTTTAATCTTTATGATTTTGGCTGTAGGCGGATATCTTGGGTTTGTTGTTTTGCGTAGCATGCTTTACCGTTTTATAAAATTAGAGGCCTCACCAAGGCTTAGCCAATTCGGCGGCCTCATTTTAGGCATAGTTAGAGCATTTTTTACAGCCGGGTTATTAGTTTATATTTTAATGATCTCAAGCGTAAAATACCTTAATGATTCAGTGAAATCGTCTTATTTAGGAAATCGGTGTTATGCCGTAGCACCTCAAACCTATAACTGGTTATGGGATAATATTGTTTCTAAATTTAGCGCCAAAGAAAAGTTAAATCCTACGGTTGCCGAAGTTATGAAGCGATTTAACCATAAATGAAATTAATTAATTTTTATAATCAGGCGCTGAAATTCGGCCGCTTAGCTGACCCGCGTAAAGATAAGAAAAAAATAAAAAATTTCGAGGATTCGGCAATTCTTTTTGGGAATGCCGGGCTGGAAGTAAAAAAGATAATGGTCGGTATTGATATTGAGGTTGCCGAACTTTTACTTGGCGATCGTATCCGGGAGAGAGAAGGGTTGGATTTAGTGCTCGGGCATCATCCTGAAGGTAAGGCTTATGCGGGTTTACATGAAGTAATGCGGCTACAAATTGATTTATTGTGTCAGGCCGGAGTTGCTCATAAGACTGCTTCCAGATTGGTCCAAGAAAGAATGCTTGAAGTCCAGCGTAGAGTTTTACCTCAAAACCATACCCGGCCTGTGGATGCTGCCAGGTTGTTGAATATGCCTTTTATGAATCTGCATACTCCTGCGGATAATCATGTCTATAGGTATTTAGATAATATTTTTAAGCAGAAAAAACCGCGTTTAGTCGAAGATATCGTGAAGATCTTAAATACTATTCCCGAATATCAGTTTGCTCAAAAATTAAAAACCGGTCCGCGTATAATTCTGGGTTCACCAAAACGAACGGCGGGAAAGATCTTGCTGGAGATGACCGGAGGCACTGAAGGCTCAAAAGATGTTTTTGGGAAATTGTATAAGGCCGGAGTAAGGACTTTAGTCTCAATGCATTTAAGCGAAGAGCATTTTAAAAAGGTCAAAGATTCCAATCTTAATGTGGTTATTGCCGGCCATATTTCAAGCGATAATCTGGGGTTAAATCTTCTTTTAGATAATATCGAAAAATCCGCAAAGCAAACATTCAAAGTTGTTGCCTGTTCGGGTTTTAAAAGGATTAAGAGAAAGTAAATATGGCGCACCTTATACCAGAAAATCTGTTAGAGGATATTCTCGGCCGTCTGGATATAGTCGAGGTAATTTCCGGATATATCCAGCTTAAAAAAGCAGGCCGGAATTTTAAGGCTAACTGTCCATTCCATCATGAGAAGACTGCATCTTTCATGGTTTCTGCGGAACGTCAGATCTATCATTGTTTCGGTTGCGGTGAATCGGGAAATGCGTTTAAATTTCTTATGCGCCATGAAAGAATGGAGTTTCCGGAAGCAGTTGAGATTTTAGCCAAGAAAACCGGAGTTCATTTACCGCAATGGGATCAACCGGAAGTAGCCAGGGCAGCCAGTTTAAGCAGTCAGTTATATAAAATTAATCAGTTGGCGTTAAGTTTCTATGAAAACAATCTTCAATCCCTGAATTCTACGGCGGCATCAGATTATCTATTAAATCGGGGAATCAGGCTTGAGACGATAAAAGAATTTCATTTAGGCCTGGCAGGAAGCGCTTGGGATGGCCTGATTAATTTTTTAAGATCAAAAAATATTCCTCTTTCGCTCATGGAGACTGCCGGTTTAGTTTTAGCTAAGGAGTCGGGGGGTTATTACGACCGTTTCCGTAACCGGATTATTATTCCTGTTTTTAATATTCATGGCCAGGTAATCGGATTTGGGGCAAGAGTTACGGATAATTCTTTACCTAAATATATTAATTCCCCGGAAACACCTGTTTATGTTAAAGGCAGAAATCTTTTCGGTTTGAATTTAGCCAAGGATTCTATCCGGGACCTGGACTGCGTGGTGATCGTGGAAGGGTATTTAGATTTTATAATGCCTTATCAAGAAGGATGGAAAAATATCGTAGCTTCTCAAGGTACTGCGCTTACCCTTGAGCAGATTAAGCTGCTTAAACGTTATACGCATAACGTCGTGATGGTTTACGACGGAGATACGGCAGGAGAGTTGGCTACTATGAGAAGCTTGGATCTTTTGATTGAGGAAGGCATGCATGTCAAGATTGCTCCGTTACCAAAAGACAAGGATCCTGATGTTATCGTGCGCCAGGAAGGAATAAAAAGTCTGAAAATAAAGATTGAAAATGCGCTAAGTTTTTTTGATTATAAGCTGGGGATTTTAAAAGGCCGCTATAATGTAGGAGAGGCTCACGGGAAGAGCCAGATTGCTTCAGAAATGCTGCTCACGATTAATAGGTTTGACAATGCAATTTTGCGCGGTGAGTATATTAAAAAATTATCCGAGGATCTTAAAATATCCGAGCATTATATACTTGAAGAGCTGAATAAATTAAAAACTAAGGTTACCGACAGTAAGCTTAGTCCCTCAATTGTACAGAAAAAGCTATCAGAGATTAATCCGGTTGAGAAACTTTTAATTAAATTTATGATCGAGGAAAAGGAGTTAATCGGCAAGATTATGCAGGAGCTGCTTCCTTCTGATTTTCAGGATGCGCGAACCGCAAAAATCGTGCAGGTGATGCATGATCTGGTGCTGAAGGGGAAAAATATTGAGCCGAATATTCTGATGAATTATTTCAATGAAGATGATGCCAACCAGCTTGTTTGTGAAACAATGTTTATGCCGGCGATTCTAGAAGATGAGCGGGAAAAAGCGGTTAATGATTGCATTGCCCGGATTAAAGTTCAGAGATTAAAATCTAAGCGTGAGTACTTGCATGTTCAGATAAAAAGCGCCCAAAATATGGGCGATGAACAGAGGTTAAATAGTCTTGTTCAGGAATTCCACAATCTTATTAAGAAAGGCGACTAACAGATGAAGAAGAAAGAGCAGCCCACTAAGGATATGGAAAAATTGATTGCCCTTGGTAAGCAAAAGGGTTTTCTTACTTATGATGAAGTGAATGATCTCCTGCCTGAGGATCTTTCAAGTACTGTGGCGATCGACCATCTTTTTGAATTATTGGGTAATGAAGATATCCAGGTCGTGGAAGGTGAGGGGGATCCCGGCTTGTCTGCCAATCGGGCAAGTCAGGATAAGCAGAATATAGTTGCTCAACGTGAAGAGTTGCTCACGGAACAGCTAAAGAGTGAAGAGCGTTTTATGCCGCTTGATGATCCGGTAAAGATGTATTTAAAGCAGATGGGGTCGATCTCGCTTTTGACCCGTGAAAATGAAATTGAGCTGGCCAAGAAGATCGAAGATGCCGAAGATAAGTTTAAGCGCGCCAGTCTTGCAACTAAGTTTGCCAGAAATGTAGTTTTAGCTGTAGCTAATGATATTCTGGAAGAAAAAATCAATATGGAAGAAGTGGTTAAAGAGGATATTCATATCAAGAAAAGCAGCGTGATGGGCAGATTTAAGCGCATCTTAGCTAAAGCCAAGCAAACCCGCAGCGAAGGAAATGCGGTTAATTTAATATTACAGCTTAATTTTACGACCTCTGTAATTGAAACAGCAGTACGTAAATTAAGCTTGTTACTGCGGGAGCTTGATTATATAAAACGTTCAGGCAAAAGCAGCGGTAATCGTCGCCGGCAGATCTTAAAAGAAATTTCTCTGCCTCAGGCAAAAATTAAGGAGCAGATGAAGTTGATAAAATCTACGCACCTTAAGTTTAGCCGCACCAAAAAGAAATTAGTAGAAGCTAACCTGCGCCTGGTTGTAAGTATCGCTAAAAAATACACTAATCGCGGGCTATCTTTTCTGGATTTGATTCAGGAAGGTAATATCGGGCTGATGCGCGCAGTTGAAAAGTTTGAATATAAGCGGGGTTATAAGTTTTCAACTTATGCTACCTGGTGGATCCGTCAGGCAATAACCCGCTCGATTGCCGATCAGGCCCGGACCATTAGGATCCCGGTACATATGACCGAGACAATTAATAAAATAATTCGTTTTTCCAGGGTCTTTGTCCAAAAGAACGGCCGGGAACCTACTCCGGAGGAGATCGCACATAAAATGCGTTTTCCGCAAGGCAAGATAAAATCTATTCTTAAGATTGCTCAGGAGCCTATTTCTCTGCAAATGCCTATCGGTGATGAAGGGGATACGCATTTCGGGGATTTTATTCAGGATAAAAAAGCGGTTTCACCGGCAAATGAAACCGTGCGCTCGATGTTAAAAGATGAAATGAACTCTGCTTTAAGCACATTAACGGAAAGGGAAAAAAAGATCTTGGTTTTGCGTTTCGGCATCCATGACGGATCAGCGCGCACCTTAGAGGAAGTGGGTAATGTCTTTAAGGTTACCAGGGAAAGAGTCAGGCAGATTGAGGCTAAAGCCTTGAAGAAACTGCGCCACCCTTCGCGTTCCCGTAAGCTGCGTACTTTTATGGATATGACACTGGCGCACCAGAGAGAGTATTAATTTTTGTAAAATTACAATTAAAGGTGTTAAGATGATTTGTTTAAAAAATGAGTCTAAGGCAGCTGCTCTTGTTTGGGTAAGCTGCTTTTTATTTAATTAGATATGGAAAAAATGAAATTAGACAATAAAGAGAAAGAAGAACGCCTGCAAGATATGCGTGCGGAGCTGGAGCTTAGGGTTAAGGTTAGAACAGCTGAGCTAAGCAGCTTAAACGAAGTTTTGCGTAAAGAGATTACTGAGCGTCAGAAGATGAGCCAGCAGCTAATCGGTGTAAACAGTTTTTTAAATAACGTATTTGTGTGTATTCAGGACGGTATTAGTGTTTCAGATACTAAGATGAATATTATACGCGTTAATCCCACGATGGAAAAATGGTATCCTTACAGCCTGCCTCTGGTTGGGAAAAAATGTTATGAAGCGTATCATCAAAGAAATAAACCTTGCGATGTCTGCCCGGTTAAAATAACTTTAGAGACGCAAAAACCGGCACACATCGTTTCTCCCTTGGAGGATAAAGCTAAGAATGTGATAGGCTATTTTGATCTTTTTAGCTTTCCATTGTTTGATGAGGTTACAAAAGAGTTGATCGGGGCCATTGAATATGTGCGCAATATAACTGCACAGAAAAAAGCTGAAAATGCTTTGTGCCAGAGCGAAGAAAAGTTCCGTTTGATAGCTGAGTTTACTTACAACTGGATCTATTTGGTAGATAGTCACAGGAATATGGTTTATGTTTCTCCTTCCTGCAAGCGTATTACCGGATATAATCAGGATGATTTTATGAATGATCCTGAGCTAATAATGAAAATCGTACATAAAGATGATATTGGCCTTTTGCTTAAACAGATCAAGAAAGTTTGTGACAACAGCGAAAAATTAGAGTCAGAATTCCGTATTTTGGATAAAAATAATCAGGTCCGCTGGATCCATCATACTTGCGTTCCGGTATTTGATAAAGATGGCAGGCTTATCGGCAGAAGAGCAAGTAACCGTGATATCACAAAAGATAAGGATAATGAAAATGAATTAAAAATATACCGGGAAAATTTAGAGGTTTTAGTTAAGGAGCGTACGGAATCACTGGAAGAAGAGATCCGGATAAGGAAATCCGCAGAAGAAAACGCAAACAGCTTAAATAAACGGATTGAATTTATCCTCGGGGCAACTAAGACCGGCCTGGATATTATCGATAAAGATTATAATATCCAATATGTTAATCCGGAATGGGCCAGTTATTATGGAGATTGGAAAGGGAAAAAATGTTTCGATTATTTAAAAAACCGTAAATCTCCTTGCCCAGAGTGCTTGTTGGAAGAGGCTTTTAAAGCAAAAAAAGCTGTTGTCAGCGAAGAAATTATGCCTAAAGAAAACAATCGGCCGAACCAGGTTACTACTATACCTTTTCAGGATAAAGACGGAAAGTGGTTGTTCGCCAGGGTTCATGTTGATATAAGCGAGAAGAAGAAGATCGATAAGGAATTAGAACTGTATCATAATGATTTGGAGTGCCTCGTAGAAGAGCGAACGCAGGATCTCTTGCAAGAGACTGCCAGATATAAGAAATCGGAATCAGAAAAGATCCTTTTAAACCGCGAGCTGATTAAAACTAATGAGAAACTAAAGAGCGTCTCTCTTATTGATGCGCATACCGGGCTTTATAATTACCGTTATTTACAATCCGCTATTGAATCTGAATTCCATCAAGCCAGGAGATATGCCCAAAGCTTAGCGCTGATTATGCTTGATGTGGATTATTTTAAATCTATAAACGATGTCTACGGTGTCGCTTTTGGTGATTCGGTCCTAAAACAGCTAGCCAGACAGCTGAAGCAAATGGTCAGGCGTTATGATGTCCTCATCAGGTACAGCGGAGAAGAATTTATTATTATATCTCCCAGATTAAACCGTAACACAGCTTTTAATATGGCCCAGAGGCTGCTTGATTCTTTAAACCTTGTTAATTTCGGCAATAAAAAGCATAGCGTTAAATTAAAATTAAGTTTTTCTGTGGCTGCTTTCCCCGACGACAAAGTTACTAGCGGAGCAGATTTGGTGAACTTGGTTAACAAGATACTTATTAAAACTAAGGAAGGCGGGGGTAATCGCGCGTATTCTTCGCTGGATCTCAATCATCCCTTAAAAAAGGGAATGGATAAAATATCCAAAGTAATGGGTATTAAAATTTTAAAGAATACGATTAATAAACTTAATAGACAGACCAAACAGGGGCTGACGGAATTTATTTTTGCTTTTGCCAAAACCCTGGAAGTAAAGGACCATTACAGCGGAGAGCATGTTGAAAATACGGTACATTTTGCTACGGAGATAGCCAGGAAATTGGATTTACCGAAAGATGAAATAGAGCTGATCAAACAGGCGGCCATGTTGCATGATTTAGGTAAAATCGGCATCAGTGAAAACATTTTACTTAAAAAAGGGAAGCTTACTAAAAGGGAATTCGTAGAGATTCGAAAGCATCCGCAGATCGGGGCTGATATTATCAGACCGATCCAGTCTCTGCATGCGTTGATTCCGTTTATCTTCTACCACCATGAGCGTTGGGATGGCAAAGGGTATCCCAGCGGTATAAAAGGCGAGGATATCCCGCTAGGAGCCAGGATTATCGCCATTGCAGACGTATATCAGGCTTTGACTAGTGATCGGCCGTATCATAAAGCGTTTACTAAGGAAGTCGCAATAGATATGATAAAAAAATCCTCCGGAACCCAGTTTGACCCACTTATCGTAGATACCTTTTTAAAGGTTATCAGCCGCGAAAAGAAACCCCGTAAGCCGGTTTAATGGCTAAATATTAACTTGCCCCGTTATAAATAATATGTTAAACTAAAAAAATATCTAATAGGGAAATGTCCCTCGTCATCAGATAAGAACTTTTTGTGGACTCGGGATCAAATTTTCTCGTTTCACTCCAAAATTTGAGGTCCATATCCCGTAGGAGTAGTTTGTAATTACGGCGGGATTAGGGCTAGAGTTAAATTAGGGCCCATAGCTCAGTTGGTTAGAGCAGGTGACTCATAATCACTTGGTCCGGGGTTCGAGTCCCTGTGGGCCCAGTATGTAACTATGGTGCTTTTGGGGGCGCATAGCTCAGTTGGTTAGAGCGCTACATTCACATTGTAGAGGCCATAGGTCCGAGTCCTATTGCGCCCACTTAATTTATAAGGAGAGAAATTGGCTACAGTTGATTTAAAAACGCAAATCGTCGCTTTAGTAAAACTCCAAGAGCTAGATAGTGAAATTTATGCTTTAAACAATGAAAAAACCGCTAAACCTCAAGAAATCAATGCGTTAGAAATTGTTTTTGAAAGTAAAAAACAGGGTTTGGCTGAACTTGAAAAAAAATCCCTTGAGCTGCAAAAAGAGCGTAAAGAAAGAGAGTTGGAACTTGGCAGTAATGCGGAGGCGGTAAAGAAGTTACAAGGCCAGCTGTATTCCTTAAAAACTAATAAAGAATTTCAGACTATGCAGAAGCAAATTGCCGATACTCAAGCCGACGGGTCGGTAATTGAAGAGAAAATATTGATTTCTTTTGAGGAATCGGATAAGATTAAATCTCAAATTGAACAGGAAAATTTGAAATTAAAAGATGAAGAAAAGGTTTTTACACAAGGAAAGAATAAGATAGAGCTACGCGTCAAAGAGATGGATGAACGTCTAAATCAGTTAGCGGTTCAAAGAAAACAGATTATCCCGGATATTGATCCTAAGATGCTGCTTGAGTATGAACGAATCCTTAACAGCCGGGACGGCCTGGCGATTGTTACAGTTAAGGGTAATTCATGCGGTGGCTGTAATATGCTGGTGCCCCCGCAGGTAATCAATTTAATTAAGATGTATGAGCATATTATTACTTGTGAGATGTGTAACCGCATTCTCTATATTAACGAATGAGCCATTTGAAAATTTATATTGATGGAGCTTCAAAAGGCAATCCTGGTCAAAGCGGAGCTGGAATTGTGATTTATCAAGACGGCCGTATAGTAAAAAAAATTTCAAATTATATCGGTACTGCTACGAATAATACCGCTGAATATATGGCTTTGATCTATGCGCTCGAGGAAGGTCTGCTTTTAAAAGCCAAGAGCTTAGAAATTAATACGGATAGCCAGCTTTTGGCCAGGCAATTAAATAAAATTTATAAAGTTAAGCATGAAGGTATAAAAAATCTCTATAGTCGGGCAACACATCTTTTGACAGGTTTTGAAAAAGTAGTAATTAATCATATCCTCCGGGAAGAAAACGTCCTGGCGGATAAATTAGCAACAGAGGCGATTAAAAAGAAGCAGGCAGAATATGGCTGCCCTATTGTAAAATAGGGAGGAAAGTCCGGGCTCCGGAGGATAGTGTAACGGGTAATCCCCGTCTCCTAAAGTGATTTAGGACGGACCAGAGCCACAGAGACGAGTCCAGTTCTTGCACGCAAGAGCTGGGGTGAAACGAGGCAATCTCTACATGGAGCAAGGCAGAATAGGAGACCAGCGCTGATCCGGCGCGTTAGGAGTTTTTGGGTATGCTGCTAAAGCTTGCGCGGTAACGCGCTCGTTGAGAGGAATAGCCACTAATCGATGTCTGCCCGCAGGCTCTGCCCGCAGGCAGACATCAAGACAGAACCCGGCTTATTCTGCCTGCTTATTTAAAAACAAAAAAGGGGGAGTTATGTCAGGTCACTCGAAATGGAAGACAAATAAGGGCAAGAAAGGTATTGCTGACGCAAAAAGAGGGGCAATGTTCACTAAAATTATTAAGGAGTTGGTTGTCGTCGCCAGAGATGGCGGAGGTAATCCTGATTCTAACCCCCGATTGCGTGCAATAATGCAGAAAGCTAAAGAATCAAATATGCCTTCGGATAATGTGAAAATGGCAATCAAGCGCGGAACCGGCGAGCTACCCGGAGTAGTTTATGAAGCGGTAATGTATGAAGCTTATGGACCGGGAGGAGTGGCGATTTTAGTGGATTCTCTTACGGACAATAAAAACCGGACTACCGCAGAGTTACGTAATCTGATGTCAAAAAGAGGCGGAAATATGGCAGGGGCGGGAGCGGTGAGTTGGATATTTACACAGAAGGGTTATATTACGGTAGCTAAAGATAAAATTAAGGAAGATGAATTGATGAATATTGTTTTAGATGCCGGCGCCGAGGATATGAAGCATGATGATAATCTCTATGAGATCTTCACTGCTATTCAGGATTTAGAAAAAGTAAAAGCGGCCTTGCAAGAAAAAGGGATTAAATGGGATGATGCTGAATTAACCATGATCCCTTCATCTACAATTAAGCTTGCCGGAAACGAGGCAAAGCAGGTTCTTGGTTTGGTTGAATCGCTGGAAGAGCATGATGATGTACAGCAGGTTTACGCTAATTTTGATATTCCGGATGAGATTATAAATGAGGTTGCTGGCCAGGAATGATTATTGTAGGAATTGACCCTGCTTTAGCGATTACCGGCTATGGTGTAATTCAAGTCCAAGGGGCAACATTAACCGTAATTGAAGCGGGTATAATTCAGACTTCGCCAAAAGAGGCAACCACAAAAAGATTAGATAAGTTATACCGGGGGGTGCTTAAATTAATTACGGATACGCATTCAGATTGTCTGGTGTTAGAAAAAATATACTCACATTATAAACATCCGGCTACTGCTTGTATTTTAGGCCAGGCCAGAGGAGTGATCAGTTTAGCGGCAACCACTAAAGGAATACCGCTGTTTGAGTACGCTGCTACGCGCATAAAGAAAGCTATTGTAGGCAAGGGGTTGGCTTCTAAGGCTCAAGTGCAGGCAATGGTTGCTCACACGTTAAACTTAAAAAATCTACCGTCTTATATGGATGTTACCGATGCTTTGGCATTGGCGATAACCCATAATTATATCAGTAGGTCAAAAATATGATTTCTCGTATTTGCGGAAAAATTGTGGAAAAAGGAGTAAATTATCTGATCCTGGATTTAGGAGGATTAAGCTATGAAGTTCTGATACCTGCTTGCGTTATGCAGGGAATCGATAAATCAACTGATGGGCAAGCCAAAGTTTCTTTATTAACCTATCATTACTATGCGGTTGAGCAGGCCAAAAGTACACCGATCTTAATCGGATTCTTAAATCAAGTTGAAAAGGATTTTTTTGAAATTTTTATAACCGTCTCCGGTATTGGCCCCCGTGCAGCTTTAAAAGCTTTGAATCAGCCGATTTCATTAATTGCCCGTGCCATTGATGAAGGAGACTTGGCTTATCTGCGGTCACTGCCCGGTATCGGTGAGCAGCGAGCAAAAGAGATCGTGGCTAAATTACAGAATAAAGTCGGTAAATTTGGTTTAATCCAGGACCGTTCTATGCATGAAAAAATTGCCGCAAAAAATATTACTGAAGAAGCCCTGGATGTTTTATTGCAATTGGAATATAAAAGAACTGAAGCGATGAATATGATCAAAAAAGTCCTGGAGATCAATACGCAAGTTAGTACTACCGAGGATCTCTTAAACCTGGTTTATAAACAGAGGCGCTTGGTAAAATAAATGGATGAGCATAACTTAAAATCTGCAATTGAAGCTTTAATTTTTGCATCTGAAAAACCAATTACCCTAGAACAGATAAAAAAGGTTTTAGAAATTTCAGATAACTCTACGATCAATAAAATTATTCAGGAGTTAATCGCGGAATACATTGGGCAAAACCGGGGTATCCGTATAATTGAGGTCGCCGGAGGTTTTCAGATGATTACGGCCAGTGCCTTTGCGCCTTTTTTAAAGAAACTTTTTAAAAGCCGTAATCGCGATAAATTATCTAGGCAGGCCTTGGAGACACTGGCCATTATTGCCTATAAACAGCCCTTGACTAAGGCCGAGATTGAATCTTTGAGGAATGTGAATATTGACGGAGTAATGAAGAGCCTGTTGGATAAAAATTTAATTCGCATCAGCGGAAGGAAAAAAGTTCCCGGCAGGCCGTATGTATTCGGAAGTACCCGGGAATTTTTAGAGCATTTTGGGTTAAGATCCCTTCAAGATCTTCCGAAGATCGAAGATTTTACAGCTTTGGCCCAAGAGCAACAAGCACAGGATATTGAGCCGATTACCCAAGCAGATCTGGAGGTTGAAAATGAGCCTAAGCAAATTGCGTAAAGAAATCGACCAGCTTGACCGTAAATTAATCAAATTATTGAATTTACGTGCCGAGGCAACTAAAAGAATCGGTAAAATTAAAATTAAAACCGGTAAGAGCATTTATGCTCC
>PCWB01000004.1 GCA_002796135.1 Candidatus Omnitrophica bacterium CG11_big_fil_rev_8_21_14_0_20_41_12
CGCTAACGCTCGGGGTTAAATTTTCCAGTTAGGATACAGAAAATTTAAGTTACCAGATTAAAGCGTTCTTTACTTGTATTAATGTAAGACACATTGAAGTGTGAGATTTAAACAGCGGCGTTCTATGAAAATAGAGCGCTTTTTTATTTTAACCAGACACAGGCGTCTAAACCGTTTTTAAAAGAGCGGCTAAGGCGCCTTCTCTTTTTATAGGGAGGAATGATGATGAAAACGCTTAAAACAGGGTTAATCATAAGTTTGTTTTTAGCTACGTTGAGTTTAGGCCCGGTACGAGCAGCTGAAGATGGGTTGTTGGATGGTAATTTGTCAACCTCAGGTATTGAAGTGTCCGGGGAACTGGCCTTTAATTCCATTTATATGTGGAGAGGGATAATGTTGGATGGAGATGCTGTAGTGCAGCCGGGTTTTTATGTACGTAGCCCGGAATCAAAATTTGGCAGGGTAAAATTAGGAGTATGGTTTAATCACGACCTACAGAACCAGGATAGCCTAAGATCTAGTGAGACAGATTATATTTTTGATTATACTTATAGTTTTCCCAGCTTAGATCTTTCCACGGGGTTTACTTATTATGATTTTCCTGACGCTGTCCCTCCCGATGGTTCCTCAGGAGGTTTCAGTCGTGAAGCTTACGGCGGAATAACTTTCAACAAGCTACTGCTTTCTCCGGCGATCTACTATTATTATGATTTTGGTAGAAAAGAAGATGGCGGTGGCCAGGGTAGCTATACAGTGCTTAATTTATCCCACAGCATACCGTTTGTGGTAAGTAAGTATAATCTGAGCCTAGATCTGTCGGGCCATGTCGGTTATAACAATAAACAGTATTACCGCGGTAAAGGAGGCGATGCAGCTTTAGGCGCAGGGGTTACGGTACCTTTGTTAAAGAATCTAACCTGTAAGCCAAATATTAATTATTCTGTTCCCTGGGGTAATATTAGCGATAAGAATAATGGTAATCAGAAGAACAGGCTCTATGGTGGTGTTTATATGAGCTATATCTTTTAGGGTATCCATAATTTGGAAGCTATGAAATTAATTCAAATAGATCAACGACAGTAAGGAGGTTAACAATGGAAACGCAATTTGCAAGTATCAGGGGGATTGATACATTATGGGTTTTATTAGGTGCTTTTTTGGTATTTTTCATGCAGGCAGGATTCGGCATGGTTGAGGCAGGTTTTATCCGGGCTAAAAATACCTGTAATATACTTACAAAAAACTTTCTCGATTTTTGCATGGCTTCATTAGGATTCTTTATCTTTGGCTATGCGCTTATGTTCGGAGAAGGCAATATGTTTATGGGATTAAAAGGTTGGTTTCTGTCAGGCGCTCAATCAGGAGGCAATATTCCTCTTTATGCCTTTTGGTTATTTCAGGCAGCTTTTTGCGGAGCGGCTGCAACTATCGTTGCCGGGGGTATGGCGGAAAGAATGAAATTTCCGGCTTATCTGGTGTACTCTTTTATTATCTCCGCTTTTGTATATCCTATTGTCGGGCATTGGATTTGGGGAGGAGGCTGGTTGGCTAAATTTAATTTTGCCGATTTTGCCGGATCTACTGTTGTTCATACTGTAGGAGGGATTGCCGCCCTTGTCGGGACAATGATTCTGAAACCGCGGATAGGCAAATATAATCCGGATGGTTCTGCTAATGTTATAGCCGGCCATTCTATTCCTCTTGCTTCTCTAGGAGTATTTATTCTTTGGTTCGGCTGGTTTGGTTTTAATCCCGGATCTACCTTAAGCGTAGGAAACGGAGATTTAATCGCACGCATTGCACTAAATACAAATTTAGCGGCAGCCATCGGAGGCATATCTGCGATGCTGACAGTTTGGAAACTTTTTGGCAAGCCAGATCTTTCCATGGCGATGAATGGGGCCTTGGCAGGTTTAGTGGCGATTACTGCCGGATGCGCATATGTTGATCCCTGGGCAGCTATTGTTATCGGAGCAGTGGGAGGAATTATTGTGGTCTTGGGTGTTATTGTTCTGGATAAGCTTAGGATTGATGATCCCGTGGGCGCGGTACCGGTACATGCGCTTAATGGAGTATGGGGTACTTTGGCTATAGGGTTATTCGGGCAAAAAGCTCTGGGTTTAGCCAATAACGGATTGTTTTACGGCGGAGGAATGCAGCAATTAGGGGTTCAGCTATTAGGGGTTGTCAGCGTTGTTGCGTTTATCGCCGTTACCATGGGGCTGCTTTTTAAAGTTATTAACGCAACAATAGGGTTAAGGGTCAGCCGAGATGAAGAGTTAAGAGGTCTAGATATAGGTGAGCATGGCATGGAGTCCTATGCTGGTTTCGAGATATTTACAACAGAATAAAATAATTATAAATAAATTTTAAAGGAGGGAAGAAAGATGAAGTTAATAATCGCTATGATTCAACCGCATAAATTACCTGATGTAAAAAAAGCGTTATTTGAGGCAGAAGTCCATAAGATGACCGTTAGTAATGTTCTTGGCTGTGGCCAACAGAAAGGGTATGCTGAAACTTACCGCGGAGTAATTCACCAGGCTAATCTCTTAAAAAAAGTAAGACTTGAAATTGCCGTTAATGATGATTTTGTTAAGCCAACCGTTGATGCAATTATTGAGGGAGCTAGAACCGGTAATATCGGAGATGGTAAGATATTAATACAGGATCTAAATGAATGTATACGTATTCGCACCCAAGAAAAGGGTCCGGTGGCGATCGGGTAAGAGAAAATTTAGATTACCAAAAACGCCAATTTTCTACTTGTAATAAGAGAACAGGGGCGTTCCGGTAGTTAAAGAATGCCTCTTTTATTTTTTGGCGATTGTGGTAAGATAAGTCCAGTATTCCTATAAAATGCAAGGGGGGTATAAATGAGCATAAGACAGAAAGTCCTATTTAAAATTAAGAGCACTGTATTAGAAAAAATCGCTACTCCGAAGAAGGTTTCTTCTTATTTTGGAGAGAATATTTTTAGTACGGAAACCATGCAGAAGAATATTTCCAAAGGGACCTTTGCAGCATTTAAGACCTGGATGTCTGAAGGCAAGACCATCTCTTTAGCGCAAGCAAACGAGATCGCCAATGCAATGAAAAACTGGGCGATTGCCAAAGGTGCCACTTACTATACGCATTGGTTCCAACCGATGACCGGACTTACTGCGGAAAAACATGATAGCTTTATTTCTATTGCCGCTGTGGGCAAAGTAATCGAGAAATTCTCCGGCAACAAGTTAATTCAGGGTGAACCGGACGCTTCTAGTTTTCCGTCAGGAGGAATCCGCGCAACCTTTGAGGCCCGGGGTTATACTGCCTGGGATCCTTCCAGCCCCGCCTTTATTATTGAAAGTAAACTCGGTAAAACCTTATGTATTCCTACGATATTTATTTCTTATCACGGCGAGGCCTTAGATAAGAAGTTACCGCTTTTACGTTCGGATGAAGCGTTAAACAACTCTGCTGTAGGCCTGCTTAAGCTTTTCGGACATAAGCATGTGAAAAAAATATTTTCTACCTGTGGGCCGGAGCAGGAGTATTTCTTAATCGATAAAAACTATTATAATTTGCGTCAGGATCTGATTATGACCGGGCGTACTTTGATCGGAGCGCCAAGCCCCAAAGGCCAGCAATTAGAGGATCAGTATTTTGGCACGATTAAAGAGCGGGTAGTTAATTTTATGTTTGAAGTTGCCGAAGAAGCCTATAAATTAGGTATTCCTCTGATGACTCGTCATAATGAAGTTGCTCCTCACCAATATGAATTTGCTCCGATATTTGAAGAGTCAAATATTGCCGCTGATCACAATCAGCTGCTGATGGAGCTGATGAAAAAGATTGCTTTAAGGCATGACATGGTCTGTCTTTTACATGAGAAGCCTTTTGCCGGAATCAACGGTAGCGGCAAACACTTAAATTGGTCGCTATCCGATGAACAAGGTAATAACTTACTTAATCCCGGAAAGACTCCGGAAGATAATCTGCAGTTTTTAGCAGTATTAGCTGCGGTTTTAAGAGCGGTCTATCTGCACGCCGACCTATTACGTGCTTCAATTGCTTTAGCCGGTAATGAACACCGCTTAGGAGCTAATGAGGCTCCGCCGGCAATCATTAGTGTTTTCCTGGGCGGACAGCTTACCTCTATTCTCAATATGATTGAGAAAGGGGTTAAGTCTAAAGTCTCTAAAGCCGATATTATGGATTTGGGTATTGGCCGTTTGCCTAAATTTAATAAAGATACAACTGACCGTAACCGCACTTCGCCTTTTGCTTTTACCGGGGCAAAGTTTGAATTCCGCGCGGTTGGTTCATCGCAAAATATTTCAACTCCGATTGCGGTAATTAACACAATTATCGCTGAAAGTCTTGATTATGTTAAAGATAATATTAAGCGGGCAATCTCTACCGGCAAAGATTTTAATGCCAGCGTTTTGATGGTAATTTCTAAAGTCGTTAAAGAAACTAAGGATATTCGTTTTGAAGGAAATAACTATTCTGAAGAGTGGAAGAAAGAAGCTAAAAAAAGAGCTCTGCCGAATGTTGCCGCAACCTATGAAGCGCTTGAGGCTTTAACGAAGAAAGAAAATATCGCTTTGTTTGAAAGGTATAAAGTTTTCTCAAAAGAAGAATTGGTTGCCCGTTACCATATTTGGATCCATATGTATAATTTAACTCTGGAAATCGAAGCCAATACCTTAAATGAGATGGTTAATGCCTCGGTTGTGCCTGCCGGATATGAATATGAAAGGTTATTGGCATCAACTTTGGATGAGCTAGTCAGGTTGCAGAAGGGGGCTGGTTTGAAAATAGATGCGGCAGCTTTGAGAGATAAAAAAGAACATTTAAGCGAGATAGTTTCAAAAATCTATTACGTGCGTAAAAATGTCGCTGAGATGGTTAAGCTTTTGGAAAAAGCTAAAAAGATAAGCAATGAAAAACGCGCAGAGCTTTATTTTGAAGAGCTTAAGCCTCTGATGGAGCACATTAGAAAGCACGTTGATCAGTTGGAATGTGTGGTTTCCGATGATGCCTGGGATCTTCCGAAGTATCGCGAGATGTTGTTTATAAAATAAGGTTACCAGAGTAACCTTATATTTACTTGTATAGATAGGCACATTGTAGTGTCTAGATATTAACGAAAAGAACATAGACGTTCATGATGGCGGAAAACTGTTTTTTTGCCAAAGTGAACGTCTTTTTTTATCGGTTCGATTGATTAAAGTTTAGGCATAAAATGATTACGATATTGATTACCGAGGATGAGTTAAAAGCTAAAGAGGCCCTGACTAAAATGTTAGAGCAAGAGGGGTATGCTTTATCCGCCGATGCCGAGCAGGGAAATGTGGTCCGGGTCGTAAAAAAAGATTGCATCAGGGATCTGGCTTTTATTAAAGATAAAGTTATCGAATTAGAAAATTCGTTGTTTACGGAAAAAAAGGTGTATTATATAAATCCGTTTTAGAGGCAATTGAGAAACCTTTGCTTGAACAGACTTTGGAGCGTTGCGAAGGTAATCAGCTTAAAGCTGCCAGAATATTGGGGATTAATCGCAATACCATGCGGGCAAAAATAAATAAATTAGGGATTGATGTATCAAGATGGAAGATAAATTTATGAGCCAGGCGCATTTACCAAAAAAACAGGGTTTATACGACCCGCAGTTTGAACATGACGCCTGCGGGGTAGGATTTGTTTGCAATATCAAAGGCAGGAAAAGTAATGATATTGTCAGGCAAGGTTTAGAGGTTCTAAGACGGCTAGCTCATCGTGGCGCAACCGGTTCAGACCCGAAAACCGGCGATGGAGCGGGGATCCTTATTCAGTTCCCGCACGATTTTTTTGTTACTATCTGTAAAAAAGAAAAGATTAACCTGCCCCAGGAAGGCCAGTATGCCTCCGGGATGGTATTTCTGCCTCAAGATGCCCAGGAGCGCCGGTTCTGCAAAGAAGCATTTGAAAAAATCATTAATAATGAATCCCAGATATTTCTAGGTTGGCGTAACGTCCCTGTAAATAATCAGGATATCGGCCAAAGCGCCCGGGAGACCCAGCCTGAAGTTGAGCAGATCTTTATCGGCCGTAATAAAAAAATAAATGATGTTTTATCTTTTGAACGTAAACTTTATGTAATCCGCAAGCAGGTTGAAAATATTATCCGCGCCTCAATAATAAAACAAAAAACATTTTTTTATATTCCCAGTTTATCCAGCCGCACCTTTATTTATAAAGGCCTGCTCATGCCGCATCAGGTAGAGAATTTCTTTCTGGATTTAAATGCCAAAGAGATCAAAAGCGCTCTCGCCCTGGTGCATTCGCGTTACTCGACGAATACTTTTCCGACCTGGGATCTTTCTCAGCCGTTTAGATTTATCGCCCATAACGGAGAGATCAATACCTTAAGAGGCAATATTAACTGGATGCGCAGCCGCCAGAGCCTTCTGGAGAGTGAGCTCCTGGGCAAGGATTTAAAGAAGATTTTTCCGGTGATTGTTCCGGGGGGAAGCGATTCGGCAGTAATCGATAATGTTTTTGAACTTTTAATTTTATCCGGCCGTCCCCTGGCGCATGCAATTTCCATGCTCATCCCGGCGGCCTGGGAGCAGAATAAACTGCTGGCTCAAGGGGTCAGGGCTTTTCATCAATATCATGCCTGCCTTACTGAGCCTTGGGATGGGCCGGCGGCGGTTGCCTTTACCGACGGTGATTCGATCGGAGCAGTGCTTGACCGCAACGGATTGCGGCCGTGCCGTTATATTGTGACCAAAGATGATTTTGTAGTGATGGCTTCTGAGGTAGGGGTTTTGAATATTGATCCGGATAAGATTATCCACTCCGGACGGCTTGAACCGGGCAAGACTTTCTTTATCGATACCAAAGCCGGCTGCATCATTGAAGACAGCCAGATCAAAAAAGAACTGGCTCAGGCCAAGCCTTATGAACAATGGGTTAAGAAAAATATATTGAAGCTGGACAGCTTAAAAGATGAGGTTCCTAAAAAAGACCAGACCGATACTTTAACGCAGCTAAAAGCTTTTGATTATACGCGGGAAGATTTGAAAACAATTATTAAGCCAATGGCCGAAGGCGCCCAGGAGCCGATAGGCTCGATGGGCAATGATACCCCGCATGCCGTACTTTCAGAGAAGCCGCAGCTTCTGTTCTCATATTTTAAGCAATTATTTGCCCAGGTAACTAATCCTCCGATTGACCCTATCCGGGAAGAGCTGGTGATGAGTTTAGCCAGCTATTTAGGACCGGAAAAGAATATCTTAAGCGACACAGAAGGCCACTGCCATAAATTGTTAGTTGCCCGCCCGGTGCTTAGCGATATTGAAATTGCGAAAATCCGTAAAATTAAAAAAAATGGTTTTAAAACTAAAACCATCTCGTTGCTTTTTAGGACAGACGGAAAAATCGATTTTGCCAAAGAGCTTAAAAAAATATGCAGGGAAACGAAATCGGCAATTAAGGCAGGCTATATTTTTATTATTTTAAGCGACCGCGGAGTAGGAGAATACTGTGCCAGTATCCCCAGCCTTCTGGCGGTTTCCGCACTGCACCATTATTTGGTGCGGCGTTCTTTACGCACCCAGATCAGTATTATTTTAGAGAGCGCAGAGCCGCGTGAGGTGAATCATTTTGCCTTGCTCTTTGCCTACGGAGTTGATTGTGTTAATCCGTATCTTGTTTTTAGGGCCCTGTTGAAAATGGTTAACGAAAAAGAACTTAACCTCGATATCGAAAAAGCCGGGCATAATTATATTAAAGCGGTAGATAAAGGGATCTTAAAGATCCTTTCTAAAATGGGTATTTCAACTTTACAGAGTTATCGCGGCGCGCAGATCTTTGAAGCAGTAGGATTGAATCAAAACCTCATCGAAGAATATTTTACCGGAACTTCTTCCAGGATCAGCGGGGCATCTCTGGGCGTAATTGCTAAAGAGGCGGTTATGCGCCATCAGGAGGCTTTTCCGTCGAGCCCGTTTCAAACAGATCATCTGGCTAGCGGGGGGGCCTATCAATGGAAGCGCGACGGAGAATTTCATCTCTGGAATCCGGAAAGTATCGCGGCTTTGCAGGATGCCGCGCGTAATAATGACGCCAAAAAATATCAGGAGTTTTCCGGTTTAATCAATGATCAATCAAAAAATCCGACTACCTTAAGAAGTTTATTAAAGTTTAAAATACAAAAGACTATTCCGTTAGGTGAAGTTGAGCCGGTTGAAGAGATTGTCAAAAGATTTGCCACCGGGGCAATGAGCTTCGGCTCGATCAGCCGCTCCACACATGAAACCATCGCTATTGCGATGAATAGATTAAAGGGTAGGTCAAATACCGGAGAAGGGGGAGAGGACCCGGCGCGTTTTACTCCGCTAGCTAATGGTGATTCTGCCAGGAGCGCAATCAAACAGGTTGCCTCCGGAAGGTTCGGGGTAACCACAAATTATTTAATTAATGCCGATGAAATACAAATTAAAATGGCCCAAGGCGCAAAACCCGGAGAAGGAGGCCAGCTTCCCGGGCATAAGGTCAGTGCGATAATTGCTAAGACCCGTTATACTACGCCCGGGGTTACTTTGATTTCTCCTCCTCCGCACCACGATATTTATTCCATTGAGGATTTAGCGCAGCTTATTTTTGATCTAAAAAATGTAAATCCTCAAGCGCGCATCAGCGTTAAGTTAGTTTCTGAAATCGGCGTAGGAACTGTTGCTGCCGGAGTGGCCAAGGGGCATGCGGATATGATCCTTATTTCAGGACAAGACGGCGGTACCGGAGCATCTCCTTTGAGTTCGATTAAACACGCCGGGCTTCCCTGGGAGCTGGGGCTTTCCGAGACGCATCAGACTTTGGTCTTAAATGATTTAAGGAGCAGGGTACGCCTGCAAACCGACGGGCAAATGCGCACCGGCCGCGATGTCGCCATTGCCGCTTTATTGGGAGCCGAAGAGTTTGGGTTTTGTACCGCGGTATTAATCGTCTTGGGATGCGTGATGCTGCGCCATTGTAATTTAAATAATTGTTCGGTAGGCATTGCCACCCAGGATGAAGTTTTAGAAAAAAGATTTACCGGGCGTCCCGAATATATATTAAATTATTTTACTTTTATTGCCAATGAGCTGCGCCAGATCATGAGTTCCCTGGGTATTAAAAAATTAGAAGAGATGGTCGGTAGAGTAGACCTTTTGGAATTAAATCAAGAAATTCTACCTTGGAAGGCAAAAGAAATTGATTTCTCCAGGATTCTTTATAGACCGCTTGTTCCGGAATCGGTAATTACGCATTATTGCCAAAAACAGGACCACGGGATTGATAAAATCCTGGATTTAAAACTTATTGAGTTAGCTAAACCGGCATTGGATAAATCGCAGAATGTCCGGATTGATCTAGAGATTGAAAATGTAAACCGGGCTACCGGAGCAATGTTAAGCGGGGAGCTCTGCAGGCGATTTGGCGAGAGTGGATTGCCGGAAGATACGGTTAGATGTAATTTTAAAGGGATAGCCGGACAGAGTTTCGGAGCCTTTTTAGCCCAAGGGATAACTTTTACTCTTGAGGGCATGGCTAATGATTATGTGGGCAAAGGCATATCCGGAGGAAAAATCATAATTTACCCCGATCAGCAAGCCGACTATAGACCGGATGAAAATATTATTATCGGCAATACTACTTTTTACGGGGCAATTAACGGAGAGGCCTATATCAGAGGGGTTGCCGGAGAAAGGTTCTGTATCCGGAATTCCGGGTTAGACGCGGTGATTGAAGGCTTAGGGGATCATGGGTGCGAATATATGACCGGCGGCAGGATTGTTGTTCTGGGAAAAACCGGCAGAAATTTCGGGGCAGGGATGTCCGGCGGGATTGCTTATTGCCTGGATGAAAATTCAGAATTTAAGAAAAAATGTAATTTGGAAATGGTGGCACTGGAAAAAATTGATGATGCTGACGCGCAGATAATTAAAAATCTGCTGTTTAATCATCATAAATATACGCAGAGCCCTAAAGCCAGAGAGACCCTTGCTGATTTTAATAAGTATGCCAAATTTTTTGTTAAAGTCATACCCTTGGAATACAAACGTATATTAGAGGAGACTAGGGCCTCCAAGAAAACGGATTTAGGAGAATATAGCGATGGGTGATGTCAAAGGATTTTTGAAAGTCAAGAGGCAGCCCGGAACATACCGGGCAGTTTGTGAGCGTGTAAAAGATTTCGCCGAAGTTAATCTCTTACGCAGCGAATCTCAAAATAAAGAACAATCGTCTCGGTGCATGGATTGCGGCACGCCATTTTGCCATTCTGGTTGCCCCATCGGTAATTATATACCGGAATGGAATGATCTGGTTTTTCATGGCCAATGGGAAAAGGCTTTTAGTCTGCTCAGAGCGACAAATAATCTTCCTGAAGTCACCGGAAGGATCTGCCCGTCACTCTGCGAATATGCCTGTGTTTTAGGAATTAATGATGATCCGGTGACGATCCGGGAAAATGAATTAGGTATCATTGAATACGCTTTTAAACATGGATTAATTAAGCCCCGGGTTATTAAGAAGAGGACAGGAAAAAAAGTTGCGGTGGTCGGCTCCGGGCCGGCGGGCCTGGCTTGTGCGGATCAACTGAATTCTGTTGGCCATGCGGTGACAGTTTTTGAAAGAGATGATGCCATCGGCGGGATTTTGCGCTACGGTATTCCTGAATTTAAGCTGGAAAAAAAGATCATCGACCGTAGGATCAAGATTTTGGAAAAGGAGGGGATAAAATTTAAAACTAATTCAAATATCGGCGTTGATTATAAAATTAAAAAACTGCTTCGTGAGTTTGACGCGGTTTGTATTGCCTGCGGATCGCGTACTCCGCGGGATCTTAATGTTGAAGGTAGGAGTATGTCCGGAATTAACTTTGCCATGGATTACCTGATCCAGTCGAATAAACGGATTAAGGGAGAAAAAATTCCGGCGAATAAATTGATTGACGCTAAAAATAAGCGCGTGGTGGTTATCGGGGGCGGAGATACCGGAGCAGATTGTGTAGGGGTTGCGCATCGCCAGGGCGCATCCTGCGTTATGCAAATTGAGATCATGCCTAAGCCGTCAACAAGCCGCACCCAAGATTGTTCCTGGCCTAAATATCCTATTTTGTTTAAATCTTCTACCAGCCATGAAGAGGGTGGACAGAGAGATTGGTCGGTATTGACTAAGAAATTCATCGGTTCAAATGGAAAAGTAGAGAAACTTGCCTGCATAAGGGTTGAATTTAAGAAAGACGCTTCAGGTTGTCCGATTATACAGGAGGTAGCCGGATCAGAATTTGAAATCCAGACCGATCTGGTAATTTTAGCTCTAGGCTTCTTGCATCCTGAGAAAAAAGGAATAATCGGGGAGCTGAAATTAGACCTGGACCAGAGAGGAAATGTCAAAACTAATGATAATTATATGACTTCCAAGAAAGATGTGTTTGCTTGCGGAGATATGCGCCGCGGCCAATCCCTGATTGTCTGGGCAATCTCTGAAGGCCGGCGTGCCGCTCATCATATCGATAAACACCTCATGGGTAATTCAATCCTGCCAACGCTATAAAACCAAACTTTTTAAGGATTTTAAGCCGGAATATCGGAAGAGAAGGCATCTAAAAGGTAGAATTTAGGCCCCAGTTGTGCTATACTATTTTGATAACAAATCTTGAGGCTAAATATTAGTTGAAGAGGAGGATTTTGACATGAATATATGGCATTTAATTAAAATCGGTGGAGTTACCATGATTGTGCTTCTGATTATGTCAATAGTATCAGTAGCGATTATTTTAGAGAGATTTATCTATTACCGCAAAAAAGCTAAATTAAAGCGTAAAGATTTTATGTCGGCTATCCGGCAGGAGCTTAAGAGCAGAGACTTAAAGCGTGCAATAAAGGTATGCGAAAGCAGTAATGCGCCTTTTACCCAGGTAACTTATGCGGGTTTAAGTTTTTTTGATTGTAGTGAGAAAGAGATATCTAATAATATGGAGCGTCAAATTATTATTGAGACCATCAACCTTGAGCGCTTTACTTCAGGGATCGGTACGATCGGAAGTGTGGCTGTTTACATCGGGCTTCTGGGGACGATCTTGGGTATACTCAGAGCATTTCACGACGTATCGATCAGCGGCTCCAGCGGTATAGGCGTGATTATCGGCGGGATCTCGGAGGCATTATCTACTACTGCTGCTGGGCTTTGTGTGGCAGTTCCGGCGGTAGCCGCATATAATTATTTTATGAAAAAGATCGATGATTTTATCAAAGATATGGAGTTAGTTGCTTCTGAAACGATGGATCTGATCAGCTCGATAAAAAAATGAGGAATCCTACCAGGAGGCAGAAACCATTCACCGATATAAATACTACTCCGTTTACCGATATTATCCTGGTGCTGATGACTATATTTATGGTTATGACACCTCTGGTTATGCAATCAAACATTCAGGTAAATTTACCCAGCTCAACAACCGGTGAGCCGAATAAAGAGGCCAAGCAGATCAACATTACGATTACCAACGAAGGATTGATTTATTTGGATAATAAGTTAACTTTAAAGAAGTTGCTCAAAGCAGAGGTGGCTAGGTTACATCAGGCTAATCCCGGCCTAGAGGTTATTTTGCTTTCAGATAGAATGGTCAGGTTTAAAGACATTGTCGGCCTTCTGGACATCTTCAACGAATTGGGCATTAAAAATCTGAATATTGCCACCAAAACCGAATAAATCAATGACAAAAAAAACTATTCAAATTTTCAGCGTGATAATTTTGGTTGGTCTGGGATTTTGGGGTATCAAGCGGGCTAACTTAAGTATTCCCCCTGCCCGGACTGAAACCCGCCTGATGATGGGTACTTATGCTACGATTATTGCTTTAGGACCTAAGGAGATTACCACTAAGGCAATGAATTTAGCCTTTATGCGGATGCAGGAAATAGATGTAAAATTCAATCCGATTAATCCCCAAAGTCCGGTTTATGCTTTTAATCGCAATAATAAACCTATCTCTGACCCTGAGATTATTAGCCTGGTTAAGAGAGCTTTAGAAATTAGTAGGAAGTCTAACGGAGCTTTTGATATCACTGTGGCTCCATTATTAGAGCTTTGGGGTTTTTATGTGAAAGCTTCTTCTGTTCCTAAGGATAAGGAGATTAAATCCTGCTTGCGTAATGTTGGTTATCGGCATCTTTTGTTTAAAGGCGGAAAGTTGAATAAAGATAACCCGAAAGTCAAAATTGATTTTGGCGGGATTGCTAAAGGTTATGCCTTAGCTGAGGCAGCCAGAGTTTTAAAAAATAACGGCGTAACTTCTGTCTTGATTGATTTGGGAGGAGATATTTATGTTTTAGGGAAATACGGAGCAAGGCCTTGGAAGGTCGGGATCAGAAATCCCAGAGGCACGGATATCTTGGGATATCTTGAGGCAAAAGATCAATCGGTATCCAGCTCAGGAGATTATGAAAGATTTTTTGTTGAAAAGGGAAAGCGCTACCATCATATATTTAATCCGGTAACAGGATATCCTACAGAAGAAGTGGCTGAGGTAACGCTTATTCATCCTGATCCTGTTCTGGCGCAGGCTTGGGCAAAAATACCTTTTGTGATGGGCTCACAAAAAGGGCTGCAGGCATTGGACAGGATCAAAGGGATGCAGGCGATTGTCGTGACTAGTGATGGGGAAATTTTATATTCTGAAAATAAATTAATAATTCATAAATAAGCTTATAATTAACTATGAAATATTATCCGATAAATATTACTTTAGAAAATAAAAAATGTGTAGTGCTTGGCGCCGGGATTGTCGCGCTGCGTAAGATCAAGCGGCTGCTGGAGTGCGGCTCACGTGTTTCTGTAGTTGCCGAAGAGATCAGCCCTCAATTAAAAGAGTTGTTGAAGCAGAAAAAAAATATATTTATAAATAAAAAAGCTTCGCTTAATGATCTAAAAGGGGCATACTTAGTGGTTGCCGCAACCAATGACAGGAAATTAAATGCCCTTGTTTCTGCGTATTGCCTAAAAAAAAATATTTTAGTTAATGTGGTTGATTCTCCCGGGGAGTGCAGTTTTATCCTGCCGGCGGTCTTCAGAAGAGGTAATTTAGCTATCAGTGTATCTACCGACGGGCTAAGCCCGGCGTTGGCCAGGAAAATCCGCCGAGAGCTTCAGAAGAAATTTGGTTTTGAATATGCTAGGTTATTGCAGCTATTGAAAAAGATTCGTCCGCAGGCGTTAAAGAAAATAAAAAACTTAAGGCAAAGAAATATTTTTTTTCAGAAGATATTCCAGCCGGAAATACTTGATTTTCTTAAAAAGAACAAGCTTGTGCAGGCCAGAAAAAAAATCGGAGAGTATTTAAAAGATGCCCAGTGATAATTTTATTCCCTGTACCTTTAATTTATATTCTACGCTTCATATCGTAAGTATCTTTTTGAGCTATTTGGTCTTCTTGATTGCTACGGCTACGGCTGCGGCTTATCTGATCCAGGATGCCTTGATTAAAAGTAAGCGCACGGGAGTAGTTTTTAGCCGGCTGCCGGATTTATCATTTTTAGATAAACTTAATTACCGAAGTATCAGCCTGGGGTTTACTTTGCTTAGCTTAGCGATCATCAGCGGGTTTATCTGGGCTAGAAATATTCACGGCACTTATTGGGGTGTGTATAATTTACGCCAGATCTACTCTCTGGTGTTATGGTTAATTTATGCGGTTATTCTGCATGCGCGGTTATCCGCGAAATTACGAGGTAGAAAAGTGGCGCTGTTGTCTCTTTTTGCTTTTGGCGTGCTGGTGTTGAGCCTGCTGGCAACTTGTCGTTAAGATAATGGGGATATTCCTGGAGAAACAAGGATGAACTTAGTAGTTATCGGTATCAATCATAAGACAGCTCCGGTAAAGATAAGAGAAAAATTTTCATTTTCGCCTAAACAGATCCTTGAAGTTAATCAAATACTTAAGGAGAAGAGCGCTTTAGCGGAGAATCTGATTTTATCCACCTGTAACCGGATGGAGATCTATGCGGTAGAGACCCGGGGAGTCGATTGTATCGGTCCGATTAAAGAATTTTTAAGCCGGTTTCATAATTTAGGCCTTACTGATTATCAGAATATATTCTATGTTTATAGGGATAAAGAGGCAGTCGAGCACTTGTTCAAGGTTACCGCCGGACTTGATTCGATGATCATCGGAGAAATGGAGATATCCGGCCAGGTGAAGAAGGCCTATCAGGATGCCAGGGAAAGCCACTCTACAGGTAAGATTTTAAACCGGTTGTTTGAAAAGGCATTTAATAACGCAAAAAAAATACGTACGGATACTTTTATCGGACGCGGAGCTGTTTCGGTAAGCTCGGCAGCAATCAGGTTGGCAAAAAAAATATTAGGTGAGTTAGGCGATAAAGTTGTTTTGATTATCGGTGCCGGAATAATCGGAGAGCAATTGGCGATGTATTTGAAAAAAAACGGGGTCAAGGATATATTGGTTGCCAACCGCACGCTGGAAAAGGCCAAAATTTTAACTGAAAAATTTTCCGCTACTATAGTTACCTTTGATGAATTCAGGAATAGGCTAACGGATGTGGATATCGTGATTACCTCAACCGGTGCTCCACACTGCATTCTCCGTAAAGAGGATATACTTGAACTTATGCCCAGGAGAAAACAGAAGCCGCTTTTTATCATTGATCTTGCGGTGCCGCGCGATGTCGAAGAAGAGGTAAATAAAATAGATAATGTTTACCTTTACAACATCGACGATCTGCAGAAAATTATCGAGCAGAATATCTCCTTAAGAAAGAACGAGCTGGATACCTGCCGCAGGATTATTGCCGGCTCTCTGGAATCTTTTATGGGCTGGTGGGCCAAAGAAAAAAAACATGATGCTTAAAACTTTAATTATCGGCTCGCGCGCAAGTTCATTAGCGCTAGTGCAGGCAAATCTGATCAAGGATTTATTAAAAAAGAGATATCCGGGTTTAGCCATCGAGATTAAAACGATTAAAACAAGCGGCGATAAAATCCTGGATGTAGCTTTAGATAAGATTGGGGACAAGGGTTTATTTACGAAGGAGATCGAAGAGGCATTATTAGCAGGCCAAATCGATCTGGCAGTGCATAGCCTCAAGGATTTGCCTGTTGAGATAGCCACAGGATTAAAAATAGCAGCAGTGACCAAACGAGAGGACTTGCGCGATATTTTAGTTTCACCGCAAGGTTATGATCTTAAGTCGCTTACTCAAAAGAGTAGAGTTGGCACAAGTAGTTTACGCCGTAGGGCCCAGCTTTTGCATCTTAGGCCGGACTTACAGATTATGGATTTACGGGGAAATTTAGATACGCGTATTCAGAAATTAAATGACGGTTTGTATGATGCGATTGTTTTAGCTTTTGCCGGGGTAAAACGTTTAGGGTTTAAATTATCGATGTCGGTGATTCCTTTAGAAGAATTTTTACCCCAGGCTGCTCAGGGGGCTTTAGGAATTCAGATCCGGCAGGATGGAACCGATATTGAGGAGATGGCAAAAATACTGGATGATACCCCGACGCATCTTTGTTGCGATGCTGAACGGGCGGTGCTCTTTGGCTTAGGCGGAGGCTGCCATGCGCCGATAGGAGTATATGCGCAACTAGAAGATGATAAAATAATTATTAATGCCGGCGTGTTTTCGCTGAACGGAGGAGTTGCGGTGAAGGATAGTATCTCCGGGGACAAAAAAGACGTAAATAATTTAGGATTAACTCTAGCGGATAGGCTACTTAATCGCGGAGCAAAACAAATTCTTGAGGCAATAGAATAAACTATGACTAAACCAACAGTATATTTAACCGGGGCAGGCCCGGGTGATGCCAAATTGATCACTGTCAACGGCCTTGAGTTGATCAAGAAGGCCGGTTGTATTATTTATGATTATCTGGTTAATCCTGATTTGCTTAAATTTGCTAGAAGTGATTGTAAATTAATCTATGTCGGCAAGAAGGCAGGTTCGCATACCCTGTCGCAGGATAAAATAAACCGTTTACTTGTAAAACAGGCTCGGTTATATAGCGTAGTCGTACGGCTTAAGGGCGGAGACCCGTTTATTTTCGGCAGAGGGGCGGAAGAAGCGCTTTATCTGAAAAAGAATAAAATTGATTTTGAAATTGTGCCGGGGGTAACTAGCGCGATTGCGGTAGCCACCTATGCCGGAATTCCACTTACCGCCAGGAGCCAGAATTCCACGGTTGGTTTTATTACCGGTAATGAAGATCCGACAAAAAAAGATTCAAATATCAACTGGGATGCTTTATCAAAGTCGCTAGGCACAATGGTTTTTCTAATGGGCATTGGTAATTTAGAAAAAATTGTTCAGAAATTAATTTTAAGTGGGAAATCTCTCCAGACTCCTGTGGCAATCATCCGTTGGGGTACGACTGCAAAACAGCAAACCTTAACCGGTAATCTTAAAAACATTGTGCAGTTGGCTAAGAAAAATAAAATTACCCCGCCGGCAATCATCGTGGTGGGGGAGGTGGTTAAATTCAGAAAAGACTTAAACTGGTTTGAGAAAAAACCGCTTTTAGGCAAAAGAATTGTGGTTACGCGCACCAGAGAGCAGGCAAGTGTACTCTCGGAAAAATTGACAGATTTAGGCGCTCAAGCAATCGAGATCCCCACCATAAGAATTACACCGCTGTGTCAAGATCGCGAAATAAAAGATGCATTGAATAAAGAGTATGACTGGGTAATCTTTAGCAGCCAGAATGGAGTAAAAGAGTTTTTTGAATTTTTACAAAGGACTAATAAAGATAGTCGAGTCTTTTGCTGCACTAAGATTTGCGCGATTGGTTCAGAGACCCAAAAGGCGCTTAAAAAAATCAATATCAACGCTGATTATGTCCCCGCGGAATTTTGCGGGGAGGCAATTTTAGAACATTTCAGCAGGATGGATTTAAAACAAAAGAAGTTTTTAATTTTACGCGCCAAACAGGCGCGCGATATTCTGCCGCAAGGTCTTAAAAAATTAGGGGCGCAAGTTAGAATAATCGATTTATATGATACTTGCCTTGAAAAAGCAAGTGCGCCAAAATTGAGAAAATGTTTAAAACAGGGAGTAGATTTAATTACCTTTGCCAGCTCTTCAACGGTTAAGAATTTTGTGGCTTTACTGGGTAAGGATTACCGGCGCCTGCTTAAAAGCGTTGGGATTGTTTCTATTGGCCCGATTACCTCTGCGACCATTCAGGAATATGGTTTGCAAGTGTCTAAAGAAGCTAGGGTTTATACGATCGAAGGGATAGTAAAAGCTATTCTTAAAAAATAAATGATTAATTGTACGAGATTGCTTTGCGATAAGCCGGGGTTTTATGATGAGATCCGCTATCAGAAGGGGAAGCCTGCGGATACGAATCGTCCGATTGTGGTCTGGAACTCAACCCGCCGCTGCAATTTAAAATGCATTCATTGTTATATTGATGCTAAAAATACTCAGGATACCGGCGAGCTTACGACTCAGGAAGCTAAAATACTGATTGATGATCTGGCTAGCTTTGGAGCTCCGGTATTTTTATTTTCCGGCGGTGAGCCGTTGATGCGCGAGGATTTATTTGAGCTGGGAAAATACGCTAAAGATAAAGGCCTGCGTACGGTGATCTCAACCAACGGCACATTGATTACCAATGCGCTGGCTAAAAAAATCAAGGATGCCGGGTTTTCCTATGTGGGAGTCAGCTTAGACGGCTTGGAGGCAATCAACGATAAATTTAGAGAGCAAAAAGGGGCATTTAAGAAGGCCTTGTCCGGCATAAGAAGCTGTTTAAAAAATGATGTGCGCGTAGGTTTACGTTTTACAATCAATAAGCATAATTTCAGGGACCTGCCCGGGATCTTTGATTTAATCAAAACCGAGCATATCCCGCGCGCCTGTTTTTATCATTTGGTTTATTCCGGCAGAGGCAGCGCCTTGATCAATGATGATTTAACTCATCCAGAGGCGCGCGATACCATGGACCTGATTTTTGCCTGTTCTCAGGAGCTTTCCGGAATGAATACGGAAATATTGACCGTGGACAATCACGCCGACGGAGTTTATTTATATTTACAGTTAAAAAAAGTAGATCCTAAAAAAGCCCAAAGAGTATTAGAGCTACTTAAAATAAACGGAGGCAATAAAAGCGGAGTCGGTATTGCCGACGTGGATAATTTAGGCAATGTGCATCCGGATCAATTCTGGAGAGAGCATACTTTCGGTAATGTTAAGGAGAAAAAGTTTAGCCAGATCTGGACGGATGAAAGCAATGTGTTATTAAAGAACTTAAGGAATCGTATCCCGCTTTTGAAAGGAAAATGTGGCCGTTGTAATTTTAAGGATATCTGCGCGGGAAATTTTCGCTCGCGCGCTGAAACCCTTTACGGCGATATCTGGCAAGAAGATCCGGCCTGTTATTTAACTGAAGATGAGATTTTAGATAAATGAGAATGAGAGAGAGACGAAAAAACCAGACAGCTCGCGAGAAATTCCGTCAAACTCAAGAATTGTCAGTCAAAGATCTGATTATGCCTGTTTTTGTCAAAGAGGGTATTTCCGGGAAAAAGGAAATTAGGTCTATGCCGGGAATTTATCAGTTTTCTCTTAAAGAAGCAGTTAAAGAAGCTACAAGGATTTATAAAACAGGAATACCTTCGATAATTTTATTCGGTATACCGCTTGCGCGGCATAAAGATGCTATTGGTTCCGGTGCTTATGATCAAGCAGGTATTTTGCCGCAGGCAATCCGTGCAATTAAAAAAGTTGTTCCAAAATTAAATCTGATCGCGGATGTCTGTATGTGCGAGTACACCTCACACGGACATTGCGGGATTGTTAAAGGAGGAGATGTTGACAATATCTCCACGATTAAAATATTAGCTCAGATCGCTCTTTTATATGCGCAGGCAGGCGCCGATATGGTTGCTCCGTCGGCCATGATGGATGGCCAGGTCAAAGCTATAAAAGATGGGCTGGTAAGAAATAATTATTCCAAAGTAAAAATTATGGCTTATTCGGTAAAATACTCCTCAGGTTTTTATGGCCCGTTTCGGGATGCCGCTGAATCCTCTCCGCAGTTCGGCGATAGGAGAACTTACCAGATGGATTATCATAATTCCGATGAGGCAATACTCGAGTCAAAATTAGATATTAAGGAAGGTGCGGATATCATCATGGTCAAACCGGCATTAGGATACCAGGATATAATTTACAAAACTAAAAAGGAATTAAAATTTCCGGTTGCCTGTTATTCCGTGAGCGGAGAATATGCGATGATCAAAGCCGCCTCGTTAAAGGGTTATTTGGATGAAAAGAAAATTGTACTTGAGGCATTAACCGGATTTAAACGCGCAGGCGCGGATTTTATTATTACTTATTATGCGGCTGAGGCAGTGAAAAAATGGATGAAAAACAAAAAGTAGAGCTAAGGATGGTTGCTTGGGAAGTTACGCGCAGCTGTAATTTATCCTGTGCGCATTGCCGGGCCTCAAGTCAAAAAGGCCCGTATCTGGGAGAGCTGAGCACTGAAGAATGTTTTAAGGTAATTGATGAGATTGTTTCTTTTGCCAGTCCGGTAATTATTCTAACCGGCGGAGAGCCGTTATTAAGGAAAGATATTTTTGAAATTGCCGAGTACGGAAAAAATAGAGGCCTGACTATGGTGATGGCTCCTAATGGCACACTGTTAACTGCAGAAAATGTTGCAAAAATTATTAAATCCGGTATTCAGCGTATTTCTGTAAGCCTTGACGGTCCCAATGCCGCCTCTCATGATAATTTAAGACAAGTTACCGGCGCTTTTAACACAGCAATCGCCGGAATTAAAGAGGCAAAAAAAGCCGGCCTGCGATTCCAGATAAATTCCACCATTACTAAAAGAAACGTCGCGCTGATTACTGCGTTGATGGATCTCGCGGTTGAATTAGGCGCAAGGGCCCACCATATATTTTTGCTGGTGCCGACGGGTAGGGGAAAGGATATGCAAAGTGATGAATTATCTGCGCCGGAATACGAAGAGACCCTTAAATTTTTAGCTCAAAGGATAAAAAAATCTGCGATAGAAATAAAGGTTACCTGCGCCCCGCATTTTAACCGGTTGCTTTTACAGCAGGATGTGCAACTGGGCGCAAGCTTACGCGGGAGAGGATGCATGGGGGGTATTAGTTTTTGTTTTATTTCGCATCTGGGAGATTTAGCGCCCTGTGGTTATTTAGAGATTAAATGCGGGAATGTGAGAGATCTCGGATTCAAAAAAGCATGGCTTGATTCTGAGGTATTCAATAACTTAAGGGATTTTTCTAAATATAAAGGAAAATGCGGCGGATGTGAATTCAGGAATGTTTGCGGTGGTTGCCGCGCACGCGCCTATACTAAATATGGGGATTATTTAAGAGAAGAGCCGTATTGTGTCTATGAGCCGAAGTCAAAAATTAACTCCGCTGGATAAGCGTATTCTAAACAGGATACAGCAGGAGATTCCTTTTATCTGCCGGCCCTGGGATAAAATTGCTAAAAGCTTAAAAGTAAGCGAGCCGCTGCTTTTGAAGCGTATTGCTTTTTTGAAAAAGCAAGGTGTAATCCGCAGAATAAGCGCAACATTTAACCCCCGCAAATTAGGTTATTTTTCTACGCTGGTAGCAATAAAAGTTGCGCCTGTTGATATCGAGGAAGTAGCCCGCAAATTAAATGTTTACCCGGAAGTCACGCATAATTATAAAAGAAATTCCGAATACAACCTCTGGTTGGCGCTAGTGGCTAAAAATCGCCTAAGGATAAAACGGATTATCGCTAAGCTAAAAAAAGATAAGAGAATTAAGCAAGTTTTAGAATTACCCGCTGTGAAATTATTTAAAGTAGATGTGAATTTTAAGGTTTAAGAGTCGATGCCCGAAAAAATCGATAAAAAAATAATCAGTTTGCTTTCGCAGGATATCTCCCTGTGCAGCCGGCCTTTTGAAAAGCTGGCTTTAAAACTGGGTATAAAAGAGAGAATTTTAATCAGCCGGCTTAAAGCCTATAAAAAAAGCGGGCTGATGCGTAAATTTAGCGTCGCGCTTAATCATCGTAAAATAGGTTTTAAGCACAATGCGATGGTGGTTTGGAATATTCCCGATAAGCTTATTGATCACTCCGGTAGCTTATTGGCTGTTCTTACGCAGGTAAGCCATTGTTATCAAAGGGAGAAAGCCCCCGGATGGGATTATAATCTTTACGCAATGATCCATGGTAAGTCCAAGAATGAGTGTCTTAATCTGATCAAGGATATTTCAAGGCAAATAAGTTGCAAAGATTACAAGGTTTTGTTTTCTTCGGAAGAATACAAAAAAACCGCAGCTAAATATTACTCCCTTCCTTAGAAAATATAGGAAGGAGTATCCTTTAGGGTTAGTTATATCAGACCATTGATTATTTAAAAAAGATTGTGAATAATTTCACTTGACGCATGCCAAGGCTATTATATAATATTAAAATTCATGCACAAAGAAAAGATACCGAAATTAACTATTCCCCGACTTTCTCTTTATTATCGTGCGTTGCTGGAATCGCGGGAGAGCGCTTTTATTTCTTCTGAAGAGCTATCAAAGCTGACTCAATTCTCAGCCGCCCAGGTTCGTAAGGATCTGACCTATTTCGGAGAATTCGGCACACCCGGTAAAGGTTACAGGATAGTTGAATTAAAAGAGGTAATTTTAAAGATACTCGGTACAGGCAGGCAGCGTAATATCGCCCTTATTGGCGCCGGTAATTTAGGGTTGGCATTGCTTGCCTATAGAGGCTTTGCTGTTCAGGGGTTTAGGATCGTTGCTGCATTTGACAGTAATTTAAGCAAGATCGGTAAGACCTTCGAAGGGGTACTTATTCGGGGGATGAACGAATTGCCGCAGGTGGTTAGAAATAAAAATATCGAAATAGCGATTATTGCTGTTCCGGCAAATGTAGCGCAAGAGGCGGTAAATAAGGTAATCAAAAGCGGGATCACGGCAATTTTAAATTTTGCGCCTATCCGACCTAAAGCTCCCAAGGGCGAAGAGATATTAAATATAGATTTATCCATCGAGTTAGAGCGGCTTTCTTATTTTTTAAAACGCAAGAGTAAAAAAGTATAAAATATGCTAAAACCATTCAGGACATTCAAAGGCGGATACAGATTTAAAAATTATGCCGGTCAGCCTGCTCCAGTGCTGATTGAGGCGGATATCCCCAAGCAGGTAGTTGTGCCTTTAAGGCAAGGATTTAGCAGCGAAGTAAAGGCGACGGTAAAGGCCGGAGATGCGGTTTTTGCCGGACAGATTATCGGTAGAGACGATGAAAGTATATCCAGTCCGGTACATTCTCCGGTAAACGGCATCGTTGAAAACATAAAGCGGATGAATTATTTTAAGCGCGATATTAATATGGTGCTCATCCGTACGACTAATTCTTCCCGTGAGATCACCAGGCTTCCCGGGTATGCCTCAGAATGGTGGAAGCTATCGAATGAAAAAATCGAAGAATTAATTTATTTGTCCGGAGTCAGCTCTCTTGATCGGGAAGGTATCCCCACGCGCTTTAAAAGTTCGATTGTTCAACCGGCTGATGTTAACCATTTGATTATCCACGGCGTAGGCTCAGAGCCGTATAATATTTCGCTAGATTTATTATTAGAAGGTAAAAATTTTCTGAATTTTTTCGAAGGCATAAAAATTTTAAAACGGTTGATGCCGAATTCAAAAGTACATTTGGCGTTAAATGCGCGTAAGCCAAAGTTAATTGAGCAATTTGTAAAATTGACTTCACAAATTGAGTGGTTGGATATCTATCCGCTTGAACCTAAATATCCGCAAGGTTATGATGAAATACTTGTGCCCACTATTTTACATCAGAAATTCCCCTATGGTTACTCTGCGGCTAATATCGGTATAGTCGTATTGAATATCCAGGCAGTATTGGGTGTATATAAGGCGGTGGCTGAAGGATTACCTTTGATCGAACGTATTATTGCTTTCTGCGGCCCGGCAATGAAAGAAAATATACACCTGAAAGTACGTACCGGCACTCTCCTAGGAGATTTGTTTTATGGAAAGCTTAAAGGTGAACGGCCGCCGCGGGTGGTTTTAAATAGCCTGCTTACCGGTGTGTTGATGAATGATTTTTCTCTGCCGATTGACCGCTCCTTTACCCAGATTATCGCCATTGAAGAAAATAATAAAAGAGAATTTTTGTCTTTTATGCGCCCGGGATTAAGGCGCGATTCCTACACCCGCACTTTCTTAAGTAAACTATTTCCGAATATTAAAAAAATTGCCGATACTAATCAGCATGGCGAAGAAAGGCCGTGCATTACCTGTAATTTTTGTGAAGAGATCTGTCCGGTAGGGATAATTCCGCATCTTTTAAGTAAATATGTCAAAAAAGGTTTTATTGATGAAACCATAATGAATTACGGTATTTTTAACTGTATCGAGTGCGGCCTGTGTAGTTTTGTCTGCCCTTCAAAAATACCTTTAGTTAAATATATGAAGGCAGGCCATGAAAAATTAATTATGCAAGGCTGCGATCAAGCGCAGTGCATACTGCCGTATTTTAATCTCAAAGGGTTAGAGGAATACCGCGGAGTAACCAAGCTATGAAACTCATCAAAGATGTATTAGGGAATCTTAACGGCGTAATTCAAAAGAATAAATTTTTAGCGAAATTCAAGCCGGTGCTCAATGCCATGGATGAATTTTTCTTCGGCACTAGTAGGGTAACTTCGCTACCTTATATACTTGATTACATAGATATTAAGCGTTTTATGTCATTTGTGGTTATCGCCCTTATTCCGGCGACGCTGGCGGCAATATATTTCTGGGGTTTGCATATCCTGGCGATGATTATTGTTTCCTATGCGTTTGGTGGGATGGTGGAGGTTGCTTTTGCCATAACACGTAAAAAAGAGATTCACGAAGGGTTTTTAGTCACCGGGTTAATCTTTCCCCTGATTCTTCCTCCGGCAACTCCGTTGTGGGTGGTTGCGGTGGGAGTAGTATTCGGTGTTTTATTCGGTAAAGAGGTTTTCGGAGGTACCGGTAGGAATATTTTTAACCCGGCAATCGTCGGCAGGGTATTTTTGACGATCGCTTTTCCTAAGATAATGACCTTAAACTGGCCTCTGCCTTCTATAGGCGTGGGAGCAGATGCTATTACCGGCGCTACTCCTCTGGCGCTTTTTAAAAGCCAAAGCATAGTAAATTCTTACAGCAATCTTCTTTTTGGTTTCTGCAGCGGCTCTGCCGGGGAGACCTTCCGTATCGGGCTGATTGCCGGAGGCATCTTTCTTATTTTAACCAGGATAATTGATTGGCGCATACCCTTGGCAGCCCTATCAACCATTTTTGTTTTTCCTCATTTAAGCAACCATTTTTTTCACACTACGTTTGCCCCGGGATTATTTCAAATCCTTAGCGGTGGGGTATTGCTGGGTGCATTTTTTATGGCAACAGACCCGGTAACCGCGCCTTTTACGAAATCCGGCAGATGGATCGGCGGGATATTCTTGGGTGTTTTGACTGTTTTAATCCGCGGTCTCTCAGGATACGTGGAGGGATTGGTGTTTAGCATACTTTTGTTGAATGCCTGCACTCCCTTAATTGATACCCTGGTATTAAAGGTAAGGTATAGAAGAAAATAATTATGAAAAACGCGCTGAGGATCATATTATTCGTATTTGTGATGGGCACGGTCTCCTCGGCAATGCTCGTTGGGCTTAATTTATATACTACTCCGTTGATAGAAAGAAATGAGGAATTAAAACTAAAAGCATCGGTATTAGATGTTTTTGAGATCCCCTACGGAGAATCTGAGATCGTCAATGTTTTCAACAAAGATATTGAAGTAATCCAAAAGGATAAAGATAAATTTTATAAGACAACCGCAGGAGCAGTGGCTTTTGAGATTTCCGGTCCGGGGCTCTGGGGCCAGATATCCGGGATTATCAGCCTTGAGCGTGACTTAAAAACTATTCGTAAAATTAAAATCACGCATCAGGAAGAAACTCCCGGCTTAGGTAGCCGCATTGCAGAGGCAACTTTTCTTCAACAGTTCAGAAATAAGGAAGTATTGCCGAAAATTATTTTTATGCCTGAAGGTAAAGCTTCCGGGAAAAATGAAGTTGATGCGATAACCGGAGCAACCGGCTCAAGCAGGGCTTTTGAGAAACTTATTAATGCCAATCTAGAGAAATATCTGGCGATATTAAAAGGTTAGAAGATGCCGAAGAAACAGCTGAAAAGAAGTTTCAAACAGACTAAATGGTTTAAGGTTTTTTCCGCCGGGCTTTGGCAGGATCATCCGACATTCTGCATGGCTTTAGGTATCTGCTCAATGCTGGCGATTACCAATCGTGTTGATAATGCTATTGCCATGGGTTTGGGCGTAACTTTTTGTATTGCGTTTAGTTCATTGTTTGTTTCAATTTTCCGTAACATTATACCCAGTCGGGTAAGGATGCTTGCCTATATGGTAATCATTTCAACTTTTGTTATTTGTATTGACCGTTTTCTAAAGGCGTATTTTCCGCCGATCAGCGAATCTATGGGGCCCTACGTTGGATTGATTATTACTAATTGTATTCTGATGGGCAGGGCAGAAGCGTTTGCGATGAAAAACAGGCCCTGGATGTCGTTTCTTGACGGTGTGGGTTGCGGTTTAGGATATAGTTTTATGTTGCTTTTGATGGCTTTAGTTCGTGAGCCATTAGGCTTTGGGACTCTCTTGGGCTTTAAAGTAACCCCGGATTCCTGGGTAAAATGGTCGGTAATGACCATTGCTCCCGGAGCATTCTTTTTATTAGGTATCTATTTGTGGATTTTTAGGACACTGGCTAAAAAAACGGAGGTTTAAAATATGGGACCGGTTATTTCTAATCCAACTGACCCTTTAACGCTTTTCGCGGCTTCGATATTTACGCACAATATCGCCCTGGTTTATATTTTAGGTATGTGCCCGTTTATTGTTATTTCCAGAAATTTTAAGACTGCTGTGGGCATGGGGCTTTCGGTGGTTTTTGTGGTTACGTTGACTGCCTTGATCAATTGGCCGATATACTGGTATATCCTGGTCCCGGCACACGCAGAGATACTTTCATTTCTGGTTTTTATTGTAGTTATTGCGGCCACAGTTCAGCTATTGGAGATGCTTATTGAAAAATTTTTTCCGGCGCTTCAGGCTTCATTCGGAATATTCTTGCCGTTGATTACGGTTAACTGCCTTGTTCTGGCGGTTTGTCTTTTTATGGTTTTAAGAAATTATAATTTTATTCAAACTGCTTTCTATTCTTTGGGCACAGGCGTGGGCTGGGCGTTAGCCATTATTATTATGGCCGCGATCAAGGAAAAGCTTGCCCTAATCGCGGATATTCCCAGCGGCTTAAAAGGCGCCGGGATTACGATGATTATTATCGGCCTAATGGCATTTGCGTTTATGGGTTTTGCCGGAATGATTACTTTACAATAAAATGATGACACCTATTTTGATTATGAATTTGATTTTGCTGGTTATCGCTATACTTCTGGTGATTGCCGAGAAGCTGTTGGTTACTTATGGCGAATGCAAGATCATTATCAATAAGGAGAAAATTCTTACTGTCCAGGGCGGTTATTCCCTGTTGAATTATTTTGCAGAAAACAAAATCTTTATTCCTTCTGCCTGTGGAGGTAAAGCTACCTGCGGCTATTGTAAGGTTGAGGTTTTAAGTGGCGCAGGGCATATCCTGCCGACCGAAGAGGTATTTATCGGCCCACAGGAGCGCTCTAAAGGTGTACGGCTTGCCTGCCAGGTTAAGGTAAAGAATGATATTGAGGTTTTGATCTCACCTGATCTTTTACACGCGCGGGAATATAAGGTAACGGTTTTGGATATTAAGGATTTAACGCATGATATTAAGCAGGTGATTTTGAAGCTTGATCGGCCAACTTCAATCAAATTTAAAGCCGGCCAATATGTGCAGTTTAAGATACCGGAGACTGACGAATTCCGCGCCTATTCTATTGCTTCGGTACCATCGCAAAATGATAGGTTAGAGTTGCTTGTGCGGTTTGTGCCGTCGGGATTATGCTCGACGTATATCCATGAAGTGCTGGATATCAATGATAAGATTGTGGTCACCGGACCGTTTGGGGATTTTTATTTAAGAGAGGAGTTAACGCGTGATATTATCTGTATCGGCGGAGGCTGCGGTATGGCGCCGATACGGTCGATTTTATTAGATTTAGCAGAAAAGAATATGCCGCGCAAAGTAATGTATTTTTTCGGAGCGCGTAGCAAAAAAGATCTATTTTTCACGGAGTTTCTTTTAGATCTGCAGGATAAATATCCGAACTTCAAATATATTCCCGTGCTCTCTGAGCCCAAACCGCAGGATAATTGGGAAGGGGAAACTGGTTTTGTTACGCAGGCGGTTGAGAAGTACGTCCTCGAAGGCCCCGGCGCAGAAGCATATCTTTGCGGCCCACCGCCGATGATCAATGCTTCCGTTAAAGTGCTCACCAAAAAAGGCATCAAAGAAATACATATTTATTATGACAAATTCTAATTTTTCGGCAAATAGGATATTGATCTGGCTGAAGGCGATGCGGCTGCCGTTTTTAACGGCAACCATTGTGCCGGTTAGCTTTGGCTCGATAATTGCTTGGCATAACACCGGGGAATTTATCTGGCTGAGATTCTGGTTGGTATTATTCGGCGCATCATTTATTCATATCGGTACAAATTTAGCCAATGATTATTTTGATCATCTTAGCGGCGCAGATATTGCCAATGACCATCCTACGTCTTTTAGCGGAGGCAGCAGGATAATCCAGGACGGGCTTATCGAACCTAAGAAAATTTTATGCGTATCTCTCTCGGCATTTATTCTGGGCAGCTTAATCGGTTTTTTCCTTAACTATCTTTGCGGCCAAAATGTAATTTTAATCTTAGGCATCATCGGGGTATTTTTAGGATTTTTTTATAGTGCGCGGCCCTTTTTTATCGGCTACCGGAGTTTTGGAGAATTAGCCGTGGGGGCAGGTTTCGGGCCTTTGATGGTTATGGGCGCATATTTTGTGCAGGCACAAAGCTTGCCTTTTAGTGTATTTTTAATTTCGGTTCCGGTGGGTATTTTAGTTGCCTTGATTGTGTTGATCAATGAATTTCCGGATTATGCGGCGGATAAAAGCGTAGAAAAAAATACACTGGTAGTTGTTTTAGGCCAAAAAAAGGCGGTAACGATATACCATGTTTTTTTAGGGCTGACATATTTATATGTGGCGTTTCTGGTAATATTCGGAATCATGCCTTTATTTTCTCTGATTGTATTTTTCAGCATTCCCTTGGCCTTCAAGGCTTTTAGAGTATCGAAAAATAATTTTGAATGCATCGAAGGATTATTGCCGGCAAATGCGGCCACAATCGGGCTGCATTCTACTTTCGGATTATTTTTGTGTGTTGCGTATGTATTAGACAGAGTTTTAATTAAGCTATGAATTTAAAGCATATCTACAGTCCGATCGCCAAAGATTTGTTCAAAGTGGACAGTCTTTTAAATGAGAGTCTTAAAAAAACCAGATATGCAGCTATCCTTGAGTTAAATAATTATCTTTTGGAATCAAAGGGGAAAGGGATCAGGCCGGCCTTGGTGATTATTTCTGCTAAGGCTTGCGCCAGGACTTCTTCAGCGGTTACTTCTGCGCTGACTAAGATTGCCTCAGCCATAGAATTAATCCACGTGGCTTCGTTAGTTCATGATGATATTATTGATGCTTCAGCTTTGAGGCATCACAAGCCGACTTTTAACGTAAAATTCGGCGAAGATGTTTCTATTGCTTTTGGAGATTATCTTTACGCGATTGCTTTTGAATTAATTGCTTCCTGTAAGAATACCGATATTTTATCTTGTATAGCTCAGGCCAGCCGCGCTCTTTGTGAAGGAGAACTTATTCAGGTTTGTGAAAGAGACAACCTGTCTTTATTGAAAGAACGTTATCTGCTGATTGTAAAGAAAAAAACCGCAAGTCTTTTTGCTGCTTCTTGTCAGGCCGGGGCCATACTTTCACAGAGCCGTCAACTAACACAAGATTCGCTTAAAGAATATGGGTTAAATTTAGGTGTAGCTTTTCAGATCATTGACGACTGCCGTGATTTGACCGGCAGCAAAGAAAAATTAGGTAAGCGCCCGGGTTTAGATTTTAAAATGGGGGAGCTGACCTTACCGGTATTGAATTTAATTTTTCAGGAGCCTCAAGAAAAAAAGAATATCATTGAATTACTTCGAAATCAGGATGATGAAAAGGCATTTCGTAGTTTAAGCTTTAAGTTCCTTAATTCATCTGCTTTTGAGAAAACCAAGCAGGAAGCCTTTGCATATATTCAAAAGGCCAAAAGCTCTTTGGGTCATTTAAAAGATTCCTCTTACCGGAGAAGTTTATCTGCTTTGGCGGATTATGTTGCCGATAAGATAGAATCCGATGTCTAGTGAAAAATTTATCCCTAAAAAAATCGAAAGTTTGTTTTGAGCAGGCCAAGAAGTTTATTCCCGGCGGAGTAAACAGCCCGGTACGCGCTTTTAAAGCGGTGGGCATGGGCCCGCTGTTTATTAAAAAGGCAAGCGGCGCCTACATCTATGATGTTGACAATAATAAATATCTAGATTACGTGCTTTCTTGGGGGCCGATGATTTTAGGGCATGCTGATAAAGGCGTGATTAAGGCAGTTAAGCAGGCTCTTGAAAAAGGCTCAAGTTTCGGCGCTCCTACTGAGAAAGAAATCGAACTTGCCCGGTTAATCAATCAAATTTATCCGTCTGTTGAAAAGGTGCGCCTCACCTCTTCCGGAACTGAAAGTGCAATGTCTGCATTAAGGCTTGCCCGCGGTTATACGGGAAGGCAGAAGATTATCAAGTTTCAGGGTTGTTACCATGGCCATTTTGACAGTTTGTTGGTTGAAGCAGGATCAGGATCTGCTACCTTCGGAGTGCCTTCATCAGCAGGAGTAAATAAAAGTTTTGCCCAAGACACTATTTCCCTGCCGTTTAATGATATTAATAAAGTTAAGGAAGCAGTAAAGCAGCATAAAAATAATATTGCTTGTGTAATTGTTGAGCCAATTCCGGCAAATATGGGAGTTATTCTTCCGGAGCAAGGATTTTTAAAAGGGTTAAGAGAGATTACGCGGAAAAATAATATTGTTTTAATTTTTGATGAAGTAATTACGGGTTTTCGCGTTGCTTTGGGCGGAGCGCAGGAGTTTTTGGGGGTCAAACCGGATCTGACAATATTAGGTAAGATTTTAGGCGGAGGTTTCCCTATCGGCGCCTTCGGAGGGAAGAGAGAAATAATGAATCTTCTTTCTCCGGATGGTCCGGTGTATCAGGGAGGGACATTATCTGGCAATCCGGTGGCAGTTCAAGCAGGAATTACGACGATTAAGCTGTTGATAAAAAATAAAATTTATGATAGTTTGAATGAGTTAAGTTCGAGCCTGGAGCTGGGTTTAAAAGAAGTTATCCGCAAAACAGCGGTTCAAGCGACAGTTCAAAGAGCAGGTTCTTTATTTACCTTATTCTTTACAGATAAAAAAATACTTAAAAATTACGATGATGTGCGTAGGTGTGATCTACCGAGGTTTGCCGGTTTTTTCCGGAAGATGCTGAAACAGGGGATTTACCTGGCTCCGTCGCAGTTTGAAGCAAATTTTATTTCCGTAAAACATGCATACCGTGATATTAAAAATACTTTAAAGGCAGCCGAATCAGCTTTAGGAGAATTGAAGAGATGAAAAAGAAAAATATAATTATTATTTTGGTTCTTTTGATTTTTTTATTCATTCTGGGATCTGCCGGGATGATTGTTTATACCGAGCGGCCTGAATTTTGTTTAACCTGTCATAATATGAAGCCTTACTATGATTCCTGGAAGAAATCAGCCCACAATAAGAATAAATGTGTTGAATGCCATTTTGCCCCGGGAATAAAGGCGCATGTTTTGGGTAAGATCAACGGCCTAATCCAGGTTGCGCAGTATTTAACCGGCAATTATGCGGATAAGCCTTCTGCTAAAGTAGATGATGGGACTTGTTTAAGGCAGGGTTGTCATACCCGAGAAGCCATTAGCGCTAAGAAAGTGGTCTTCAAAGATAAAGTTGAATTTGAGCATGCTCAACATTTCGCCTCTACTAAGGCCGGTATTGCGCTTAATTGTACTAACTGCCATAAGCAGTTAACTAGCGATGAGCATATTTCAGTTGATGAAAATACCTGTTTTACCTGCCATTTTAAGAATCTTGAGGATGAGAAACTAATTGCACAATGCTTGCAATGCCATAAAACAATCAAAGAAACTGATACGCATAAGGAATATTTAAATGAAGAGGGGGCAAACTGCTTAATTTGTCATAGCGAGGCAAAGTCAGGAAAAGGGGAAGTGCTTAAGCAGCTGTGTTTTTATTGCCATGCGGATAAAAAAGATTTAGAAAAAATACCCGAGGCACAATTTATACATAAGGCGCATATTCAGGGAAATAAAGCTGATTGCAGGGATTGCCATCATATCATAGAGCACAAATAAAATAGCGGAGGATAGTAATGAAACGTAGAGTAATATTCATGGTGATAGTTTTAGCATGTGTATCAACAGAAATAGTATTTGCCGCCGGGCATGAGTATATCGGGGTTAAAAAATGTGCGCTGTGCCATAAATCAGAATCAAAAGGAAATCAGTATGGCCAATGGCTTTCTACTAAACACGCTAAAGCATATGAGACACTCGCTACTCCTCAGGCGCAAGAAACAGCAGAAAAAGCAGGTGTCTCCGGAGATCCTCAGGAGGCTGCCGCTTGTTTAAAATGTCATCAGACAGGTTTCGGCGCCGATAGCAGCTTATTAGGCTCAGGATTTATAAAAGAAGATGGTGTTCAGTGTGAAAGTTGTCACGGAGCCGGAGGCGATTATGCACCTTTGAACGTGATGAAAGATAAGGATAAGTCAATCGCCGCAGGCCTGATTATGCCGACCGAAGATGTGTGTGTAAAGTGTCATAATGCCGAGAGCCCAAATTTTAAAGGGTTTAATTTTAAGGAATATTATCCTAAAATTTCCCACCCTTTAAAAAAATAATAAAACTGTTATTGTCTTCCCCGCGTCCATCGGGGCGGATAATCTCTCTATAAAATTATGTTTAAACAT
>PCWB01000010.1:0-7981 GCA_002796135.1 Candidatus Omnitrophica bacterium CG11_big_fil_rev_8_21_14_0_20_41_12
TATCTTGAAACAGAAAATCAGGAATATCTTCCTTCAATCAAAGAGCCAGGCCGAGGCATATCAAAAACGCGATGAACTTACTGCCGAAAATTGGCAGGTCAAGAATCAACACTTTGCAAATATCATCAAGTTTTTAAATATACCCTACTTTAAATATATGACTACCTTCTTAGATCGTCCGGAAATATCAAGAAGCGGTAATTCAGAGAACGTTATCCGTACTTGGAGACAGATGGAAAAGGTACGTTATGGCTTTAAATCTGATAAAGGCAGAATTGATCATTTAAAACTTTATCAGCTGCAGAAATACCTAAAAAATTAAATTTAGCCCAGTACACAAAATTTTGCTTTAACCCGATGATAAATATCAGATTAGAGAAAAAGGTTGCTACAAATTCGGGAAAGCTTCAAAAATTCTTCTTGACAAATGATACTAATATGGTATCATTAATTATCAATTGAAGGGAGGGATAAAAATGGATGTAACCGTAAAGTATATGCTTAGGCCAGTGGCCCACTGTAAAGAGGGTTGTAGTAGATTGTCCCGGGTATGACGTAAAACTGCCCATTCGTTTTTATAAAATATCACAGGAGAATATATTGTGAAACTTATTACTAGGAATACCGATTATGCTTTGCGTGCGCTTTGTTATATGTCAAAGCACCAAGACATTATCTCCGTAGATGAGCTTGTAAATAAGCTCGGGGTACCGCGTCCTTTTATGCGTAAAATTTTACAGCGGCTAAATCAAGAGAGAATTCTAGCGTCTTATAAAGGCCAGGGCGGCGGTTTTAAATTAAAGCTCAAGCCCGATAGAATTTATATGATCCAGATCATGCGTATTTTTCAAGGTAACGTGGGCTTAAACGGCTGTTTCTTAAAAAAAGGGATTTGTCCGGATAAAGTTAGGTGTGTTCTACGCAAAAAAATCCACGCTATTGAGGATAGTGTATTTAGACAGCTTGGGAAGATTAACATCGTCTCTTTAATTTAGGAGAATATATGGCTAAGAGAAATATTATTACTATCGATGATAAAAAATGTAATGGTTGTGGTCTCTGTATACCCAATTGCCCGGAGGGGGCAATCCAGATTATTGATCATAAGGCCCGGTTGATCAGCGATTTATTCTGTGATGGCTTGGGTGCCTGCATTGGTTATTGCCCGGAAGGGGCGATCAGTATCCAGGAGAGAGAAGCTCAACCTTATAATGAAAAGAAAGTTATGGATAATATTGTTAAGCAGGGAATTAATGTCGTTAAGGCCCACCTTAGCCATCTCAAAGAGCATAATGAAATGGGCTATCTCAAGGAAGCCATGGAAGTATTGAAAGAGAAAAATATTTATATTTCTCCGGATGAGCTATTTGGCCATAAGCATGAGGGCCAAGGTTGTCCGGGATCAAAAATGATGGATCTTAGGAATAAGGCGTCCGGTCCTGTTAAGACTAAAGAAGATATCAGTTCTGAGCTGTCGCAGTGGCCGGTACAATTGCGCCTGGTTCCTGCGCATGCTCCGTATTTTGACGGCGCGGATATTTTGATCTGCGCTGACTGCGTACCGTTTGCTTATGCAAATTTTCATCAGGATCTATTGCAAGGAAAAATTCTTTTGATAGGCTGTCCGAAATTAGATGACCTTGTTTTATATGCCGATAAACTTAAACAGATATTTAAGGAGAATAATACTCAATCCGTAACCTATGCGCATATGGAGGTTCCCTGCTGCTTCGGTTTATTACCGGTGATTAAAGAGGCATTGGGCAATGCGGGTAAGCAGATACCGCTTAAGGAGATTACAATTACCATTAAAGGAGAAAAAGCGTAATGTTTAATAAATGCCCCGGGCAGGATCCCCGGAAAACAAAAGCAGAAAGTATAACCTGCTCTGTCTGCGGCTATATTGCGGAGATATTTTCCGATGAGATTCAAGTACGGTGCCTGAAATGTAAGAATTTAATTTGCAAGGAAAGGCTGCCTTCTTGTGTGGATTGGTGCAAAGCAGCAAAAGAGTGTATTGGAGAAGAGAAGTGGAATAAACTTAAAAGCCTGCCTGCCGGCAGGCAGGGAGGAACATAATGTTTTGTTATCAATGTGAGCAGACAGCCGGCGGTACAGGTTGCACAAAGTCAGGTGTATGCGGGAAAAACGAAGATATTCAGAGCCTGCAGGATACGCTTTTGTATGGGTTAAAAGGCATTGCTGCATATGCCTATCATGCGCGCCAATTAGGTGCCCATAATGAAGAAGTCGATGCTTTTATGCATGAGGCACTTTTTAAAACCGTAACCAATGTTAGCTTTGATTTGAATCAATATTTGGGGTTAGTTCTAAAATCCGGAGAGGTTAATTATAAAACGATGGAGATGTTGGATAAAGCGCATACTCAGAGATTCGGTAACCCTATTCCCGTTGCCGTAGAAACAGGGACTAAAGCCGGTCCGGCAATTTTAGTTACTGGACATGATTTATTGGATCTTTATGAATTGCTTAAGCAAACAGAGGGAACTGGTATAAATATTTATACGCATAGCGAGATGCTTCCTGCGCATGGTTATCCGGAATTAAAGAAATTCAAGCATTTAGCAGGTAATTATGGCGGCGCCTGGCAGGAGCAGAAAAAAGAGTTTAATGCTTTTAGCGGAGCAATATTAGCCACGACTAATTGCGTATTGATCCCTCCGGAAGATTCCTATTTAGACAGATTATTTACAATAGGCATAACTGGTATGCCCGGAGCAACGCATTTACCATCCAGGGATTTTACCTCTTTAATCAAAAAGGCTAAATCTTTGCCATCTTTACCGGAAACCCCGGGTAAGAAAATTTGGACGGGTTTTCACCATACGGCAATTTTAGGGCTAGCGGATAAGATCGTTGGTTTAGTTGAATCCGGGAAGATTAAGCATTTCTTCCTGATTGGAGGTTGTGACGGCGCAAAGCCCGGCCGTAATTATTACACGGAGCTTGCCGAGAAGGTACCTCAGGATTGCGTAATTCTTACGCTTGCCTGCGGTAAATACCGGTTTAATAAACTGGATTTCGGCGATATTGAGGGAGTGCCCAGATTAATCGATATCGGCCAGTGTAATAATGCTTATTCTGCGATTCAGGTGGCCGTAGCTTTGTCTAAAGCATTTAGTTGCGGAGTAAATGACCTGCCTTTAACTTTAGTACTCTCCTGGTTTGAGCAAAAAGCAGTTGCCATCTTACTTACTTTGTTGTACCTTAATATTAAAGGCATTTATATTGGCCCGACTCCGCCTGCTTTTATAAGTAAAAATGTTTTTGGCGTTTTGCAGGAGAAATTTGATTTACGCTTGATTTCTACCCCGGATGACGATTTAAAGAAAATATTAAAAAGATAAACAGGCTTTAGCTAAAAAGGAGGGAATATGGGTATGTCAGGATTATCGAAATTAATGGTTGTTGTGCCGGTCTCAGTTTTTTTGACCGCGAGTTTTTTTGTTCTTTTTGCTTTGCGTAAGGTTGAAGAAAAATGGTTTAAGGTTTTTGGTTATGTAGTAGTCGGATTTCTTTGGCTGTCAGCGTTAGTTTTGTTTTCTGGCGGGGTTTGTAATATTTCTAAGGATCATTCCAAAATGAAATATATGATGCAGCAAAATATGAGAGCTCCCTACCGTTCGCAGATGATGCAGAAAGGTGGTATGGTTATGCCGGAGAAAAAAATGCTTCCTAAAGGCAAGAATCTTTCCGAAGTCTCTGGGAAGGACGGAAATAGAGGGTTTATTTTGAAAGGAGAATAAAAATACTATGAATAAATATAAATGTTTAGTTTGTGGCTATATTTATGATCCTTTTACCGGAGATCCGGATAATGGAATTGTTCCCGGTACAAGTTTTGAGAGCCTGCCGAATAACTGGGTTTGTCCTGAATGCGGCGTAGGCAAGGATCAGTTTGAAAAAATCGCTTAATTGGCGCCGCCTAATTCTGGTCAATAAGAATGCCCATAGAGATTAAAGTTAAGATAAAAGAAGTTATCCAGCGTAACTATAATGTCAAAAGCTTCCGGATAGAGGTTCCCGGTGATCTGAATTATCAAGCCGGCCAGTTTTTATCAGTCGAGCTTGAAAATAATCCGGAATTAAAAAAATACCTTTCTATCTCCAGCTCTCCGACTGAAAAAAGTTACCTGGAGTTTACCAAAAAATTAACCCAAAGCGATTTTTCCAAGACACTGGATAATTTAAAAGTAGGCGATCAGGTAACTATCCAGTATCCTTTCGGTAAATTTATATTAGATGAAACTATCCCTAAGATTGCTTTTTTATCCGGAGGCATTGGAATTACTCCGATTAGAAGTATTTGTAAATATGCAGTTGATATGAATCTTCCTATAGATATAGGGTTGATCTATTCCAACCGCGCAGTAAGGGATATTGTATTCAAAGATGATTTTGATGCGATGGTAAAGAGTCATCCGTCTTTAAAGGTAGCGCATGTGTTATGTGAAGCAGAGCCCGGGTTTAAGTGCACGATCGGCTTAATTAATAGCACAATTATAAAAAATGAAATCCCGGATTACTTAGAGAAAAGATTCTATCTTTGCGGACCGCCGGCAATGGTCGAGGCAATGCGTAAGATCCTGGTTGAGGAATTGGGGTTGCAAAACGATAAGATTATCATGGAGAATTTTCAAGGTTATTAGGGGGTTGAGGTGTCTGCGATAGAGATATTACCGGGTATATATTCTGTAGGCGTAGTGGACTGGAAGATACGTAATTTTCACGGGCATACTTATACCACTAAAAGAGGCTCAACTTATAACGCCTATCTGATTATTGATGATAAAATTGCCCTCATTGATACTGTTTATGGCCCGTTTTCACAGGAGTTAATCAATAATATTAAAGAGGTTATCCCGCTTGAAAAAATAGATTATATAATTGCCAACCATGTTGAAACCGATCACTCCGGGGCACTCCTTAAGATTATGCCGCTTTGTCCTAAAGCTAAGATTTTGGGAACTGCTAAATGTAAGGAGGGGCTTTACCGGCATTATTACAAGGATTGGGATTTTCAAATTGTTAAGACAGGTGAGGAGCTAAAGTTAGGCAGGCGCACGCTTAAGTTTATTGAGGCGCCGATGATCCATTGGCCGGATAGTATGTTTACTTATTGCCCTCAGGATTCCCTGCTCATGCCTAATGACGCATTCGGCCAGCATTTTGCAACCAGTGAGCGTTTTGATGACCAGGTTGATCAATCTGCATTGATGGAAGAGGCAGAAACTTATTACGCTAATATTCTTTGGCCGCTAGGTCCGGTAATTTTAAAAAAGATTCAGGAGGTTCAAAAATTAAACATCCCGATTAAAATGATTGCACCCAGCCACGGGATCATTTGGCGTAAGGATCCGGGTAAAATAATCGAAGCTTATATCTCTTGGGCTAGCGGCAATACGAAAAACAAAGTCGTTATTGTTTATGAAACAATGTGGGGTGCAACTGCTAAGATGGCTGCTAAAATCGCTCAAGGCCTATCCGGTCAGGGGATAGAGGTTAAGCTTTACGATATTGCGCAGAGTGATCGCACTGAGGTAATTACGCAGATGTTAACCGCCAAAGGCTTTCTTTTTGGTTCCTCTACTCATGATAATGATATGTTGCCTAATATTGCTGCTTTCCTTGAGATAGTCAAGGGTTTAAAACCTAAAGGTAGGTTGATTAGCTTTTTTGGCTCTTTCGGCTGGGCAGGAGGAGCAGTCAGCGAAATGCAGGAGGTGCTCAAAGATAGTGGCGCTGATTTTGCTATTCCGGGGATATCCTTTAAATATGTTCCTGATCAGGTAGAATTAGAGAGTTGTTTTGAATTCGGAGGTAAATTTTCTAAACTTTTAAAATGAAACAAATTTCCAGCGATATAATTGATTTCCTGCACACTCAAAGCTTTGTGATTGTCTCTTCTTTGGATGAACGTGGTTTTCCGCATAGCTCATGTAAAGATATCGTTAAGATTGATCCAGACGGTAAAATTTATCTGGTTGATGTTTATCATGGAGCTACCGTTGCGAATATAAGGCGTAATCCTCAGGTAAGCATCAGCGCAGTGGATGAGCATAAATTTATAGGATATTGCCTTAAAGGCAAAGCTTTGTTAATGTCTGAAGATATCAGCCAGGAAATTATTAAAACCTGGGAGGATAAGATCACTTCACGCCTGACAAAAAGATTGCTTAGAAATTTGTCTGAGAATAAGAGCCGTCGGCATCATCCTGAGGCAAGCCTGCCTTTTCCTAAACATATTATCCTGATTGAGGTAGAGGATATTGTTGATCTGGCGCCGTTTAATTTGAAAAAAGGAGTTTAAGATGGCCAAAAGCGTAATCGTTTATAGTACTCCGAGCTGCCCCTGGTGTATCCGGCTCAAGCAGTTTCTAAAAGAAAATAATGTATTATTCTCGGATCGCGATGTTGCCGCGGATAAACCTGCGGCCGATGAAATGGTTAAAAAAAGCGGACAGATGGGGGTACCGGTTTTAGATATTGAAGGCGAGATTATCGTCGGGTTTGATAAAGATAAAATTAAGCAACTATTAGGATTATAAACTTCTAATATGCAAATTTACGATTTAATTATCATCGGTGCCGGGCCGGCAGGAATCACTGCCAGTGTTTATGCCGCCAGAAAGAAATTGAACTTTCTGGTAATCAGTCTTGATATCGGAGGCCAGACCGCCTGGAGCGGAGATATTGAGAATTATACAGGGTATCAATTTATCACTGGCCCGGAATTAACGGAGAAATTCCAAGAGCATTTGCGTAAGTATGATATTGCTTTAAAAGAAAATGAAGAGGTGCTGGAGCTGGTTAAATCGGCTGAGGTTATCTCGGTTAATACGAACAAAGGAAACTATCAGTCCAGAACGGTTATTATTGCTTCCGGGAAAAAATCAAGAGAGCTGGGAGTACCGGGAGAAAAGGAATTTAAGAATCACGGCCTGACATATTGTGCTACTTGCGATGGTCCGCTTTTTTCAGCTAAGACAGTTGCGGTAATCGGCGGAGGCAACTCGGCGATGGATGCTGCCTTGCAATTGACTAAGATTGCCAAACATATCTATATTATAAATATCACAGAAAAGTTGGCCGGAGACCAGATTATGTTTGAAAAGATTAAGCAAGCCCAAAATGTCACAATTTTAAATAATCATCAGATTATGGCGATAACGGGGGATAAATTTGTTCGGGCCATTAAAATCAAGAATAAAGACGGCCAGAAAGAATTGGCAGTTGAGGGAGTTTTTGTAGAAATCGGGCTTATTCCTAATTCTGTATTTGCTAAAAATGTGGAAAAAAACACCAAAAATGAGATCAATATTGATTTAACGAATCAAACCAATATTCCGGGAGTATTTGCCGCAGGGGATGTGACCAATGTTTTAGAGAAACAGATTATTATTGCTGCCGGAGAGGGTTCAAAAGCCGCTTTAAGTGCTTACCGTTATCTGGCCAAGAATAAATTTTAGGAAATGTTGTTGTGAGTAGTTCATGAAGTGGTAGAATAAAAGTAAACGGAGGTAAAAAAATGAGAGATAGAATTGAAAAAGCGCTGGATAAGGTCAGGCCGATGTTAGCTGCAGACGGCGGAGATGTTGAGTTAATTGATGTTACCGCAGACGGCGTGGTAAAATTAAAATTAAAAGGAAGCTGTGGATGTTGCCCGATGAGCTCAATGACGTTGAAGAACGGGATTGAAAAGATTTTAAAGCAGGAAGTCCCGGAGATTAAGGAAGTCGTAGCTTTATAAATAAATTTTGCGATGACTCTCCAGGATAAGTTCGACAGACTTAAACGTAAAATCTGCGGGTATAAATCTTGTTTAGTGGCATTTTCCGGAGGCCAGGACAGCGCCCTATTGCTTAAAATTTGTGCTCTTGTTCTTAAGCCGGATAAGCTTCTGGCAGTTACGGCGGTTTCGGCTACATACCCTAAGGCAGAGCTAAAAAAAGCTAAAATA
>PCWB01000010.1:7992-11657 GCA_002796135.1 Candidatus Omnitrophica bacterium CG11_big_fil_rev_8_21_14_0_20_41_12
AAGGCTTAAAATAATCAGGACTGCTGAGCTGGGTAATAAAAAATTTTCCGCCAACCCTGTTAAGCGCTGCTATTTTTGCAAAAAAGAGCTTTTTACGAAATTGCTCAGGATTGCTCAACAGAATAAAATAAATTTTGTTTTGGATGCCAGCAATCTCTCGGATAAATTAGATTACCGCCCGGGGGGCATTGCTGGAGCCGAGCTTAAAGTAGAATCCCCTTTAGCTGATGTTGGTTTTAGTAAAGAGGACATCCGGAATTTAAGTAAAAAATTAGGCCTCTCTAGCTGGAATAAGCCGAGCCTGGCTTGTCTTGCTTCGCGTATACCGTATGGCACTAGAATCACTGCTGATTTACTTAATCGCATAGATCTGGCAGAGGAGTATTTAATCGGTCTTGGTTTTAAGCAAGTGCGCCTGCGTCATTATAACGGGCTTTGCCGCATTGAAGTCAATAAAAAAGATATGAGCCGTTTACTTAAGAAACAAAAGCAGGTAGTTGAGCGTCTGAGAGATTTAGGTTATAATTATATTACTTTGGATTTAGAAGGTTATCGCACGGGCAGTTTAAATGAGATGATCAAGAGATGAAAAAAGTATATTTAGATTATGCGGCAACTACTTCGGTTGATCCACAGGTTTTAGAGGCCATGGAGCCGTATTTTCTTGAGAAATTCGGTAATGCCTCTAGCCTCCATGCTTATGGCCAGGATGCCAAGAAAGGCCTTGAGGACAGCCGCCAGATCTTGGCTGATTCTATCGGAGCCAAGCCTGAAGAGATCGTTTTTACTTCCGGAGGTACAGAATCGGATAATTCTGCGCTTTTAGGAGTTGCCTATGCCTTAGAAAAAAAAGGCAATCATATTATTACCTCGGTTATCGAGCATCATGCGATCAGCGAGCCGGCAAAATTCTTAGAGAAAAAAGGTTTTAAAGTAACTTATCTCGGCGTGGATAAAGACGGTTTGGTTTCCGGCGACGATCTAAAGAAGGCAATTACGGATAAAACTATTCTCGTCAGTATTATGCAGGCTAATAATGAAATCGGTACAATTGAGCCGATTGCGCAATTAGCACAGATCGCCAAAGGAAAAGGAATCTGTTTTCATACCGATGCAGTGCAGACATTCGGGCACATCCCGGTAGATGTAAATGAACTTAATGTAGATTTGTTATCGCTTTCAGCGCATAAGTTTTACGGGCCCAAAGGCGTAGGTGCTTTGTATATCAGAAAAGGTACGCGCTTAGAAACGTTTATGCGCGGAGGGGATCAGGAAAGAGGAAGGCGCGCATCTACGCATAATGTTGCCGGTATTGTCGGTTGTGCCCGCGCAATCCAGCTTTGTCAGCAGAATTTGGAAACTGAGATTAAATTTCAAAGCGCCTTACGTGATAAGCTGATTAGGGAGATTCCTTTGAAGGTTCCTGAGGTCAGGCTTAATGGCCACCCTGCTAAGCGCCTGCCGAATAATGTAAACTTTTCCATTAAATACATCGAAGGTGAATCAATGCTTTTAAGTTTGGATATGTTGGGGATTGCAGTTTCTACCGGCTCAGCCTGCACCTCTAGTTCTCTTGAGCCTTCGCATGTTTTACTGGCAATCGGCCTGGATCATGAGACTGCGCATGGTTCACTTAGAATAACTCTTGGCCGCTGGACAACGGAAAGAGATATCGATTACCTTCTTGAAAAATTACCTCCGGTCGTCGAAAAGTTACGCGCCATGTCCCCCCTCTATGAAAGAAAAAATCCTTGATTATTTAAATAAAAAAGATGATTACCTCTCCGGAGACCAGATCAGTAAACACCTGGGTATCAGCCGTCAGGGTTTATGGAAACATATCCAGGAGCTAAAAGATTCCGGCTATGAGATCGTCGCTGTCCCGCATTTAGGGTACCGCCTGCAGTCTTGCCCGGACCGGTTATTTCCATTTGAAGTTACACGCAATCTGAATACGAAATTTACCGGTAAAAAAATTCATTATTTCGATTATTTAGCTTCCACGATGGATCTGGCGATGCAGCTGGGTATGCAAGGCGAGCCCGCAGGCACGCTGGTATTGGCTGAATCTCAGACTAAAGGCCGCGGAAGATTAGGTAGAAACTGGTTTTCTCCGAAATATAAAGGTATTTACCTATCCTTAATTTTAAGGCCAAAAATACTGCCGCAAGTTTCTCCGATATTAACTCTGATGAGTGCAGTAAGTATATGCGAGGCGTTAAAAAATACGCTGGGAATGGAAACCCAGATTAAATGGCCCAATGATGTGTTGATGCATAACAAAAAGATCGCCGGCATTCTGACGGAGATGAATTCTGAGGTAGATAAAGTTAATTTTGTGGTTATTGGTATTGGCTTGAATGTGAATAATGACAAAAAATATTTAATTGCCCAGGCTACTTCATTAAAAGAGCAATCAGGCCAGAGGGTGAGCCGTATTTTTATATTGCAGGAACTCTTGCGCCGTTTGGAAGCTAATTATTCTCTTCTGGAAGATAAAGGATCGGCCCCGATCATTGATAAATGGCGTACTTTTTCACTTACCCTGGGCAAGCGGGTAAAAGTTTATTGCCAAGATAAACATATTGAAGGAAGCGCTGTAGATATTGACAAAGACGGCGGCCTGTTGATCCGCAAGGATTCCGGACTGATCCAGAAGGTTTCCAGCGGCGATGTAATGCACTGCCGTTGAAATGTTAACCATTATATAGAATCAAGTTGACAATACCCCAACTCTGATTATACTAAATTCAGGGATTGGGGATTTTTTTGGCGCCAGGTGTAGGGAGATAAATTATGGAAGAAAAAGAAATTAAAAAACTTTTAGCATTACCTTTAGCCAAGCTTATTGCCGAGGCCGATAAGATCAGGAAGCGTTTTTGTAGCAGTAAGGTTGAATTATGCAACATCTTAAATGCTAAATCAGGGTCTTGTTCCGAAGATTGTAAATTTTGTGCCCAATCCGGAAGGCACAAAACTAAAACCCCGGCATATCCTTTAAAAAGCCGATCTGAGATGCTGGAGGCAGCCAGGCAAGCTAAGAAAATAGGGGCAGAGAGGTTTGATATCGTTACTAGCGGAGATAAATTATCCGAGAAAGATTTTTGTGAAATTGTAGATGCAATCGGCGAAATAACCAGAAAGATTAAGATTAAGATGTGCGCTTCCCTGGGGAGCATGAGAGATAGAGAGTTTGGCTTGCTTAAGGCAGCCGGGCTCACCCGTTATCACCACAATCTCGAAACCTCACCCCGGTTTTTTCCAGAGATCGTTTCTACGCATACCTTTGAAGATAGATTAAAGACAATTAAAGCTGCCAAACGTGCCGGTTTAGAGGTTTGTTCAGGAGGTATAATCGGCATGGGTGAGACCATGGATGATAGAATCCAGATGGCGCTTATCTTAAGAGAGTTGAAAGTTGATTCTGTTCCGCTGAATATTTTAGTTCCCATAGCCGGAACTCCCTTGGGAGAAAGAACAGTTTTATCTAGCGATGAAGTAATCAGGACAATTGCGATTTTCAGGATTATTTTAAAAGATAAAATAATTAAAATTGCCGCTGGGCGAGAATCGGTATTAAAAGATTTTCAGGCTTTAGGGTTTATGGCCGGGGCAAACGGTATGCTTATCGGCGGATATCTGACGATTAAGGGTAGATCTGTAGA
>PCWB01000057.1 GCA_002796135.1 Candidatus Omnitrophica bacterium CG11_big_fil_rev_8_21_14_0_20_41_12
TGGGCAATCTCAAAAAGCAAATCAGAGATTTTTTTATCGCTGACGGTCTTAAAACCTTTATCCACATAATAAGGAGTTACCCCGTCGCCGCGGATAACCTCATCAACCACAAATAAATCTCCGACCTTAATATTCTCATCAAGCGAGCCGGCAGTGCCGACGCGGATGATATTGGGGATTCCGGCATTACACATTACTTCGGTGGTAATCGAGGTATCGGTTGAGAACCTGCCGCCGTTAATTCCGGTAACCTTAATTCCTTCATAGGTACCGGTGTACATCGTGTATTCCATAAATGAAAAATTCTTCACAGGATTTTCAAGCTTCTTCATTAAAACATCAAGCCGGTCGCGCGGGCCGGGGACAATCGCGTATTTTCCCACATCCTGCGGCCGAAGCTGAACCATCTCTGTCAAATCTTTCCCTGTTAAATGTACATTTTTCTGCATCTGCATTTTATTAATCTCCCTTTAATTAAGCGCGGTAGTGCGCAGAGGCGCCTACCGAGCCCCTCCAATTAGGCCCGGTACATGATTACATTTGCTTTTTCCAGCGTGATCAAACCTTCTTTGACCATATTATCAAGCTGCGGAATAAACTGATTGATCTTCTCCTCGCTATCGACAATTTCAATAATAACCGGTAAATCTTCGGAAAGCCGCAATAAATTAGCGGTATGCATGTGGCTCTTGCAACCAAAACCCATGAACCCTTTAATCGCGGTTGCTCCGGCTAATCCATTCTTCTTCGCCAGAAAAATAATCTCGGCATAAAGCGGTTTGCCCTCCCATTTATCAGCCTCCCCGATAAAAATCCTTAAAAGTTTTCCGTCCGCGGGAATTTTCATATGATCTCTCCTAATAAACTGCCTGCTCTGTATAATATAAAACCTAAAATTACGCTAACAATGATATTGCTAAAAGCGCGGATTGCCTGGCCGTTTCTGAGCAGATTATCGCTTTCGAATATCAAAGTTGAGAATGTCGTAAAAGCTCCGCAAAATCCGATCATCAACAAGACGCGCGCATCCGGGCCAAGAATAAACTTTTTATCCGCTAAAGAAGCTAAGATACCGAGAATAAAACAACCGCTGACATTTACGATTAAGGTCCCATAAGGGAAACCCGTGCCCGTAAATCTGTAGACAACGCCAGCCAAAACATATCTGGCCACTGTCCCCGCCGCTCCCCCAATAATCAAATTTACGAATTTCATCATCTTTACTTAACGCGTCTGTCTTGTCTTGCTTTCCGTCTTTTGCTTCGGCACGAAGATTTTCGCCGTGTGCTGCGGTTTGCGACTCACTTTCGGCGCATTTACAATATGATCGAAGCCTTTCGTTCGTCGCAAACCCTTGCACACTCAAGTTAATAGCTGTGCCGAAAATCTTCTAATTGTGCCTCCAGCAAAAGCCGGAAATCTTTATGAACCAGCCCTGCTCGAGTCCAAGCCTATCCATCCGCGAACCGTCATTTTATTTTTTTTCTTTTTTAGCGAGAATTATCCCGCTAACTCCTTTCGCTCCCGGCGGCATTAAAAGTACTAAATTATCGATATTTGTAATTTTTATAAGGTAATTCTGAAATTCATAAGGTTTCCAGACAATGTTGGTCTTTAAGAGGTTGATCAAAATAAACTTGAGAAATGGTAAATGTCTTTGCAGACTCATTCGGACTAAAATTTACCACTTTCCCAACCTTTTTTCCATCCTGATATAATCCATCTGGTTCTCTAATACCCAATGATTCCTTATCTGTAAAAATATTCAAATTTTCAATCTTCCCCGCTGTAAGCCCACCCTGCTGATTATCACTTTTAACATGATATATTTCCTTGGCCTTATCTTCTTCTTTACCAAACATTTTAGTCATCCCCCAAATTATTCCTGATCCTATTAGTAATCCTGCTATAGGAATTAAGAGATATTTAAAATACGGATTTGCCCACACTCCTTTATTCTCTTTTAAATTATCCACTTTATTAAAATTTATAATCCCCGCGGTAATGCCACCTTTTTGGCTCTCACTTTTTACGTTAATTATTTTCTTACTCATATTCGATCCCTATTCTTCGCGAAAAGTTAGTTGCCTAACAAGACGCAGCGCATCTTCCTTAGTATCTTTGTAATTTTTGCGGGTGCCGAGACTTGATTTGAGCAGCATCTCAAAAATTTGAGCGGGCACGATTGCCCACAATAAATGTCCCGGCAGAGCGAAAATTTTTGCCGAAGCGAAGATTTTCCACGCTGGGGAAAATCGAGCGGTGCTACGAGAAACAAGTCTCGGCAAAACCCGCAAAACTGTTACAGAGCAAAAATGGTTTTTAAGTTACCACCCAAGATATTTTGCTTATCATCTTGGGATATATCTAAATCATTGACGGCTTTGATGCCGGCGCTAACATCCTGCTTTGCCGGCCAATCGCTTCCCCATAAAATATGCTTTGGCCCCATTAAATCCAGGCTCAAAAGAAAATTTGCTTTCGTGGTATCGCCGCTGGTATCGACATAAATATTCTTAAAATAATCCGACGGTAATCCCTGCAGGTCTTTGACAAAGTTCATTCCCCGCAGCATCTGATAAGTTGTATCAAACCTCTGTTTCAGATAGCAGATTGCCCCGCCGAAATGGGCAAAAATAAATTTTACCTTAGAATACTGTCTCAAAATATCCGACATCAAAAGTTTACCAATCGAGATTGTCGAATCAAATACATACTCTACAACCGGGGTAAGTAAAGGATCTTTGACGCGCTCAAAGCCTATGGGGTTAACAATCTGTGAATGCACAAAAATCGGGATATTCTTATCTTGTGCCTCTTTATATATAGGTAAGAACATCTTGTCATCAAGGTAAACTCCGTTATAACTTGAGGCCAGAGAGATCGCTTTAAAACCTAATTCACCGGTTGCCCGCTTTAATTCTTCCGACATATCAATACTGTTATCTAATGGCAGAATCGCCGCGCCGATAAATCTATTAGGATAGGTTTTTAAAATTTGCCCGACATTATCATTGTAAAGATGGGTAACCTGGCTGATACTGCCTAATTTCAGGTGTGCGTCTGTGGTCGGATAGCTTAAAACTGCCGCATCAATACCTGCCCCGTCCATAATTTTAAGCTGAGCCTCAATATCCCCCCAGCCCTTATGAAAAAAATGGGCATTAGAAATTATCTCAAGCGGCAGCCAATGGCTATGTGCGTCAATCAACATTAATGCTCCGTATTCTTTAAGATACGCTCAGTCATTTCTTTCTCATAGAGGGATTTAATCTCTTCTAAACCTCTTTTACCTAATTCTTTGGCAATAACTTTTTCTACGGCATCCAATTTTATCTCTGAAAAAATAAAATCCGGATTAATCTTTTTATGCTGATCTCTGAATTCCGAACAGGCCTTTTCTTTGTTTTCAATATATTTCTGAAAGTCATCAATGTGCCTCTGGAGAGCTTCTTTCTCATGCGAAAGATAAGAACCTAAGAACTCCTTTTCCATCTCCATTAAGATATCTTTATCGATATCTACCTGAGTAAACTTGCGCTCGTATTTATCGAAAATTTCCTTCGCCGACTTATAGAGCCAGATAAAATAACGTTTCTTTAGATTCTTAACATCTTGATTATTCATAGCTCTTCCTCCTATTTCCCGGGATGCTGCTGCTTAAACGGGATTACCGGAGCAGTCCAGGGTGTTTGTTGATTAATTACGGAAATCTCTAGAGGGCACACGTTTGCCGGCACAGTCAGAGCAAAACGCACGGCATCTTCGATTGCCTGCGTGCTCATTAAACGCGACGTATCGCTGGTGACATCTTTAAGTTTTCCGGTTAAATCAGTATCGGTAACTCCGGGCAAGATCGAGGTTACTTTAATCCCGTGGTCGCGCAACTCCCAGAAAAGACCTTTAGAAAAAGCCCGCAAACCGACTTTAAGTGAGCTGTAAACAATGAAATTTCTCGGAACCGGATCAACTAGGGTAGAGCCGGAAACAATATTGATAATCGCCCCGTACTTCTGCTTAATCATATCGTTGATCACTAGGCGGATTAGCCGTACATACCCCAGATAATTTGTATGCGCTAATTTTTCAAAATCCTCGATTGGCTGCTCTTGGAATGGATACTGTGAAGAAACTCCGGCACAATTAATCAGGATATCGGCCTTAGTAAATTTTTCTTTGGCCTTATTTACCAGGTTCTCCAAATCTGCTAATTTTGTGACATCGCAAGGCACCGCCAAAACTTCAACTTTAAATTTAGCAGCAATTTCATCCGCGGTTTCCTTTAAAAGCCCTTCCCCGCGGGCAGCCAAAACTAAATTTATACCTAGGCTTGCTGCAGTAGAAGCCATAGCTTTGCCAATGCCACGGCTGGCTCCGGTAACAATTGCAACTTTTCCTTTTAAATCTGTCATTTGCTACCTCCTAATTTAAAGATTCTATTTGAAAATAACAATAATAAAAGCGCGCTGCCGAAAATTATAAAACCTAGACTAAAACTCTTATGCATAATCATACCGCTTAAACTTACTCCGAGTCCGCCTGCGATAAAGCGCACCCCGCTATTTAAACTTGCAGCTTCATTTAAAAATTCAGCCGGTAAATCCGTGAGCATTGTCGCCAGCCCCACATGATTAAAAGTCCAACCTAAACCCCAGATAATCATGATTAAACCAAGCAAGACCAGGGGCAATTTTACCAATAACAGAAAAATACAGATGATCATGCCAATAATACCAAAGTTGACTACTTTTTGCCGGCTGATTTTATCAGCAAGATGACCACCCCAGAACTCCCCGAATATCCCGCTTAAGCTGGTTAAGATAATTAACATGCTGATCGTAAACTGATTTAAGAGAAACTTTGTAGAAAAATAAACCCCTAACCACTGTTGTATAGCATGATAAATTAAACTTATAATAAATATGTACACAAAAATCCTGATTACATTTCTATTTTTAAATGCTGCCGGGTAGCCAAAACGAAAACGCCCTAAATCCTCTTTAAAACTGGGCAAATACGCAAACATAAAAATCCAAAGTATCCCCCCAAAGATCGCAGGAATAATAAAAATTAAGCGCCAATGGATTATTCCGCTTAAAAATAAACCCAAAAGTGATGCGATAAAGGTCCCGCCAAAAAATATCCCGAGAAAACTGCCGCGTTTACTCTGCTCAATATGCTTGCCAATGAGGATCAAGCCCAACGGGATTACGGATGCACCAAAAAACCCCATTAAAAACCTGGCAATAAAAAGTATGGTAATATTCTGCGACAAACCCGCTAAAAGATTAGCCAGTGAAAATAATAACATGCACACTAACTCTACTTTTCGGGCATCAAAAGCACGGACTATCGGACCATAAAGCAGCGCCGCCAAGCCATACGGAAGCATATACAACCAAATTATTTTACCAACCATAAATTGAGAAAGAACAAAATCAGCGGCAATTGATGGAACCAGTGCTGCACTTGCCGCAACATTAAACGACAAAACCGCGCCTTCCAAACAAAGGATGAAAAAGGTAATTTTTTTCACTTAGAGGCTTCTTTTTCAATAATCTCTTTAAAGATCTTTAGATTGTGCTGCGAACCCTCATTAATAAACCCTTCGATCTGCATATCGTTAAACTTAGCCTTAGGGTCCATCTGGAAATGCTGGATCCAGGTCATCTCGATTCCTTCAGTCTTAGGGGTATAGAGCCAGACAATCTTCATAAATTTAAAAGGAAATAACGGCTCCTCCCTTTGAGCATAAACAAAGTTCTTGTCTTTAAAAAGCAGCCGCCAAGATTGCCAGGATTTATCGTCCTCATCAGTAAGGCGAAAAGTAATTCTATTGGCTTCTTGCTTAACGACCTCGGCTTTTTTGTATTCGGCGCCGAATAATTCAGTCCAGCGCGGGATATCATTAGAAATATCAAAAACCAACTCATATGGTGCATTAATGATTATCGAATTACAGGTGTGTCCCATTTATCCTCCACTTTTATTAAATAACTGCAACTACCCGGGCCCAGGCTGCCCCGGTATTCTTGATGCGTATCGGAAAACAAATGATCTTGAAACCGGAGTCCGGTAACTTTTCCAGATTCGCCAACCGCTCGATATGAATAAATTCTTTGATCCTGCCATAAAAATGCGCCGGATAAAATGTTTTGGGATCCTTGGTCTCTAAAAACTCTTTAAGCATAAACCTATACGGACGGTCAATACCCATAGTATCTACGCCAAAAATTTTCACTCCTTGATTCAAGAGGTAATCGATTGCCGACGGATCTACTCCGGGATAATCCGAAAAATATTTCGGCCCCCCGTATAATTTATCTGCACCGGTTTGCAATAAAACTATGTCTAAAGGTTTTAATTGATAATTTATTTTATTTAAAGCCTGCTGGATATCTTCTGCTTTGATGACCTCATTAGGTTTTTTATGCCTAAGGTCCAGCTTTACGCCGTCCTGGTGACAATATTCTAATGGAATCTCATCGGCGGTTTTGGAGGGGCGGTTCTCAGATTTTGAGCCGTAATGAAAAGAGTAATCCAGGTGTGTGCCGATATGCACCGGAGCATGCACAATCTCTAGTGATAAGAATTCTTCATCCGGCAGCTGCTCTTTTTTTACGATGCGCGCCCCTAAAGCATACTTTATTTTGCCTAAAAGAGTCTTGCCCATAATTACCCGGTTAAATTTATCCACCCCGGCCTTATGGGTTATGCGCTCAATATCAACCTTATGCACCTCAAAAGCCTTTTCATCAATTGGCAGGCTTAAATCGATTAATTTCATTGCGCTAATTTTGACTGGATATTATTTACAATATCGTCGATTGTCGAATTCTTGGTAATCTCCTTGGGGCTAAGCTTAACCGCAAAAGATTTTTCCAAGGCAATTACCGACTCGACCATCTCAGTAGAATCTACCCCGATGCTGTTGATCAAGGATACTTCGTCTTTTAATTCTTCAATCTTTACCTTTAATAAGTTGCTTAGAACTTCTTTTACTTTCACCTTTATATCCATCGTTTCTCCTCCACACTAATAATACTTATTTGCGGGTGGCACTGGGTGCTTTGCGCCAGATTTGGCGAGAAGCGCCCAGTGACAGGACCCGCAAAAATTATATCTGCACTTCGCCTTTAGTTGCAGCTGCTTCCCACTTACCGACTCCGGCCATAACATCCTGAAAGCAAAGCTTAGCTAACGGATCAAAATTACTTTCCATAATCCTATTGATTCTACCGGGCTTAGAGAAAAATTCACGCATACACCATGAACCTAAGCGGCCGAGGTCTTCTGTAGACAGATGATCCGTAGGAATTACCGGATGAAGAAAATCCCATTGGGAAAAATCTACCTTTTTAGGATCAATCCAGTTTTTCTTTAAAGCAATCCTCCACATCGGAGAGTTCGGGGCAGGGGTAACATAGCCTACCCACAAAATATCCGGATCAACCAGGTCGGTAAACTCAAAACGCTGTTTGATGATCTCTTCGGTATCATAATCAAAACCCATCATGATATCGGCAACAATGGCGATATCATTCCTGCGAAACATAGCTATAGTTTGTTTGATCTGATTAATGGTAATTCCTTTGGCGATTTTTTTAAGTTCTGACTGGGTGGTAACCTCAATGCCAAAAACACCCATAATCAAACCGTTCTCCTTCATCATGGGTAAAATTGATTCGCAATTAACCCAATCCGTGGCCCGGCCTAAAGAAACCCACTTGATCGGATTATTGGATGCCTTCTTAAGCTCACAGAACTTACGCACCCTTTCCGGATCGACATTAAAATTATCATCCTGAATAACCACAACCTTAACTCCGTATTTATTATGTAAGAGATTCAGCTCTTCCATAACTCTTTCCGGAGATTTAGCGCGCCATTTTAAAAAATCCGAAGGCGAACGCGGATCAAACTGATCCCATTCATAACAGAATGTGCAGGCTGAAGGACAACCGCGCGAAGTAACCATATCTACGAACGGCTTCCAATAGGTATGGCCGACATATTTATCCATCGGAAATAGATCATAAGCCGGCAAAGGAAGCTTGTCTAAATCTGTCATCAGCGGTTTATGCGGGCCCATGACAATCTGACCATCAATACGGCTAGTTACCCCGCCTACATCTTTAAGCGGCTTATTTTTATCGATTGCCTCAATTAAATCTCCGAAAGATTCTTCTTCGCCCATCACCACAAAATCAACTTCCGGAATTTCTTCTAATGTCGGCACAGGCATTGCTGAATACCATAGCCCACCGAGAATTATTTTTGTTCTCGGCAGCGCTTTTTTAATACCAATAGCCGCATCTTTAAAATGCTTTAAAACTCCGTATCCGCCGTAACCATGCAATTGCTCACCCATAACCACAATATCAGGGGCTTTAGTCTTAACCTGTTCAATCAATTGCTCCATAGGTATCTGATCGGCTTTGCCGTCGATGACCGCAACATCCGCATACCCTCTTTCCCGCACATATGCAGCCCAATGCGCATAAAGCTGATTGGGGGACCGATGTGTTCCGTGCGTTGCCCACGCCCCGACTTTTGGCATCACAAACAAGATTTTCATTTTTTCCTCCTAATTAATTCTTAATAGACCCCGTTTCCCGATTAGCTGCGAAACAGTTTCCAAGCTAAAGGGGAAACTGTTTCCCGATTGGGTCGGAAACTGTTTCGCTCTCTAAAGTTTCTCAACCACTAAAACCGAATTAATCCCTCCTCTACCGCGGGAAATGATTAATGACTTATTCACTTTATATTCTTTAGATTCTCTAGCAACATAGTTTAAATTATTTAAAGCAGGTTTTTCCAAATTTATTGTCGGCGTAACTAAGCCGTGCTCCATAGTTAAAAGAGCAATAATCATATCCAGAACACCACTTGCCCCGAGTAAATTTCCAAACATGGATTTAGGGCAGCTCAACGGAATATTTTTTAAATTATCTCCGAAGACCGATTTCAAAGCCTTAATTTCAGAATCATCCCAAAGTTCAACCGCCAAACCATCTAAGCTGATATAGTCGATCTCTTCGGGATTTGCTTTTGCATCAGCTAGTGCAATTTTGATTGCCCGTGCCAATTCTTTACCGTCGCTAGCACAATTAATTCTATCCACTCCATCACAACTAGTGCCGTAGCCGCTAATTATTCCTAAGATATTGGCTCCTCTTTTTTTGGCGCGCTCAATATTTTCCATAACCACAATCCCTGCGCCTTCTCCGATGACAAAACCACTTCTTCCTTGATCAAAAGGCCGATAGGCTGCAGCCGGATTCGCATTATTGTTTGAAAGCGCCCCATAGGTATTACAACATAATAAGGCATATGGAGTAACCGGAGCTTCCATGCCGCCGGCTAAAATCATATTTAATTTATTTTTAGCTAAAACTTTCCTGGCATATCCTAAAGCCATGGAAGAGCTGGCCCGGTCACTGACAATAGTTTTGCTAAATCCTTTTATTCCGTAATATATGGAGACCTGGCCCTGGGGAGCTGCCGGAAACCAAGCAGAGGCCATGTAAGGAGAAACTCCTTCGCGTCCTTCCAGATATAAATCCCTTAATTCGGTTTCAGCATAAAGCCATCCACCAATAGCATTGCCCAAAAAAATCCCCACTAAACTCGGGTCTTCATTTTTAATGTCGATCCCAGCATCCTGCAAAGCCAGCTCTGAGGACACCAGAGCCATATGCGAAAAGGCATCGATTTTTTTTAAAAGGCGTTCAGAGATATGGCTATATTTTTCCAAGTCATCGATTTGTCCGGCGATATGTGAAGGATATAAAGAAGCATCGAAACGCGTAATCTCCTTAATAAAGGAACGGCCGCTTTTAAGGTTTGCCCAAAACTGCCGCTTTCCGATCCCCGAAGGGCTGACTACACCGATTCCTGTAATTGCAATCTTTTCCATATTTAAAGTGAGCTACTCCTTAAATCGTTTTAAAATCAATGATGAATGTATCCCCGAAAAACCGCTTGAGGTCTTTAAAATCGTATTAACTTTTTTCTGGATTGCCTGATTCGGAATATAATATAAGTCGCACTGCGGGTCCTTCTCCTCCTGATTTATCGTCGGAGGAAGGATATTTTTCTCAAAGATCATCGCGGTGATGGTTAGCTCGATAGCATTGGCCGCAGCCAGCGGATGCCCGATCATGGATTTAAACGAACTGATCGGCAACTTATAGGCATACTCGGAAAAAATCGCTTTATAGGCGTTGCTTTCAAAAATATCATTCATCCGCGTACTTGAGCCGTGGGCATTAATGTAATCAATCTCACCGGGTTTAACCCCGGCATCTTGCAAAGCCAAACTAATACAGGTCTCCATTGCCCGGCCGTCAGAAGGCAAATCCGTCATATGAAAGGCATTGCAACTTGTACCAAATCCTAAAACTTCGCAATAGATCGGCGCATTACGTTTTAAAGCATGGTTTAATTCTTCTAAAACCAAGATTCCTGCTCCTTCTCCAAGCACAAAACCATCGCGCTTGTTATCAAAAGGCCGTGATGCTTTTTGCGGCTGGCTATTATGCACAGATAGAACATTAACTACATCAAATGCTCCGAAAGTAATCGGAGTAAGCGGAGCTTCGGCTGCGCCGCAAATCATAATATCCTGCTCTCCATCCTGGATGCTTTCTAAGCCAAAACCCAGCGAATCGGTACCGGCAGTACATCCGGTAGAAATTGTATTACAGATTCCTTTTAAGCCGTAACGCGCACTGATCTCTATCGACGGAGTATTGAACATCGCCGCATCATACAAATCAGGACGCACTAAAGCCGGATTAATCGGTTGTTTGCCGTCATCAGTAACTAAAGCAAATTCTTCTTCCATATATTTGGTTCCGCAGATCGCATTGGCTAAACACACACCGATGCGCTGGGGATCTTCTTTAGAAAAATCTAATTTACTGTCCTCAATTGCCATTTTTCCTGCGGCTACGCCAAACTGCACATAGCGGTCCATGCGCATTGCCTCCTGATGATTTAATCCTAATTTAAAAGGATCAAAATCTCTGACTTCCGAAGCAATTTTAGTATTAAAAACCGACACATCAAAACTATCCACCAGGCGCACTCCGGATCTGCCGCTTGAGAAACCCTCCCAGGCATTAATTTTACCGATGCCGTTTGGTGAAATCACACCAATCCCGGTGATTACTACTCTGCGCTTAGCCATGACTTATTTTCTCTCCTGAATTCTTGTCACTTTAAAAATAATATTTCCTCCGTCCGGACAGGTTACGGTATCAATCGAATCCAGATCAGACATAAAAAAGAACCTGGCCCCGAAATTTAAAGCAAACAAAGCCGGAAAAGCAGTATGAAACGCCGCGCCGCAGAAACCCGGAATACATTTTAACCCTTGAGTCTCCCATTTATCTCCGACTTTATAACCAAATGTACACTTTCCTTTTGCCTGCACAACCTCGATAATCATCTTCTTGGGATTAGGCCCTTTATGCTCCGGATCGCGCGGAATTTCCTCAACCTTTCCCTGTTTATCTAAAATCTCAGCTTTAAATTCGAGCTTGCCTCCGTCGGGACAAGTCACCAGTAAAGAGCGCTGATTATCGCGGAATCCAAACTTTGCGCCGAAACTCAAAGCATAGATAACCGGAAAAAGTGCATGGGCTAAGCCCAAACAAAAATGCTTGGGGGCATGGGTGAAATCCTCCAGAATAATCTCATCGCCGATTTTATAACCGTGATAACAAACTCCGAGAACCTGCGTAACGATAAGTTTTAGACGAGGAAAAGGAGAATTAATTTCTTCCATTTTTAAATAAACTCCTTAGTTTTTTGAATTAAATCTTCTTTGCTGAAAAATCTGCCGCTCTTCTCTACTTCATGCACCATCTCCACCAAAACTTTATTTAAAGGAGCCGACAGATTGTTCTCTTCTGCCAGACGCACAAACTCGCCGTTAATATACTCAACTTCGGATAATTTACCACGCATAATACTCTGTAATATTGAGCCATACAGCGGTTCCTTGCTTAAGCTACTCATCCGCTGTGAAAAAACCTGAGCGGCCAGTTCAACCGGCATGGAAGTAAGTTTAGTAATATTCTCTGCCGGAAATCCGGGAAGAGAAACCAGCTGTAGCCCAACAGAATCAATAATCCCAAAAGCTTCTTTCCAGATGGCAATACTAATCCGGCTAATCCCCTGGTCGCTAAAAACCTCCTGCATGCTTTTGCCAATAATTGCCGGCAGGCAATTGTTGGCGTTAACAAAGATCTTTAAATATTTTGCCCCTTTAATATCTTCACAGATTACCGTAGGAAATGCCTTATTTAAGACCAGGCTTAAAGAAAGCACGGATTCACTGAGTTTATGATTAAAAAAATTACCCAATACCCAACTACCTTCAAAATTATGCACAACCTTACCCGGCTCAAGGTTGGTCGCACCAAACATAACAATACTAGAAATAATTTTCTCTTTATTCAGATATTTAACCGCTAAATTGTCCGCCTGAACACCGTTTTGCACAATCAATAACAAAGAACTCTGCAATAAATGAGAATTATTTTGTAAAGCACAATTTATATCCTGAGTCTTAGTAGCTAAAATCGCCAGCTCCGGAATATAGTTTAAAGTATCAGATGCGCTAATATGAACTAAAAAATTACCTCTTACTCCGGAAACGGAAATACCTTTTTCTTTAATTGCCTTAACCGTACTGCTGTGGCCGACTAAAGTTACCTCTTCACCCTTCTCTTTCAGGTAAGCGGCAACTAAACAGCCTATGGCCCCGGCACCGATAACGGCAATGCGCATTTAACTTTTATCCTCCCTGGGAAACCCATATTTCTTGTAATCAAAACCATTCTGTCCAAGGAGACGAACCATCATACTATAGAATGGAGAAGGCACATCGGTGAAAAAAGCAGCAATCACATCCTGATCCTCAACCTGGTTGCAATTGCGGCCTGCGGCAATCTTTTCTGCCTGCTGAGTGACCACGGATTCGGTAATCCTACGGTGGAATACCGGTATCTTAGAAATTAAAATTTTGAATTTGTTTTGCGTCTGAGCTTCCCAGATCATTTCCTAACCTCATTAAAATTAAGGAGTTTAGCTCCAGAAATAGCTTTAGCTTAACAGTTATATAGTAAAATTTTACTATATAATTTTAATAAAGATAGGCTTCTTTGTCAAGTGATTATTGAGGCAATTCCCAGTTTTAATACTCGTTCCAGGAAAGAATCTTCTTAGTTGCCGGGTAGATGACTATGCTGTAGTGCAGCCCCTGGACTCCCCCAGAGCTGGGAATAACATTAAAGCGCAAATATTCTGACTTTACACTAAATACGGAAAGTAACGCTAAGATATCTTGCTCCTGCCTTAAGCCCAAAGAAACATAGCTTCTTAAACTATCAAGCACTTTATTAATATCTGAAAAGCCATAACCCATTTCTTCTTCAGATTCCAGATCAGGGTTCTCTATTTTGTGCTCCTGACGAAAACGCATGATCGCCTCAGCCGTATCTTTGTCTAAACCTAAAGCTAAAAACACCTCTTTAGAGGCAGTATTGATATTGATCTTGCCTGTTCCGTAAACAGTAACCAGGTCTTTAAACTGTAGAAAATTATCTTTACTCATGCCTTCAACCAAAAGCACTTCATTAATTGAACTAAACGGGCGCAATCCGCAAGTAACTAATGTTTCGGCTAAATCTTTATCCATTCCCGGCAGGCGCGACAGAACATCGATGGAGGCAAAATTCAAATTAATCAAGGCGCTTTCATCAATGATTTTAGCCGGATCAGAAGAATTTTTATCGATAAAAAAATATCGGTAAGCATTATTTCCGCATAAACTTACGGTTTCTTCTTGATTTAATTCATCCCAGGTATCATATGCCGCAGTAGCATCTTTCTCCCTGAGATAAAAAACTTTTTTTAATGCACCTTGGGCGATGGGTAAAGAGGAGATCATGCGGGAATATGCTTTGTTAAACCTGATCTCTTGAAAAACCAAGCCGGTGATCCCTAAGCCCAAAATAGCCAGGATCATAATCGTCCAGAGGCAAACAACTAAAATACTGCCTTGGTTAGTTTCTCGGTAAATAAACTGTCGATTCATATTTTTTATTTTTACCGGTAATAATAAACTTAACCGCCAGCGGCAAAGCGTCTTCTTTCCACTCCTGCTTCCATAAATATAAGTTTTTGCTTAAGTCCAGGTAAAGATAACTGAAGCTGACTTCTTTAACCTTAGTTAAATAAAATTTTGCGGGAGCATGCAGTTCAGGGTCCAGCTTTCCATCCTCGTCGATAATATCATTTAATCTGTCCGCAACCCTTTTAATGGTCAGGCTTGCACTATCAAAATAATAAGTCAGCCGACTAGGAAAATAATCGATATTGGCGCAAAAGCTAATTCTAGTTTTATCCCCTTGAAATAATTGTTTACGGCAAGCACACTGCTCGCGTAGCTCCCGGGAGAGTCTCTCTGTTTTAAGTAAAATTTTCTGCTGGCCCAAATCAAAATTATTGATCCTGCGTAAAACCGCGCTGCCTGTAAAAAAAGCCGAATAAATGGCGATACTGACTACGGAAAAAATACCCACCGCAATCAGCAGTTCGACCAAGCTAAAAGCCCGAATGATAAAAAATCTATTTTTTTTGGAGTAAATACGTTGAAAGTGTGACATTTTTTGGGGAATTTTTCTCTGTCCAGTTAACGCTCAGGCATGCCAAAACCGGATATTTTGCCGCATCCGTAGATTCCTCTGCCGGAACAATCTCCTGCTGATAACTATAATCTTTAGTTAAAGATTTTATGACCTGTGCAGAAGATGAGGATAGCGTTTCTCCTTTTAAACTAGCTATCTCTAAATTTTCCATTTTTTCTTTGGCGATCATTAAAGCTGAAATATTATTTTGCACGGAGTCCGCCCCGCGTAAGGCCAGAATATAGGAATTAGCTACTGTGGTCAAACCCACCCCCAGGATCAACACGCTAATCATTAATTCAACTAAAGTAAAGGCGCGCAAATTAATCACCCCAATTTACTACATCATCGGCATTGTCCGGTTGCCCATCTTTGCCTGCAGAATATAGGTCATAGCTATCGGAATTATGCTCACCCGGAGCTTTATAAATATATACCTTACCCCAGGGATCCATCGGTTTTTTCTTCAGATACGGACCATGCCAACTCTCAGCGTCAGATCCCGAGCGGGTTCTTAAATCATCCAGAGACTCCGGATAACTACCCGTATCCATTTCATAAAGGTCTAAAGCCAGAGGAATGCTGGAATTAATATCAGTTTTGGCTGCTTGAATTCGCGCCTGTTCGCTACGGCCGGCAAGGCGCGGTACAACCATCGCCGATAAAACTCCGATAATAATTACTACCAACATTAACTCAATCAAAGTAAATGCTCTCTTCATAATATCCCCCTTTCCCGATTAGATCCGAAACAGTTTCGCTTCTAGGCAAAGGCAACACCTAAAATAACTACATCGATTTTTAATAACCCAGTACTTTCATCCTTAACTGATAAATTAACCTTCTCGATCTGCAACAAAATTCCAGCACCTTCAACCTCTGAGACAAAATCCATAAAACTCTTTAACTGGCCTTCAGCGCTTAAATTAACCCGGTAAAGAGTTACCCCTCCTTTAACCTTAGTCATACCGCTTGAATTCATATCTAATATTTTCAATTTAGATTTTCTGGCCGCACCTTCAACCCTGCTAATGACCATTGCAAATTTATCTTCATCCGAACCCTTCAAGCTTGAATATCCTTCGATTTGTTTTTGAGCTTTGAGGATCTCTGCGCGATTGTGCTCTAAAGCCATATATTTACGAATGGCTACTTTGGCCTGCGCAATTTCTTGGGAATATGTATTGGTTTTATCATTAATCGGGCCCAAGACAAAAATCTTAAGTGCAAACAAGATCAACAATCCCCCGACTGATGCCGCCAATATTTTTTCTTTACTGTTTAATTTTCTCATTTTAAGAAAATCTCAAAATCGATTATCTCTTTATCTTTTAACCTGCGCCGGCGCGTATAACGGTTCTGCACACCCTTAAAGGTCTCTGAGCTTCCCAAGGTGTTAGTAAAAGCTAAAATATCCGGGATTGTCTGGGCATAACCTCGCATGGTAAATGATTTACCTAATTCCCAATTATAATTGGTGATCACAATATTATCTGGGCACAAGCGGTTTAAACCGTTAAGATAGGTCAAAACCGAAGATTTAGGATCCGCATATTGCCGGGCAATCTTTAATTTACTGGTAATATCATCCAGCTCTTTAGCATCCTTGCCTAAAGCAACAACTCTCTTTTTTAAATCGCCGGCGTAAGACTGACGTTGAACCAGCCTGACTAAGGAGATCCCGGCCAGCATGATTAAAATATAGATCAACCCCACCCCCAGAATCATTAATTGCTGTAGCTTGAGCTTCATCTCCTTCTGGATTTGAAGTTCCGGAAGGACAAACTTAAGGTCATCTTTAGCCGCAGGAGTGCTAAAACCCAATATCGCAGATAAAGAGATATCTTTAGGGCCGCTAGCCGTAAAATTATCATACTCCTTAGAAGAAAGATACTGGGCTTTTAAATTAAAGCCCTTGGCTAGGATAGCTTCAATAGACGCTAATTGCAAGCTCGCTGCGCCGGTTAAAAACAGTTTATCGCAACGGGCATCCGGTATCTCATTATTTAAGGCGACTAGGGCCTGCTTTAATTCCGCAGTAAATCTTTCTTTTTCCAAAGGGTCATTCAACTGTTGGGCCCCCTGGGGAATAACAACGCTTGAACCTAACTTCTGATTATGCACTAAAACCAGATCGCTGTAATTTGCATCGATATCTAAAATCATATACGAAGCGGGTAAAGAAATTTTATTTTTTGCCACATCCTCAACATAATGTACCAGCCCCTGAGAGCTCATAAAGATAGATTCCGGAAGGACATTGATCGGCACAAAAGAGCTGACGATATTTTTAAAAACATTTTTTAAGGCCACGGCTAGAATTAAATGGCTATTGCTAATGCCGTCAAACCCCAAATTTTGATAGGCCCAGACAACCTCCTCTTTATGATAAGGAATCTGGCGGACCAAATAAAGCCCAAGCATCTGTTCAATTTCTTTGGAGTCTTGCGAAGGAAGGTCAACGCGGCGAACCATGATTTTATTGCGGCTTAAGACTACCGAAACATCCAGATCTTTGCTGCCTCCACTATGCTTTAATATTGAATTTATTGCCGTAGAGATACTCCCCGGCTCAGTATTAGCTAGAGGCTCAACTGCAACTTTGTGACCAATACTCACCTTCAGCCAGCGTTCCAAGACTTCAATAACGATCTTAGTGCGCATATTTATGTTTTAGCCACCAACAATTGTATTCATATTAAATATCGGCAGGAGCATGGCGATCACCATTGCCCCAATCACTAAACCTAGAACTAAAATTATCGCCGGCTCAATTAAAGAACTTAATGTCTTTAAATCCGATTCAATCTCTGCTTCATAAGACTCGGCAATATCCGCCAGCACGCTATCCAGCCTTCCGCCCTCTTCTCCCACCCGGACCATCTGCACAAAGAAATCCGGAAAAATCTTGAATTTTTCCAGGGCATCGGAAAAAGGTATTCCTTCGCTGATATTTTTACGCACCTCTTCTAATTGCCGGATATAAACAGGATTGCCGATAACCGGGCCGGCATCGGTTAATGCCGAAAGTAAATTTACACCGCTTTGTAAAAGCAAGGAAAGGCTACGTGAAAAATTAGCTACCGACTGTTTATAAACAATGTCCTTAACTAGCGGGATAAAATATTTTAACTGACTAAAAATACTTTCTTTGCCTGCGCACGTAATTTTTAAGACAAAAATAATCAGCGTAATCAAAACAACGAGTGCCCACCAGTAGCTTTGTAAAAATCCGGATACTTTCAGCAAAACCAGCGTTGGAACAGGTAGCTGGGCCTGAAAATCATCAAACATCCCGGCCAGCCGCGGCAGGACAAAAGTGAGCATCACAAAGATTGTGCCGATACCAACCACGCTCATAAATATCGGATAAGCCAAGGCCTGTTTGACTTTGAGCTTTAAATCCTGGAGCCGGCGTAGGTAATCCAGAAGCTGCATTAAAGCGTCTTTGAGCTTTCCGGTTGATTCACCGGTATGAATAATATTCACATAAAGCCGAGGGAAATATTTCGGAAATTTTCCCAGGCACGCCGAAAAGGGGACGCCGTCTTTGATATCCCGGATAATCTCCGAGAGCAATTGTTTTTCCGCCCGATTATCACAATTTTTTTCTAGCAACCTTAAAGCACTTAACAATTCTACGCGGGAATTAATCAAATTATAAAGCTTTTGCGTAAATAAAACTAGCTGCTTTAAGCCAAACTTTCCGGCTTTTAATTTGGAGGTACTGGCTAAATTTAATGCTGCCGAAACTGAAGCAACAGCTACAGGATCAACAGAGATCGGCACCAACCCCTGGTTCAGCAGCTCTTCAAGCACTCCTTCAACATTAGCCCCCTCAATTTTACCCTCGACAATTTCATTAAGATTTTTTTTGGCTTTATATTTGAATTTCATTGATTACTCCAGCTCAACCACGCGTAAAATTTCTTCTTTACTCGTTAGCCCCTGCTCAACTAAAAGCATTCCGTTTTCCATCAGCGTGCGCATTCCTTTTTCACGCGCCTTAGTTTTAATCTCCTGCGCACTTTTATGAGCAATAATTAAATCACGAATGTCACCGTCAATCACCATAATCTCATAAATCGGCCGGCGGCCTTTAAATCCTGTCTCGCTGCAGACTTCGCATCCTTTGCCTTTACATTGCGGGCAAAGCAAGCGTACTAAACGCTGCGCAATAATTACCTCAACCGATGAAGCCAGTAAATAAGGCTGGATTCCCATATCCATGAGCCTGGCAACTCCGCTGGCGGAATCATTAGTATGTAAGGTAGAAAAAACTAAGTGGCCGGTTAAAGAAGAGCGGATAGCTAAATCCGCGGTTTCCGGATCACGGATCTCCCCGATCATCATAATATCCGGGTCATGACGCAGAACACTTCTTAAGGCATTGGCAAAAGTCAGCCCGACCTTAGGATTAACATGAATCTGGGTTATCCCTTCAATAGCATACTCAACCGGATCTTCAATGCTGATAATCTTTACCTCTTTACGGTTGAGACGGCTCAAACAAGTATAAAGCGTAGTTGTTTTACCGCTTCCGGTAGGGCCGGTAATTAAAATAATCCCGTGCGGTTTTTGTATAAGCTTAGTGATTGTGGCTAAATCCTGCGGCTGAAACCCGATGTTGTCTAAATCTAGAAGCACTTGAGAAGGCAATATCCGGATTACCACATTCTCTCCGAAATAACCCTGCAAGATCGAGACCCTTAAATCCACCTCCTGTCCATCCAGAAGCCTGACCTTAGCCCGGCCATCCTGCGGTATACGATGCTCCACCACATCTAGGTGACACATAATTTTAATCCGGGAAACAATCGCCGGTTCAATATAATAAGCATCCTGGGGCATTTTCATCTCCCGCAAGACCCCGTCGATGCGGTAACGCAAAACCACCTTATTCACATAAATCTCGACATGGATATCGGTAGCGCGCACCTTAATCGCCTCAGAAATAATCTGATTAACTAATTTTATTACCGATGCTTCATCGGCATTTTTTTCAATATCTTCAACGCTCTCATCCTTGGTTAATTTAGTTCCGGCGCTGGCCTTATCCTCCATAATCTTATCGACTGTCCCGGCAACTGCCCCATAATATTTATGAATAGCGCTCTCCACTTCGTGCCGGCTGGTTAAAATCCGGCTGACCTGAAAACCTAAATTCATTTTTATATTTTCAGCCAACCAGACATCCATCGGGTTAAAGACGGCAACCGTAAGCACCTGCCCCTCTAAACTAACCGGTATAAATCCATAGTGCTGGACGAATTTTGCCGGCACTGCTTTAACTGCTTCCGGTGATATGCGCACCTCTTTTAAACGCAAGACAAAAGGCAAATTAAACTGTTCGGCAAGCACCTTTAAAAGGTCAACCTCTTTAATCTGTCCTGCGCTAACCAAAATTTTTCCCAACATATCCCCGCTACCGGAAGACTCTTTTAATGCCTCATCAATCTGCTGCTGTGTAACCAAACCTTTTTTTACCAATAACTCTCCGAGTAATTTTGTCAACATTATGAGATCTCCAGTTTCCCGATAGAATACAGACGGGATTCATCCAGTTTATCCGCTTGGCCCTGTACAATTTTTTCACAACCGCTGATCGTATCCTCTGTTTCCACATAAACTCCGGGCTTACCGGTATAAACCTCAGCTGTAAAAAACGGCTGGGCTAAAAAAAGCTGCAATTTTTTTGCCCGGTCAAAAATAATTCTTTCTTCCGGAGAAAGCTCTTCTTTACCAATAATTGAAACAATCCGCTCTAATTCATCATAGCGTCGGAAGTGCCTGATTACCTCCTGAGCAACATCAAAATGCCTGCGTCCGACTATCGCCGGACTCAAAGAATTAGCTGAAGATAATAACGGATCGATTGCCGGATAAAGGCCGCGCTGTACCAGGCTGCGTGAAAGCACAATTAAACTATCCATGTGCGCAAAAATAGCCACAACTGCCGGATCAGTTAAATCATCTGCCGGTACATAGACCGCCTCAATTGCCGTAATACTCGCCCCTTGTTCCGAACGGATTCTTTCATGCAACTGGCTGATCTCGCTGGTTAAAGTCGATTGATACCCTCCTTCGGAGGGAATTCTTCCTAAGAGTGTAGACAGCTCACTGCCCGCCTGCACAAAACGAAAAACATTATCCATAAAAAATAAAACATCCTTGCGTTGCGATAATAAATACTCTGCTAAAGCCACTGCAGAATTGGCGGCTTCAAAACGCATACCCGGAGATTCATTCATCTGTCCGAAAATTAAAATTGAACGCTTTAATAAATCCGCGCGTTCAAATTCATAGTAAAGCTCATTTCCTTCGCGGATACGTTCTCCGACGCCGGCAAAGATACAAGTACCCTTCTGATAAGTAATGATATTATGAATGATCTCTAAGATTAAAATTGTTTTTCCGCAAGCAGCTCCTCCTAAAAGCCCGCTTTTAGAGCCTTTAATCAGAGGGAACAGAAGATCGATCATCTTAATTCCGGTTTGAATAACTTCGGTTTTAGTCTCTCCTTCAGGCTTAACTTCAAGTTTAGAATGCGCAACGGTATTAGTAATCGGAATACCATTGGTAAGATCAAACCCTTCTTTATGATCCACCGGTTTAATCATGGCATTTAAAACCCGGCCATAGAGAGCTTCAATATTGCGCGGGATCACTAGCCCCTGCTTCTCCTGTTGAACCGGCATGTTTCTGGCCACCCCATAAGTAAAACCTAAAGCAATACACCGGCAGACATTATTCGTCCGGTGCTCAACAACATTCAAAAGCACCTCTTTCTCAAAATTGCCCATAACCTTAAGCAAAGCTTTGATCTCCGGCAACTCGGCCTCCGGCGGAAATTGCACATCAACTACTGAGCCGTAAACTGCAATTACCTTGCCTAATTTATCTTCGTTTGCCATATTAATTGTTTTTCCTTACTAACCGCGCCGCAGAAAGCTCGCGAATCGACTTATCTGAGAGCCCGTGTAAATATTTAAAATACTCCATGCGCAAATGCTGATTAATCCTGGTTAATTCTTGTACGCTTCCTTCCAGATGCATAATCCGGGCAGCAAACTCTGCCAGTTTACTTGACCAGAAAATATGGTAAAAACGAAAATCCAGCCATAATTTGATCCAACCTTTTAAAACTGACTTTATGTTCGGCTCAATCAGTATCTCTCTGCCTTTGCGCATCACATTTTCTTTACGCTCTAAAGGCAGGAGATTTTCTGCTTCTACCTGCTGGCTGGTAATATTAATAAACTTAGGATAAATTACGGTTACCCGGCTGATCTCATGTTTAAAATAACGTTCAGTCAAATAATCCCTAAGCAGCCCGATTTTATCTGTATCTAATTTATCCCCCGGAGACTCGAAAGCGACGCAGCCAATCCTGGCTTCCTTAAGATAATTAATCCCCTGTTGGCCTAAAGCGACAATTATGTCATCCTGGCGCCGAGTATCCAAAAGGCGGTTGATTAAGAGGGTATTAAGCTCACCTAAAAATCCTCCGTCGGAACTGACCAGAACAACCAGCCCCGGAAGATTTTCTGCCGGATTAAAAAAACTCTTAGTTGCAAAATCCAATGGTAAAAAACTATAGGCTGAATTTAATGAAGCCGAAAAGTTCTCCGAGGGCTCCTGGTGCAGGCGGAACTGATTAAATTGCAAAGTCGCCGCCATTTTCATAACCTCAATTAAATCCCCGAGATTCTTATTAAAGAGCAGGTTTTGTTTTAGCTTACCGATTGGGATCATCTAAATTTAGTCCGGTAGATTAGCTCTAAAAAATTCTTTAATCGCTTTATCCAGCTGCGACTTAATCTCTTCGGTTAATTCTCCTTGCTTATTTAAATCATCAATCAAACTTTGATTATATTTTTCCAAATGATTAAAAAATTTATTTTTAAATATCTTTACCTGGCTCATATCCAATGCCTCTAAAATCTTTTTCTGAAAGGCATAAAAAAGAGAGATCTCTTCGGCCTGAGAAACCGGAAAATTATTTTCCTGGGTTAGAATCTCATAAAGCACCCTGCCGCGCTGAAGTTGGGCGGTTGCCTCCGGAGAAAGCTTGGTGCGCAGGCGCGTTAAGCGCAGTAAAGAGCGGAACTGTACATATTCATAACGCAACCCCGCGCTTAATTCTTTAATTGCCGGACATTGCACCTTGCTGCCGATACGCGAAACCGATAATTCTAAATCAATCGCCGGCTTAAACCCCTCCTGGAAAAGACTGGTATTTAAATAAATCTGCCCGTCGGTCATGGAAACAATATTGGAACAGATATAGCCGGTAATATCTCCCTGCAGGGTTTCGGCTAAAGGTAAAAATGTCATTGACCCGCCGCCAAATTTAGCTTTTAAGCGGCCTGCCCGCTCCATAAGCTGGGAATGCAAAAAGAAAATATCTCCGGGGTATGCTTCGCGGCCGGGTGCCCGTTCCAATAGTAGTGACATCTGCCGGTATACCCAACTATGTTTGGTCAGATCATCAAAAATTACTAAAACATTCTTACCTTTATACATAAAATATTCGCCTAAAGAAGCTGCAGTATAAGGGCACAGGTACTGCTCGGCAGTAGAGGAGCCGGCAGAAGCGGAAACTGCCAAGGTATAATCCATTAAACCTCTTTGTTTTAGCTGTTGAATGATTTTATTAAAAGCAGCGTTATTGCCTCCGATCCAACAATAAATACAGATGACATCTTTGCCTTTTTGGTTGATAATCGTATCCAGGCAAACACTGCTTTTACCGATCTGCCGGTCGCCGACAACTAATTCACGTTGCCCTTTGCCTAAAGGAATCAAAAGGTCAATGATCTTAATCCCCGTATGCAGCGACTGATTGATCGGCTCGCGCTCCATGACCCCGGCTGCTTCCCGGAATGCCGGATTAATTCCTGCCGGCTCGATCTCTGGCCCCCCGTCCAATGGCCGGCCTAAGGCATCAACCACACGGCCGATAAAATTCTCACCTACCGGGACATTTAATAATTCGCCTTTACTATAAACCGGATCCCCGACTCTGACCCCCTGCTCATCGCCAAAAACAATTCCATAGGCTCCACTGGGATTAAATTCAATAATCATCCCTTTATAGCCATTAGCCAGCTCAATAACCTCGCCGAAAAAACAGTTAGGAAGGCCGCTAATCTTGATGATCCCCTGCCTTACCTCTTCGACACGGCCGACCTCTTTAATATCTAAAGCTTGGATTTGCATATTATTTTTTAAAATGGGGAAGAATTCTTTGCAGTTTATTTTTTAAAGATCCATCGATAACCAGCCCGCCGATCTCAACGATTAATCCACCGATCAGATCATTTTTCAAGCTCTCCTCAAAGATCATCTCTTTGCCGGTTTTTTCTTTTAAAACCTGTTGTAGATTTTCTTTCTGGTCTTTTCTCAATAAGTGGCTGGAGCTAACCTTAACCTTATCTGAAACTATAGTAAATTGATCTTTTGGAAGTTTGGAAATTTCTGAGATAATTTCTGAGATGAATTCCTGTTGCAGATTTTCTTTGTCTTTTTCACTTAGAAGCTCCTCAACCAGCTTCATCGCCAAATCCAAGCTATGCGCCTCTGACTCCTTTAAATGTTTTTCCTTAGATTTTTCTACCTCGATATTGCCATCGGCAATAATTTTCTCTACCTGGCCCTTGGCTTGATCCTCCATCTCCATGCACAGCTTAACCCCCTCTTTACGCGCCTCTTCCATAATTAAACTGGCTTCATCGCGTGCTCGCTTAATCTCGGCATCTCCTTCTGCTTTGGCACGCTTAAGCTCGTCGGTAAGCTGTTGTTCCTTAACTAAATTTTCTTCATGCAGGCTATTTAATCTGGCTACAGCAGCATTTAAATGATAGGAAAAAAGGAAACGCAAAAAAAGAACTACCCCGGTAAAAACAATTGCCATGATTATGATTAACAGGCTTAAAGGCATGCTCTCCCTTCGCTACTTGGCAAATAAATTATAAATAATCAATAATGCTAAAACCGCAATCGCCTCAGAGAATATAAATGATAGAATCATGACAATAAATATCTTAGCTGATGCCGCCGGATTGCGCGCTACAGATTTGACTGCCGCCGACCCGACCATCGCAATTACTGCCGCTGGGCCTGCGGTACTAAGAAACATCACTAGGATTAAAGCAAAAGTCGACATATCTGGTAATTAAACCTCCACAAACAAAACTAATTTATTGCTGCGTAAAAAAGCAATTCCGTCTTTGATGGCCGTGCACTGTTTACCGCTTCTTATTACGCCTTTTCGTAAACGGATTAAAAAAGGCTCATGAAAATCTAAAATACAGAGGTTCCCGTCTTCAGCCGGCAGGCGTACCTCTTTTGCCTGGCCTTCCCAAATTATTTTTTTCGGCTCTAATATAGAAACCTGCATCTTAAGCCAGGCACCACTTGTTCTTACCGGTTTGTTTTGCCTGATATAAAGCGCCGTCTGCTTTCTCGATCAGTTCGCCGGATTCGTGCGCATCTTCCGGAATACTGGCGATGCCTATGCTTACGGTAGACTTCAGATACAACTCAAACTGAACACGCAGGCGCTCAGCAACGATTTTGCTGGCCATTTTATCCGTCTGCGGCAGAATAATAATAAACTCTTCTCCGCCATAACGACAAACTACATCCTGAGGCCGCACGGAATTCTTAAAAACTTTGGCTGCGTCTTTAAGTAAAACGTCTCCGGCCTGATGCCCTTGTGTATCATTATATTTTTTAAAATTATCGATGTCAAGCATTAGTACGGAAAGTGCCATCGGAGAACGCTTTAAGCGGTTAACTTCTGAAGAAATCAGCTCATTAAAATACCTGCGGTTAAATAACCCGGTTAAGCCGTCGCGTATAGCTAGATCAACCAGAAAATCTTTTTCTTCGTTACCGGAAAGCAGAAAATATTTTTCTACCGCACGCTCAGTGACAATCCTGATCTCGGAGCTGTTTAAAGGCTTGGTGATGTAGCCGTAGGCTCCCACCTCCATGGCTTCAATTGCCGAACTGATAAAAGAGTACGGAGTAACGACAACCACGCTGGTTTGCCCGGTAATCTTATGCACTGCCTGAGTAACCTGAACTCCGTTCATCTGAGCTGAACGCATCTCACAAATCACCACGCTGAAGGTATTGCTGTGTAAAAGCTTTATTCCTTCTTTAGCGTCTGCCATTATCCAGGTACGATAACCAACGGCTTTAAGCGTATCCTCCAGTTGCGCAGCCAAAACTGCATCCTCCTCGATAATCAAGATATTTACCTCTTTAACCATATCGCCCCCTCAAAATAATTTTTAACTGTGTTTTAAAATATAATTTTTCCAAGCCTCTTCCAGCTCCTCAGAGTTTGAAAAACGATACGTCCGCAACAACGCCTGCTTCCAGGGTTCTTTATCCCGCAATTTCCCACAAAAATCCCGGAACTTTTCACTGCCATACTCTTTAATTAAGAAAACAATAATTGAGGCGCTTTCAGCATAAAAAGTATGCGGCACGATTAAAGCATAATTTCTTACCTCAAAAAGATTATCAAATTTAAGATAATTATTTTGATTAATTATCTCGCCAGCCGCCTTCATGCGCGCGGCCAAATTACTGGTTTCCTGGGAGCTGGCAATACCTTCATCCAGCCAGAGCGGTAAATCATTTCTATCTCCGACAAACTCGCGGAAGATAATATGTGTCATCTCATGCGGAAGAATAGAATCAAAAAATATATCCTGTCCGATATAAGTCTTGATCGTACGAGTTTTTATGGAAACTGATGCCCCACTCCAAGCCGCACGCTGAGTATCTTTAACATAGGCGGCATTATCTTTATATAGATAAATTTTTGCCCGGTTTTCCCAGCTCCAAAAATCAAACCGGCGAAACCCTAATTCATCGACAATACTATTATAATAATTCTCCGCCCGGTTAATCAACTCCTTAACAAAACCTCCGGAATCCTCCTGATAATAAATAATAAAGTGCGGGGATTTCTCGGTTTGCCAAAGAGAGCTGTCTACTTCTGCAAAAATCCTCAAAGGAGCAAACAAAAAAATAGCTAAAAATAAAAACGTTTTCATTAGATTAATAGGGACAGCGGCCATTTTTGGTCGTTTTATTACGGAAAAATGGCCGCTGTCCCTATTATTCCTGGGGTTTTTCTTCAGCTTCAATTTTACTTTGCCGCTGCCAGATAAAAAAGAAACTTACCCCCAAAACACCCAAGAAAATAATAATAAACAGGATGATCTTCCAGGTAAATTTAGCTAATCCCTTGGGGCTGACCTCTGCCAACAGCGTCTTAGCCGCAAGCAGATCTGCTTTAGCGGAATTCAATAAACTTAAAGCATTACGGTAGTTAGAGATATGGTAACCGGGGCTGGCTGAAGAAGCCTTCTGCATCTCAGCAACATTCTGCAACTTTTTATCAATACCCTGATAAATTAAAGCTGCTTTGGCTGCGTAGTTGGTTTTTTTAAAATCCTCGGCAATACTCTTGGCCTCTTGACGAATTAAATCAATCTGGCTTTCATCAATTATCCAGATATCCTTAAGCTCGATCTCTTTTTCTAAAACTTCTTTAGGCCCAAGCAAATACTCGCCATGGACATAATAAGAACCCTGTTGCGTATCATAACCGATCTCTAAGTCCTCTTTATAAATAACATCTTCCGGCTTTATTTCCATCGGCAGATAAACCTTTACCGGAACAGTCTGCTCATTATCCGCCGGGTTCATCGCTACGAGGCGCAGGGTAATTCCGGCATAAGATATTGTAATAAAATAAAAGGTGGAAAATATACAGAATAAAAGGCAGGATAAAGCTCTCTTCAAAACTTCCTCCGGTTTTGAATTAACTGATGTAATGTTACGTTTATCTTATCATATTTTCTAGAAAATTGATGATATTTTTTCATAACATCAGCCACGGATAAGGCAGAAATTTATTTAAACTCAAACCAGGACTGCACCACCGGTTTGTTCGCCACGTTTTGCATCATCTTCTGGTTAATCTCCATGGTCGCCTTTAACTCCTGGGCCTTATTCTTAAGATAGGTGATGTCATCCTTCTTATCCTTGGAGACTTTATAAAGCTTCTCTAAGCTCACTCCCTGCGTGCCACCGATCTTCTTGATCTGGCCACTTAAGGCAGTTAATTGATTATATACCGATTCTAAATCATTAACAACACCTTTTGTCTTGCTAACCTCTCCGGATATTCCTTGGCCCAAGTTACCCAGAGCCTTTTCAATCAGGCCAAATTGTGAATTCAAAGTATCAACGATATCCCCAAGACCGGTTAAGCTCGAAGTCGTCCCTAAGATCCCCGAGACCTGCCCGGAAATCTCTTCCAGATCGTGACGAACTACGCTGATTGCTAAAGCATCGGCAGTACCTTGGGTGGATTCAGAGCAAACAATAGTAAAATCTCCAATGCCCCAATTGTTTTCAAATTTCACATTGTATTCATAAACTCCGGTTGCCCCGATTTCTTTCATTGTTTTACTGGCAACTTTTAAAACATTTTTAGGATCATATATGCTGATTACCGGAGTCAAACCAGTTGTCGTGCGGTAAGATACAGTCATAGAAGATCCGATTTTTACTGAGGTTTCGCGATTAAGAATACCTGATTGTACTGAAGGCTTAATCTCCTTAACCACTGCTTCCTGCACTGCAGTTATCTGGGCAGGTAATGTAGTGCCGGTAGCAGTTAAAATTTGACCGGTTTCGGCTTTTACCGCTGCTACTGCTGCCTTAACCTCTTCAGCTTTAGTCTCTACTGCTGTCTTTACGTCACCGACGGCGCTTTTAATATCGCTTGTGGCAACCCCTAACTGCGCGCTTAACTCTTCTTTAGCCGCCTGTTGCTCTTTTGCCGCGGTTACATCAATATTACCGCCGGAAGTATATATCCCCTCCCTGTAAAAAATTTGCGCCTTTACGAAAGAAACTTTCCCTGTTGTTAATCCGGTTTTGTCCCAGTTAAAAGAGAATACCCCCTGACCATCCGGAGTAGTGGAAACCAACTCCTTAACCAACGTATCCCCATCATAAACTTGTAGAACAGCTTTTTTAAGATCCGCCCGCTCTACGTCGGTAAGGCCGACCATCTTGCCTCTACGTTCCAACCAAGAGGAAACCCGTAAACTATCCGTTGCAGCAGAATAAGAAGTACTTAACAGAACGTGCCATTCAATTTGCGCCGAGATAGCCGACTCCAGATAAACCGTAACTGTCTTATCCGCGTTAGCAACCCAAACAGTAGAACGTTCGGGATACTCGGTCCCTTTCGACCAGAAAGTAGTATAGCTACCGTAAGGATACTTATGAATAGTCCCGGTAGGAGAATCTACTTCTGTTGCACTCCATAACGCATCCTTAACGCTAAGCGTACTTATATCGGTATAAGTATCATAATCAAGAATTCGCCAGCTGATTGTATAATAATCGATCTTAAAATCTACTTCGCCATAGATTGTAGAATCATTGGAATCAGTTATACGCAGGCGGCATGAGCTATTTACCAGATCAGGCAAAACCCAAGAATAGCTTCCGGTGTTATCTACAGGCCCGGCGACTGAATTCCACGACGTACCATTATTCAAAGAATAATCTAAATTTACTTTAGCAATAGTACCCTTGGTTGACCACTGAATGGTTTGCGGTGATTTTGCTCCCCAGGTATCTGTCAATTTAGGCGCAGTAAAAGTAAATCCGCCTCTTAACCTAAAGGCTCCGGAAACAACAGGATCAACATTCGGATTCTCGCTGGTTAGTTTTAGTTTAATATTCGGACTGCTCAAAGCATCTAAAGGAATTGACCAATTATAGCTTCCTGCGGCGCTATCAATATTATTGGCGACCTGTTTTTCAGTTACAAAATTATCCGCGGAGTAGGTTAACGTTAATTTTCCGACTGACAATCCTTTTGTGCTCCATTTAACAAGCATTGTCTCCCCTAAAACATAAGTATCTCCTGCCTTAGGCGAATCCAGAGCAATCGTTGGTTTTGGTATAATATTAAAAGCATTAGATATAGCAAGTGTATTCTGCCTTTCCCCGTCCATAATCTTAAATTTCACTGAAGTTGACGGGTCATTCGACACTAACCAGAAATATGCGTCGGTATTTGCCACACCGCTAGTAATCGGTGCGCTCCAACTGGCGCCATTATCAGTAGAATAGTAAAGGATTAAGTTGTTACTTACATTGCCGGTAGTTTTCCATTTAACAGGCGCAGAATCTCCGGCTGCCCAATATTCGCCTCCGGCAGGCGAGGTAATCTCAATTACGGGCAGTTTAATATTAAATACATTATCTGAAATATCGGAGGTTGCGGTATTTGTGTTATCAATAATTCTGACTCTGACATTATTAAAAGAGCTCTGGAATAAACCAAAAATGTCTTTATCCGGAATAGTCCAAAGGCAAATATGGCTGGTCGGATCAAAAGGCGCGTTAGGAGTAATGCCAAACCAATTTGTGCCGTTAACAGTATATTCAAATTTTAAGTCATTGCTGATTTTACCTCCGTTATCAGTCCAGGTAATCGACTGTTGAGTGCCCATAATCCAGTTTTCCGCTCCGTTAGGGGCGGTAAGTGTAATCTCCGGAACAGGCAAAACCGTAAAATTTGCAGATGACTTCCCCATGCTTATCGGCCTGCCGGTATCAGTGATCCTTACCCTATAGGTCGCAGATAAAGGATAGTTCACGCCGGTTTGAAACAAAGGATATTCGGTCAGCGTATTGCTAATTGTAGCAATTGTTACGGCGCTGGATGCAAAATTATCTAAAGAATACTCTAATTTTAAATCTCCGACGAGCTTTCCTTCAGTAGTCCAACGAATCATTTCACTGGCATCATTTAATGTTACTAATTCTCCTCCCTTGGGATAATCTACGGTAATCGTCGGAACGGAAATAGAAAATATATTCGAACTAAACTGCAGGTTATCCCCACGTTTGGTATCGGTAACCCTGACCTTACAGGCATCCGAGATTACGGCGCCTGCCGGGACATCCCAGGCAAAAGAACCGGCTGCGGCATCTATTGAACTTCCGCCCTGAATAGCCGTCCAATTTACGCCGTCAGTCGTATACTCAAATGTTAACGAATTCGACGGAAATACGCCTGCGGCAGTCCAGGCAATATCATGTTTTGTCCCGACGATCCATTTATCTCCGAGCTTAGGCGCAGTCACAGAGATACTTGGCGGAGCAATGGTAAAACCCGTTGAAGTAGCAGTTGTGGATGTGTGAGTTGTATCAAATATTTTTATTTTAGCGGCGCCGCTTGCAGAAACCGCATCAACTACTGTCCAAAGATACGAACCATTGGCAACACCCGTGGCATCCGGAGTGCCATAATTAATCTTTGCCGGATCAATAGTAATATCTGTAAAATTTGTGCCGTCCTTGGAATACTGTAACTTTAAATTATTAAATATGGAATTATGGTCGCCGGTTGCCTTCCAAATAATACTATGATCGGTTCCCACCACCCAGGAATCGCCTGTTTTAGGAACGGTTAGAGCAAAAGTGGGCGCGACAACATTAAATGTCATATCTGAAGTGTCTATGGTCGTAGCTCTTCCGGGATCCTTAGCCTGAACTAAACAAGACTTTCCCGCTAAACTATCCGGAACTGTCCAGGTATATTTACCTGCGGCGACAGCAGCAGCTCCGGAGACAGTAGCAAAATTCGTCCAACTCGTACCGTTATTTATAGAATAATCTAAGGCTAAATCATCTACGGCGCCGTCTTTGGTCCAAGTAATATCATATTTACCGTTGGCATACACGGTCTCTCCCCCCTTCGGATAAGTTACTTTGACTGATGGCAGCATGATATTAAAATATCCGTCGGAGGTATCGCTTACGCTGCTTTCGTTATAATCGGCATCTAAAGAAATAACGCGTATTTTTACCTTTGCACAAGTATCGTCATTAACGCTCGACCAAATATACTTACCGCTATTAAATAATCTATCTACTATTAACACCGGCAGACCTATCATATTCCCACTAGCATCATATTTAATGTATTCAATTTTTACTTTATTCGGGCTGGAAAGAGGATGATTAAATTCTCCATAATTATTCCAAATAATATCATAAGCGGTTCCGATAACTAAAGATTCTCCTCCATTAGGTGAAGTAACAGTAACGGTTGGACCAGAGAGAACCTTAAATACCGCTGAATCCGCAGATATCGTTGAATTGTCTCCATCTTCAATACGGATTTTAACGTTATCGGAAACAGCACCTGAAGCTACGGGATTCCAGGTATATGTGCCGGAGTTAGATACGGGGGTAGAATTAATTGTTGTCCATGCGTCGCCATTTACAGAATAGTAAATTGACAAATTATTACTTATCGCGCCTTTGGTGGTCCAGGTAATCTTACGGCTAATATCTCCGGCAGCCCAAATATCCGTGGCTATCGGAGAAGTAATTGTAATATTGGGTTGTGTCACAGAAAAAATCCCGGAGATACCTTCCTGAGCTGTATTTGTTTCTCTTGCCGGAGTGGGAACTCCAGCCTCGACTACTTTCACACTTACAGTAGTACTCGCCGGACCAGGAATATTTATCCAGTTATATTGCCCGGATGAACCGGTATTAGTTACAGCGCTAGAATTGATTTTTGTC
>PCWB01000002.1 GCA_002796135.1 Candidatus Omnitrophica bacterium CG11_big_fil_rev_8_21_14_0_20_41_12
CGGCAATAGGCGTTTGATTTCACTCCGGCGTTCTTTTTCGGTTTTAAGGCGGGATATCTTCAGAAGTGTCCTGCCGGTGAAGGTTTTGAGCATTTGGGGATCATTGCAGGACTTCATGTTTTCGATGAAGTCTGCCGGTAATTGATTGACTATCTTGAGCAGGTGTGCTAATTTGGACTCTGAGATGTTCAGCTCTTTACGAGCCTGTGCCCAGATTAGCCTTGAGGGGCCGTCCTCGATAAAGGTCTGGAGCTTGATGCCCTCATAGATGATGTTTTGGTATATCCGCTTGGGCCTTTGGGGTTTTTCAGGGAAAGGGAGCCCGAACCTTATTGAATTGCCCTTGTCCCTGCGGGTATAGATTTTCACAACCATATGTATTACTTGGGGTTGGGTGGTTCGTCCAGCGTCAAGGTCGGGCAGGTATCTATTCTTCTAGAATTGATCCAATAACCTTTTCTATTTTTTCCTCAAAACCTCTTTTCGCAAAATTAGGAATTGCTTTCTGCAGATCGTCTTTAAAACCTGATTTCAACCACTGAAAATTCATGCCGTGGAGATTACCCGAGAGCTGGAAATTAAATTTAATTAGTTCTTGTTTTGCATTTATAAGTCGAAGTAGGGGAGTGAAACGGGGAGATTTTTGTAATAGGTTGCTGCGCAAAGAAAGAAACATCTTGCTTGAGACCAGATCGTTTTCTTTTAACCTAAAATAACCCTTAATTTTTACGTCCGTAGCATCCAAATCCATATTGTACATTTCCACGCCTTCCTTATCCGCAATAAAGTCCGCGCTGGCAGTACTAAACTCTATTTTTTTAAGCGGCGGAAGTTCGAATAAATCCGCCAGCCACTTTAAAAATTCAAAATTATTCAAAGATCCGTCACGTATATGCGCCAAGCCTTTTAATACTAACTGCGGGTAGTTAGTAAAAGACATCTGGCTTGATAATTTGCCGCGGACTTTAGAGAAATGGATTAACAGGCCATCCAGCTTGTCGGTGGACACATTCTTGATTTGGATGTCCGCGGAAACAGCCGGCATAAATTGCTGCATTTTTATTTGTCCGTTACCCTGAAGCGTCCCATCATAGAGTTGAGCTGAAAAATTTATCGATTGTAAATTTTTATCAGACCGGAAAGATTCTGCTAAAAAGTTTTCCAGATTTATATTATAGGTATTGGCGCTAGTTTGAGAGAATAAATTTATTTGCGAGGCAGACAGCTTTAAACCAAAGGATTCTTTAAAATTAAACAAAGCGTTTTTTACGTCGAGCTTCAGCTTCTCAAGCGGTAAGGATTCTTTCTTTTGTTCCGGCGAAGCGATATCTAGACTGCCGTTTAAAGCAATAGTTTTATCATTACCTGCAGTTATCTCTGCAATTAATGCGACATTTTTAAGCCGCTCCTCCTGTTTGTTATCCAGGCTTCTGAAATCAGAAAAGAATTTTAAATTACAAGTAAAGGGGTCACTTAGGAATATATCCGCAGTCAACCTAACCGGGTTATTATTGATCGAGAAATTTAGCCGCTCTGCTTTGATGTGCTCCGAAGCTATTGTTATGCGCGAATCTATATCCAGGATAAGAATATCTTTTAAACCCGGCCATTCTGCCGGATTCATGTTGTTAATCAGAAAATAACCTTTAAATTCAACAAGGTTCGGGTTTAATCTCCCCCGGAGTTGACTATTTATATCTTTGCTGAGAAATTTAAAATTATCTATGTTGATCTGTTTTTCTGCCGATGATCCTTGAAGGCTAAATAAGTTTTTGCCAACTGATCCGGAGGCAGAAATAGTTGTCCCGCTTATTTTCAGGTTAAGATCAGCTTTAGTATTATCAGGGTAAATATTCTTTCCGAAAGAGTTAATTGCGATTCCCCTAACAGTTAATTTAAAATCTCTATTCGGTAAGTGTGTGAGGAAATCCAGTATCTGAGTAAAATTTTCCTTAGTAAAACTCAAGAACCGGTTTAGATCCAGATTCAATCCTAAAGAATAAATTGATGTGATCTGAAAATTTCCTTCTAAAAATAAGCTGGATAAAGAAAACCGGACACAGGATATCGGGAGGTTGAGTATTTTTTGACGTATTTTACTCTTAGCGACACTAATGCTCTTTAAGACGATGAAATTAGGAGGCAGATAAAATATATTTTCAACACTAACGGGCGCAAAGAAATGATTGCTTAGGGTTTGAAGTATCTTGTTTTTATATAGAGCAAGGATTATATTTACGACAATGGTAAGAGATAATACCAGAGCGCAGCAGAAGAATAATAACCTTTTTAGTTTAATAAAATATTTGTGCTTGGAGATTTCCATCAGAATAGAATTCCAGCTTATCAATATAATAGATGAGCTTATGATCTATATCTAGAGGGGATTTAAAATTGTATTCTTTGGTTTCTTGGAAGATAAAAACCGTTCTTTTTTGGTTTATTATCTGTTTTTTGATAGCTTTAGCCAAATCCTCCTTACCCCAGGTTTGCGCTATTTTCAGCATATAAAAGAGAGCAGAAGTTCGCATTTCCGAGAGAGGGTAATCTTCAACAAATTCCACTAATACGTTGAAAGCGTCGTTATAAGCATGGATAAAGAATAAGTACTCTGCAGTGGCAAATAACGCCTCTTGGCGTTTTTCCGATTGCGGATTATTTCTGAGTTCGGATAGAAAATAAATAAAAGAGAATTCTTTATTTCCTGACTTTACGGCTTCTTGTGCCTGAAGGTATTCTTCTGTTCTGCCGTGGGCCTGTCTTAAACCTAAAAGAGAAAATGATAGAAAAATAATTAACCAGGGGATTTTATTCTTCATTATAGCTCATATTCTACTACCGAAAAAAGGTCATTACAACCGGTAATTTATTCCTTAAAAAGGAAGCGCTTCCTTAAATCCGGTAAATACCCTTGAAATCTTCTCATTAATATAGCATATTTAACCATCACTTAATTAAGTTAGGCTAACCCGAGGGGAATCATGGATAGGGCTCAAGAGCGCAGAAAATTTATCAGAGTTCCCGAAAAATTGAAAATATTGTATGAGATTATTTCCTGTAAAAAAATAGGGAAGTATCTTACCAAGGATATTAGCCAGGGGGGAGTAAGATTTTTAGTTCATGATTTTATACCACAAGGCAGCTGTTTAAAGATCAATCTAGACTTGGAAGCATGTCTTAGCTGTGAGGCTCTGGTAAAGATCTCTTGGATTAGAGAAAATCCTCTCAGTGAAGAGTATGAGATTGGTGTAGAGTTTATAAGTATGCCGGATGAGGACCAATGGCATTTTATTAAATACATGGAAAACTGTATTGACGCTGCAAGATAATTCCTTCCCTAGTTTCAATTGTATTGATATCCCGGAGCTATTCTGTATAATAATTACCATATCCTAAGAACTAATCTATACCTGTGTCCTATTAATTATGAAAATAAAAATAAAACTTTTAATAATTTCCTTGGTCGTTCTCGCTACGGCGGCATTTTTCTCGTATAATATATATAGGAGACATTTGATTATTGTAGCGGAACAGAATCTTTTAGAAAGAAAAAAAGCAGCCTGGCTGTGTTTAAATGATGATTTAAAAAGCAAAATCGCCAGTTTTAAAGGCAAAGTCGCCCTAGTTGTTGAAGATTTAAATACAGGATGGGTGATTTCTTTTAATGAAAACATCTTAATGCCTTCTGCAAGCCTGGTTAAGATCCCGATTATGCTTTCCTGTTATTACGCCCAACAGGAAGGCAGGATTAATCTTAAGGGCAGCCTAAGGCTTAAGTCCTTTCAAAAAGTCTCTGGTTCAAAAGTGCTGGGGGATTCTCCCGTGGGTTCCCGGTTTGTAATCGAAGAGTTGTTTGATCCAATGATCACCTTAAGTGATAATTCTGCGGCTAACGTTCTGATTGGTTTAATGGGATTTAACGATTGGAACATGTATTTTAAGAAGATGGGGCTAAAAAATACTAATATTGTGCGCAATATGATGGATTTCAGAAGCAGAAGAAGAGGGCGGGAGAACTATACCACTGCTGTTGATATGGCATATATATTAGAAAAGCTTTATCGCCGACAATTCTTAAGCCAGGAGATATCTGAGAAGTGCCTTATTTTATTGAGCCAGCAAAAGATTAATGACCGTATCCCCAGAAAACTTCCTCAGGATGAGATTTTAGCCGTACATAAGACAGGGTTGGAAAGGCATATTTGTCATGATGTGGGCATAGTTTATACCCGTAAAGGCAACTTTTTAATTTGTGTTCTAGTTAAGCATGAAAATAAATTTGCCCAGCCAGCCAAAAAACTCATCTCTGAGATTGCCTTATCCATCTATAATTATTATAATAGCTCCTAAGTAATTTTTTCCCAAAAGCACTAAGTAGCTGTATAATAATACCCACCTTAAGGATAGGACACCTTCCAACACATAGGATGTAGATATGAGAATTTTAAAAAGAATAATTTTTATTCTGGGCATAGTATCTTTGGTGATTATTATCTTATTATCGGTTACCTTATTTGTGGCCAAACACATTAAAATAAAAGAGATAGTTGAGAATGAGATAGAGCATAGCCTGGGGATCAATGTGACGATAAGGGAGATAACATTTTCCCCTCTTTTGGCGCATATCGGATTAAAAGGCGTAACTATCCACAATCCGGATGGTTTTCCCGGGGATGAGCTGGCGTATTTAGAATCGCTGCATTTTATTTTTGATCCGCTTGAAGTCCTTACTCAAAAGAAGCCCAATATTTATCTGACCGGCCTGGATTTAAAACGGTTGAATATTATAAAAAATAAACAGGGAAAAATTAATTTACAAGAGCTTATACCTGTTAGTGGCCCCAGGGTTAAAAATATAGAGGTACCTTTTCGTTTTGATGTTGTAGTTTTAAGTATCGGCCAACTAATCTATACAGATTACTCCGGTTCCTCAAAGAGGGAACGTAAGTATGCTATCGGAATAAAAGATGCTACATTTGTCGGTTTAAATGACGAAAATGCGGTCGTAAAAATGGTGATTTATAAGGCATTAGAAAATACGGATGTCGGAAAGATGATTAATATGACTTTTGTGCCGGTGGTTTCGGCGGTAAATGATACTATTGATTCAGCTTGGAGTACGGCTAAAGTCGCCAGTAAAGGGGTCTGGGAAATCGCAACTTTACCGATGAAAATTATTTTCGGAAAAGTTAACAAATAATCAGGGAAACCAAACAATGCTTATCGCGCAAGATTCAGGTAATTTCGTAGGGCTTTCTGAAAAGCAAGCCCAGGAAAATTTAAAAAAATACGGTTTTAATGAAATACCTTCTCAGAAGAAGCGTAATATCTTCACCATACTTTTGAGTGTGGTCAAAGAGCCGATGCTGCTTCTGTTAATTGCCTGCGGTCTGGTTTATCTATTTTTAGGTGAGCATCACGATGCGCTGATGCTGCTTTCTTTTGTATTCGTTGTTGTAGGGATTACTTTCTATCAGGAAAGAAAAACCGAAAGAACGCTGGAGGCTTTACGTGATCTTTCCAGCCCCCGGGCTCTGGTCATCCGAGACGGGGTGCAAAAAAGGATTGCCGGAGGTCAAGTTGCTAGAGATGACATCATTATTCTTAATGAAGGTGACCGTGTCCCCGCCGATGCAACAGTGTTATCATGTTCTAATTTATCCGTGGATGAATCCCTTTTGACCGGTGAGTCTGTGGCGGTGCGTAAATCCGAATGGGATAATCAGGATATAACTAAGCGCCCGGGAGGAGATGATCTTCCTTTTGTTTATTCGGGCACTTTAGTTGTGCAGGGCCGCGGTATCGCTAAGGTTACTGCAATCGGAATTAATACCGAGATGGGCAAAATTGGCAAGGCTTTGCAAGGTATTAAAGAAGAGGATACTTTTTTACAAAAGGAGATAAGAAAAATTGTACGTAATTTTTCTATTGCCGGAATAATCCTCTGTTTGTTGGTAGCCGTAATTTATGCCTTAACCCGGGGGAACTGGTTACACGGAATTCTTTCCGGTTTAACCTTAAGCATGGCTATGTTGCCGGAGGAATTCCCCGTTGTCTTAATTATTTTTCTTACTTTAGGAGCCTGGAGAATCTCTAAAAGCCAGGTTTTGACTCGGCGCACCCCGGCGATAGAGACTTTAGGGGCAGCCACAGTTTTGTGCACGGATAAAACCGGAACACTTACTCTTAACAGTATGCACTTAACTGCTTTGTGCGTGGGAGGAGTTTATTACGATATCAGCTCTAAACAGTCTAATGGTTTACCGGAAACAGTTCATAATCTTCTTGAATACGGAATTTTAGCCAGTCAGAAAGATCCGTTTGACCCGATAGAGAAAGAAGTAAAGCGTTTGGGCGAGCTTTATTTATCAGGATCCGAACATATTCATAATAACTGGAGGATTGTCAAAGAATATCCATTGTTACAACAACTACTTGCTTTATCCCATGTTTGGGAGTCGCCGGATAAGCAAAATTATATTATTGCCGCCAAAGGCTCTCCTGAGGCGATCGCCGACCTTTGTCATTTTAATAAAAATCAGTATGCGGAATTAAATAGATGTATAGAGGAGATGGCTGAGAAAGGGTTGCGTATTCTGGGAGTGGCCAGAGCGTCTTTTAAGAAGAAGGAGCTGCCGAATGCCCAGCATGATTTTATGTTTGAATTTGTCGGCTTGTTGGGATTTGTTGACCCTGTACGTTCGGATGTTCCTTTAGCAATTAAAGAAGCTCATGATGCAGGGATGCGTGTAATTATGATCACTGGTGATTATCCGGGCACCGCCATTCATATTGCCAAAGAAGTTGGTTTAAAGAACCCAGAAGCCTATATCACCGGACAGGCTTTGGAAATCATGAGTCATCCGGAGCTCAAGGAAAGAATAAAAACAGTTAATATATTCGTCAGGGTGGTGCCGGAGCAAAAATTATTGATCATCAACGCCTTAAAATCTAACGGTGAAGTCGTAGCCATGACCGGTGACGGAGTTAATGATGCCCCGGCGCTAAAAGCCGCAAATATCGGCATTGCTATGGGCCAACGCGGCACAGATGTGGCGCGCGAGGCTTCGGCATTGGTATTGTTGGATGATGATTTTTCTTCAATTGTGCAGGCGGTAAAAATCGGCCGCAGGATTTTTGACAATCTAAAAAAAGCAGTAGCTTATATCTTTGCCATACATGTGCCGATTGCCGGAATGTCGTTTTTTCCGGTTTTATTTAACTTGCCGTTAGTGCTTTTACCGGCACACATCGCCTTTTTGGAATTAATTATTGACCCTGCCTGCTCGATTGTATTTGAAGCCTGTCCGGAAGAAAAGAATATTATGAGAAAGCCGCCGCGGAGCTTACAGGAATCTTTATTCGGTAAAAAAACATTTATTTTTAGTTTTCTGCAGGGGCTGGGTATATTAATCGTTGTATTTATCGTATTTAGATTGGCATTATATCTGAATAAGGGAGAGCTGGAGGCGCGCACTTTGTGTTTTGCCACTTTGGTTTTTGCCAATTTAATGTTGATTATCACTAATCTTTCCTGGTCTAAAAATTTAACTGGCATTATCAAGGCTAGGAATAAAGCCTTATGGGTAGTAATTATAGGAGCGGTGAGTGCGCTTTGCTTGGCTATTTATCTTCCGGCATTACGGAAGCTTTTTCATTTCTCAGTTCTATCCGTAGCGGAGCTATTGATTTCTTTAGCTTGTGGTATTATGAGCTTGCTCTGGTTTGAGGGGTTTAAGGCGCTGGGTAAAAAGGGGGCTGTATTATAATTTATATAAAGTAAATTTTTATCAGTAGGGATTGAATTAGGAATAGACTT
>PCWB01000044.1 GCA_002796135.1 Candidatus Omnitrophica bacterium CG11_big_fil_rev_8_21_14_0_20_41_12
TGACCACCTGGCTCTCGACTAAAATCGGCAAAAGAAACACTTTTTTTATCACCATTCCGCTTTCCATCATCGGCTATGCTTTGAAATGGGTAGGATATAATCCTGATCACCCTTATTTATTGCTCATTGCCGCACCTTTTATTGCCTTTGGTTTGGGGTCGCTCTTTACGCTGATGAACTCCATGGTTGCCGATGTTTGTGACCTTGATGAGCTTAAAACCGATACCCGTAGGGAAGGTATGTTTGGTGCTGTTTATTGGTGGATGGTAAAATTAGGAATAGCGGTAGCATCGATTGCCTCCGGATTCCTTATTAATGCCACTGGTTTTAATCAGGAATTAGGCTTGGGTCAGTCAACCGAAACATTATTATGGCTGAGAATTTTTGATATTGGTATTCCGATTATAACTTCTTTCATTGCTATTTTCGTTATTAAGACTTTTGAAATCTCAGAAGATAAGGCATATGAGATCAGGGGTCAGGTTGAAAGACGCAGAGAAGAAAGACGAGTAGAGCAGGTACGGATAAAAGAAGAAAGACGTAGAGAGGAAAGGCGTGAATAGGAGCAGGGTGATTGAAAAATGAGTTATTTGACGGGACAACTTAAGCTGGGATTACTTCGGGCGCTGAATGCTATTGCAGTTACGCTAGTGATATTTACCAGTGTTATTGCCGCACAGCCTGCTCCGGCTATTAGTAAGCCATCAGCAGGCGAGCTGGTTAATCTTGCTTGGGCTGCCCACGGCAAGGGTGACATTGAAGCAACAAATAAATATACGCAAGAGTGTATTGATTTATATAAAAATGAAGCAGATGAGCAACAGGCTTCATTAAGCGCTTTACCAAAAAATAAAAAAGAAATTGAGGTAGTGCAAATTTTAAATGATGTGGCGACCTGTTATTTTATCCAGGCAGAGAGTTTGATGCGCCAGCATGATCTTATCGGAGCCAAGAAAATATTTCAATTAATCATCGATAAATATTCATACGGCCAGGCCTGGGATGCGCGCGGATGGTTCTGGTCGATAAAGGTTGCCTCGGAGCAGAGCATTAAAAAGATCGAAACCGGCTCCATCGAGATAGAGCAGAAAAAACAGGCCAGTCAGCTTCTGACAAAATTAGTTTTATCTTTTCCGGGCACAGAGGAATTTGTCGATTATACAAAGTATGGCGAGTTTAAAGATATCGGCACAAAAGATTATAAATATATTATTACTGACCAAGAAGGTTTGATTAATGCAGTCGGAGAAGGTGTTTATCCGAATAATGGGGCAGTTAGAAAAGAAGCGTTTTTTAAGCAGGTGATTAAAGATAAACGCTTAGCAGGAGATCTCTGGGATTTTCTTTATTCGCCGGATCAAGAGGCGGCATTTGTTAAATGGACCACATCAAGCGAGCCGCAGGGAGTAAGATTATACGGCATAGGGTTAATTTTGGAGCGCTCAGGCTTGATTACTCAGGCAATTAAATGTTATTATTCGATTGTGGTAAATTTTCCCGCCAGCTACGGCTGGACTTATTGGCATACGCCCTGGTATGTGGGCCAGGCCGCAATTGCCAAAATAAATTTTTTGCTTAAGCGTAATCCGCAGTTAGGTTATAAATTGAAAGGGGCGCGGATTGATATTGTCAATGGTTTTGGTAATGATATCTCCAATGATGTCGCGGTGACAAATCCCGGAAAATTCGTAAAAGTTGATATAACTAAAGAAGTGGTTAAAGTTAAACCGCAAGCTAAATCTGTCGGGATTAAGAAAAAAGTTGGTAAAGGTAAGGTGCGTTTAGTGCAGTATAATAATGACGATTGGCAACTTTTGGTTGACGATGAGCCTTATATTATTAAAGGAATTACTTATGCGCCTACCATGGTCGGCCAGTCTCCGGATGACGGCACTCTTGGAAACTGGATGGAGGAGGACCTAAATAATAACGGTAGAGCTGACGGCCCTTATGATACCTTTGTGGATAAAAATAGGAATAATCTGCAGGATGAAGATGAGCCAGCTATCGGCGATTTTAAATTATTACAAGAGATGGGGGTAAATACCATCCGCTTATTTCATCATCCTTTGAAAGTAAATAAAGAATTGCTGCGTGATCTGTATAATACTTACGGCATTCGCGTGATTATGGGGGATTTTCTCGGCAAATACGCTATTGGTTCAGGGGCTGTCTGGGATCCCGGCACCGACTATAATGATCAAGAGCAGAAGAAGAAGATGATTGAATCGGTAAAAGAAATGGTCAATGCGTTTAAGGATGAACCGTATATTTTATTCTGGCTTTTGGGCAATGAAAATGTTTACGGTTATGCCTGTAATGCCGATACACATCCGGATGCCTATTTTAAATTTGCCAATGAGGTAGCTAAGATAATTAAGTCGATTGATCCGGATCATCCGGTAGCTATATGCAGCGGAGATATTTTATTTTTAGATAAGTTCGGTAAGAACGCTCCTGACATAGATATTTTTGGCACCAATGCTTACCGCGGCGAATATGGTTTTGGCGCTTTCTGGAGGCAGGTTAAAGAGGAAACCGGAAAGCCGGCCTTTATTACTGAATTTGGCTGTCCTTCATATGCCGAAGGAAGTAGTGCTGATGAAGCTGAAGAGTTTCAGATGCAATACTATTTGGGGTCATGGGAGGATATGCAGGATAATATGGCATTTGGAGACGGAGCAGGCAACGCTTTAGGCGGAGTAGTTTTTGAGTGGCTGGATGAGTGGTGGAAGGCTTATGAACCGGCGCTTCATGATACAAAAGGTTTATGGAGCGGGCCGTTTCCTGACGGGTATATGCATGAAGAGTGGCTGGGTGTAGCCGGCCAGGGCGACGGAAAACAAAGTCCGTTTTTGCGTCAATTACGCAAAACATATTATATGTATCAGAAAAAGTGGAAATAAAAAAGGAGGGGTGTAGTATGAAGAAATTATTAGTGGTAGCATTGGCTTTAAATTTTTTAGTCCCGGCAATTGCCGTGGCTGAAGAAAAAGCCGCATGCCCTACAGAGTTTGTGGTTTATTTGGATAAAAATGCCAAAGATAATCATTATATTCCTTCGGGCTGGATGGGTGATTACGGTGATATCAAGATGAATGATCAGGCCGCGGATAATCCACATAGCGGAAAAACCAGCATTCAGTTTATGTATAGCGCCAAAAAATCACAGAATCAGGGTTGGACCGGTGTTTATTGGTTGAATCCGGCAAACAACTGGGGCAACAAAAAAGGCGGTTATGATTTAACCGGCATGACTAAACTTACTTTCTGGGCGCGCGGTGCAAAGGGCGGTGAGGTTATTCAGAAAGTAATGGTCGGCGGGGTCAACGGAACATATCCTGATACTGCCTCCGTTGAGATGGGGCCGATTGAATTAACCGATACCTGGAAACAATATACGGTTAATTTGGCCGGCAAAGACCTCTCTTATATTAACGGAGGTTTTAATTGGTCAACTACCGTAGATCTTAATCCGGAAGGCGCCACATTCTATATCGATGATATAAAATTTGAAGCTGACCCGGATTTAAAACCCGAAGGTAAAAAGCAGGAAGCCATGCCATTCTATATTTACGCAGATCGAACAACTGTGGCAAATCATTTTATCCCTAGCGGCTATATGGGTGATTACGGTGATTTAAGATATGATGGCGCTTCCAAGGATGATGCGTATTTAGGAGATACCTGTATAAAAATGACCTATAGTGGGAAAGGGTCCCAAGGTGCTCGTTGGGCCGGAATCTTCTGGCAGTATCCTGCGAATAACTGGGGCGGCGTGGATTCGGGATTTGATCTTTCCAAAGCTACCAAACTTACTTTCTGGGCGCGCGGCGCAAAAGGCGGTGAGCGCATCGAAGAGTTTAAGATTGGTGGTGTCATGGGAGAGTTTTCCGATTCAGACAGTGCAACTATTGGTCCGGTGCTCTTGAATAAAGAGTGGATGCAATATACCATTGACTTAAAAGGCAAAGATATGTCATATATTATCGGAGGTTTTGCCTGGTCAGCCAATGTAGACAATAACCCTGATGGTGCTATATTCTATCTGGATGAGATTAAGCTCGAAGAATAAAAATAGAGGTAAAGCAGGGGGACGGGTCTCTTTTGTTTGGAGAACTGTCCCCCTGCTTTTGTTTATATTCATCCTGTCCGCCTGTCAATCTAAACAAGGTGTTTATATCCAAAAACTTAAAAATCAGCACTACCGTCTCATCGTTAATGGCTCACCGTATATCGTAAAAGGGGTTTGTTATAACCCGATTCCAAGAGGTTTAAATCACGAGTATGATTGGTGGAGTGATCCGAATAAACCCTGGATTGTTGACGGCAAGCTGATGAAAGAGATGGGGGTCAATACTATCCGTCTTTATCAAACGCATGATAATCCCGAGGAGGTCAGGCAGGTAATCCGGGATTTATATAATTTATACGGAATCCGTACGTTTTTGGGTGATTGGTTAGGCTTTTGGGAATATCCCTGCCCTTTTTACGGCGACAAAAAATTTCAGGATAAAGTAAAGCGACAGGTATTGGAGATGGTGGCTCTTTATAAGGATGAGCCCGGTGTACTCGGTTGGATTTTAGGAAATGAAAATAATTATTCCTGCCTCGGGCATGTAAAACCATGGTCAAGTGAGGAGGTGGATCAAGAGCTTGATCCACAGAAACAAAAAGCCATGCGGGCAAAAATTTATTATTCTTTCGTTAATGATATATCTAAAGAAATCCATAAAATAGATCCAAAACATCCCGTGGGTTTAGGTAATGGGGAGTTAGTGGGGCTGGAGTACGCTAATGAATTCTGTCAGGATGTTGATTTTGTAGCTTGTATTATTTATCGAGGCAAAACTTTCGGGAATCTTTTTAAATCCCTTAAAATGACATTTGATAAGCCGATATTACTGGCGGAATTCGGCGCAGATTGTTATGACGCTTATCTTAAAAAAGAAGATCAAAATATGCAGGCGTTTTTTCTGGAATCGCAATGGAAACAGATTTATAAAAATCTGGCCAATAATAAAGAAGGCGCTGGTAATTGTATCGGGGGGACGATGTTTGAATGGACGGATGAATGGTGGAAGCATACTCCCGATAATCCGGAAACCTGGAAAATTCAAGATACCGAGAGTGGTTGGTCTAACGGCAGTTATTATTTTGATATCCGTGCCCAAAATAATATGAATATGAATGAAGAGTGGTTTGGTATTGTTGCCTTGGGGGAACCGTTAGAAAACGCCACGCCTGCCGGCGGGCAGGGCCTGGATAAACGGATACCACGTAAGGCCTATTACGTGGTAAAAGAATTTTGGAAGAATCCGGTAATTAAGAAGTCCGGCGGGAAAAAATAATATTTTTTAAGGGAGGTCCGGTATGAAAGTTTTTTTAAAAGCTGTGGTGATGTTTTTAAGCGTGTTGATATGGATGCCTTCAATTTATTGCGCTGAAACCACCAATTGTGCCGGCATCGAAGAATCCCAATCTAAATATCTGGCGGATAATCAATATAACGAATTTGTTGATTCCCTTAATAATTCTAAGTATGCTGATAAAGTCAGCCAGCTTTGCCTGGAATTTTATACAGCGCAAGCGCGTTACCTGCAGCTTAAATATCTGGAAGAGACACAATCTTGGGATGATTATTTTACCAACGGTAATGATTATCGGCAGCAATTAGAGCAGAATGCTCAAAAGGTTGTTGAGCAGGCGGATACCAATAACCCCTTAAGACTAAAAGCCAGGCTCCTGCTTTGGCAGTTTCATCATGATCAGCAGGATGCTTTTACCCAGACATCCTTGGATGATCTGGTTACAGATGTTGGCGCTTACGCCAAAGCTAAGAGTGATCCGGAGTTGATTAAAAGTCTTGCCGATAGTCTTCTGGCCTACGAAGAAAAGGCAGTTGCCCGTCGAATTTATAAACTTTATGTTGATCAGCTTGCCGCAGGTAAAATTACTGATTCCGAACTTAAAAATATAGCCGCCGCTTTCTATAAGGAAGGCAATCTTAATCTATCTGAATCTGTTTTTGATATTTATATTAAAAGAATTTCAAAAACTCTTGAGCCGGGAAATTTTATCAAAGAACTGTTTGAAATCGCCAGCCTTTTTGTCTATAAGCCGCAAGGGCTGTATGATATGGCTTACGCCGAAGGGATCTATGCCCAAATAGAGGCCTTGGGCCAGAAGGATGTTTTTAATCAGGCCGCAATCTATTTGCGCGCCTTTAATTTAGAAAAATTAGAGGATTATAAGGGGGCGGTAGTTCTTTATTCGCAATTGATCCAGCTCTATCCGGATACTGAAAATTTTGATGAAGCTGTTTACAAGATGGCGATGATTAATGCCTATGCGTTAGCTAATATAGACCAAGCAAGAAAATACTTTGATCTGCTTGCCGCAAAAAAAGAATTCAGCGCACATGTTATTGCAAGTTTTTATCAGTTAGGGCTATTGGCGCAATGGGAAGGTGATTTAGCCAAAGCTAAAGAATATTATGGACTGCTATTAGAAAATGCCGCAGATAAATATCCTTTGATTGTCGCCCAGGGTAAGGATAGGCTTAATGAAATTCAGGATAATCAACAGCTTGGTTACAGTTTAAAGACGTTTCTCGACCTATCGTTAAAAAGTGACAATCTACTTAGCGAAATGGGCAAAACAGAATTAAGATCTTCAAGTTATGTGTTGGATAAAGATCAAAAAGTTACAATATCCTCTTTGGTTAATATGCCGCAAAGCGGTTGTAATCAGGTCTAGCTGCAATATTTGTGGAGCGGTGATTTAGGGGGAGCTAACCCTGCGGTAACTGATGCAAGCTTTGAGCCTGTTTATCCTGATCGCGGAACAAAAGCGGTAAATTTAGTGATAATCTCACCTGCAGGATCCATAGATTGTTCTTTTACTATGGTGGATGTTTATTAATCGATAACCGTTACAAAACTTTCCCTTACTTCTTAAAATCACTTGACTTAAGGCTTCTTTAGTAGTAAAGTAAAACAAATATTTCCTTTTATTTTTTCTAAAGCAAATTAATTTTTTCCTATGCACTTATTAGATTTACAAAAAGAGGATTTTAGCGAAAAAGAAAAGCGAAATATCGAAATATTAGGCATCCTCAGGAAGCAGGGGCCGATCAGCCGTCCGGATATCTCTCAGGAGATGGGGATAAATATTGTCAGCATCTCCAATTACATCGATAGTTTCATTAAAGACAATCTGGTTTATGAAAAAGAGCTTGATGTATCTGAAGGCGGCAGGCGGCCGGTATTATTAGATTTAAATCCGCGCGCAGGATATGCAATCGGAGTGGGGCTAAACCTGATGAATATGGTTGGCCTTTTGGTAGATTTAAAAGGCAATATTATTACTAAGACTCAACTTGCCCGGCCTCAAGCTTCAGTTAAGGAAGTTTCTGAAAGCCTTTTAGAAATTGTGCGTGAGATCTTAAGGCGCTCTAAAGGGTATGTTGAAAATATAAGAGGCATCGGCGTAGGAGTAGCAGGCCTGATTAATAAAAAAGAAGGCTCGATCCGTTGGCCGCAAAAAATGGATCATTACTATACCTACGCTTCGGTAGATCTTCCCTTAAAGGGATTGATGGAAAAAGAATTTAATCTGCCGACATTAATCGAGAACGATGCCACTAGTGCCTGTTTCGGCGAGTATTGGCTGGATTTAGGGAAAACCTATAAAAATATTATTTATATGTTTTCCGGCGTTGGTTGTGGTATTATGATTAATGGCGAACTTTATCGTGGCTCTCAAGGTTATGCCGGAGAAATTTCCGTGTATAATTATAAAGAGCAGGATCTTTTTAATTGTTCAAGCGGTGCTCCATGCTTTGTGAAGCGTTGGGATATGGATTTAGGGATCGTTGAAGAATTAAAGGTGGTTTTACTCAAAGATAAAACTAAAGCGCTTGAGTTTACTAAAGCTACATCCGTTAATATAGAGAACCTGGATTTAAAAAGTATTTTTAACGCCTGCCGCCTGAAAAATCCAGTAGCTCAAGCGGTACTGGATGGGGCAGCTAAAAGATTAGGAATTAAAATTGCTTATTTAGTCAATTTGCTTAATCCGCAGTTAGTGATCATCGGCGGAGGATTTGAAGAGGCAGGAGAAGAGTTTTTAAATAAAGTAAGAAACACGGTTATGGATTGGGCTTTTCGCGAAGTGACCGTAGACTTAAAAATAGCTTATTCTCAGTTAAGAGAGAATGCTGTGGCCATGGGAGCGGCAAGTTTAGTTTTGGAAAGAGTATTCGCCCAACTTTAACAGGGGGGATTATGGAACAAAAAACAAAATTTATTATTATTGGTTTAGCCGGTTTTTGTATTGTATTCCTTTTGCTTTTTATTTTTACATCCAGCCAGCAGCAGTCATTGGTTAGGGAGAATAGTGATTTTAAGAGCGAAAACGCGACTTTGCTTAGCAAGGTCGGCCAACTTGAAAATGATCTAAGGGCAAATCAGGGTAAAATCGATTCTATTAAAGTCGAAAGAGATAAAGCCGTTGATGATCTTAGAGAGTTGCAGGGTAAGTATGAATCGGCCGCCAAAGCCAGAGATGAATTAATGGCAAAATTAAAGAAACAGCGCCAGCCGGAGGTTTCTGTCAGCCAGGCAGAGATGTTTGAAACCCCGGGTAACAATGATGTTTATTGGGGCTCAATACTTAAGGCCAAGACTGATTTAGAGATGCAGTTGACTAACATTAGAACGGATCTTAAGGGGCTGCAAATTAGCAATGAGTCATTGCAGAGGCAAAAAAGCGCTTTAGAGTTGGATGTTAACAGCTTGCGTATTGAAAAGAAGGATCTCTTAAGACAGCTTGATTATAATCAGAAACTTTTAGATAGCATGTCCCAGGAAGTGGTGCGCGAAAAGAATGATAAGATTGCAATTCAGGACAGCCTTAAATCACTTAGATCTGAGAATGCAGTGCTTAGCCGGCAGTTAAAGAGTTTAAATAGCCGTAAAGCTACTTTGGATGAAAAGGTTCAGAGCCTTCAAGAAGGCAAGGCTACAGTAGAGAAGCGTTTAAATGAAATGGATACAATGCTTACCGATAAGGTATCCCAAATCAATTATCTTAAAAAAGAATTGGATGTGGTAAAGAGCGGACAATCGCCTGAGGCCATAGAGAATAAAAGAGAGTCTGTGGAGTTGCCGGCAATCGTAGTGAAGTCTTCGCCTTTTTCAGAGAATGCTGTGGCTCTTGCATTTAGAGGGAAAATTCTAGCCATTAATGCGGATAATAATTTTGTAGTTATAGATGTAGGGGCTTCAAACGGAGTCAATGTCGGGGATACATTTAATGTCTATCGTGCGGATAAACCGATAGGGTCGATTGTGGTAATTCAGGCCAGAGACAGCATCTCTGCCTGCGATATAAAGAGATCCAGCGCTCCTTTAAAAATTAACGATAATATCAAATAGTTTTTCTTTTCCCCTCGAAGCAAAATGCTTTGAGGGATTTCGCCAGACAAAAGATTTTTGTGCTTAAAATAAATGACACGTACTAAAAAGTCTCCTTCCAAGAATTCTTCTATTGTTGATGTTGCTCGCGCCAGCGGAGTATCGATTACTACCGTTTCTCGGGTGATCAATAAAATCGGTACGGTTAAAGAAGCTAACCGGGCAAAAGTTACGCGTGCGGTCCGCGAATTAAAATTCCAACCCTCTATTTTTGCACAGCGTCTGGCTACCGGTAAAAGCAATGTCGTGGCTTTGGTTATTCCCCGCTATGAAGGAGTGTTTTATTCATTTTACGCCTTGGAAATTATCCGCGGTGTTGGAACAATGTGCGAAGCGTTAAAGTTAGATTTGCTTCTACATTTAACTGATGCGCGCACCCCGCTATCTTTACGCGGAGTAAGCGGAATAATTTTTTCCGATCTTATCGGTAACCGTGCTCAATTAGAAGATAGCTTAGAGAGAGGGATTCCCAGCGTAGTAATTAATTATTATGTGGATAATCTGGATGTTTCTTGCATTGCCATTGATAATGCCGGAGGCTCAGAGAGCGCAGTTAATTATTTGATCGAGTTGGGGCATAAAAAAATAGCGCATATCACCGGAGATGTGATGACTCAGGCTGCAGCCAAGCGTTTAGAGGGATACAAACAGGCATTGGCAAAAAATAATATTAAGGTAAGAGAGGATTATATTTTCCCAACTGATTATTCTCGCGGAGCCGCCAGGGGAGCAGCGGAGAAGTTATTAAAAGCTCAGGACCCGGCAACGGCGGTATTTGTTGCTTCTGATGCTATGGCGCTGGAGGTAATGGCAGTAGCCCGCGAATTAGGCAAGAGTATTCCGAATGATTTATCGATTGTCGGTTTTGACGATAATCCCTCCGGGCTTTACGGGCCGGTCGGGCTAACTACAGTCCGGCAGCCATTGATCCACATGGCCGAAGAGAGCGTTAAAGAACTAAGCCGTCTGATTAGTTCAGCTAAAACTAAGTCGAAAAAAATTCTGCTTCCCGCAGAACTCATCATCCGGGAGTCCTGCAAGCCTTTTGCAGGCGGATAAGCTCTTACCACCATCAGTAGTATATTGTAATAAATAGCTACCCTATATATTGTAAATTTATTTGTTGACAAGCGTTGACTGTTTTGTTATATTGCTTAAGTTATTTGATATTAATCTCCCCAATTATTCGAGGTGAAAAATGGAATTAAAGTTATCTCCTAATGCCGTCAAGGTTCTTGAGCGCAGGTATCTGCGTAAAGACCAGGAGGGCAAACTCATTGAAACTCCGGAGCAGTTATTTGTGCGTGTTGCCAATGCCATCGCACTTGCGGATAAACAGTATGGCGCAACAGAGCAGGATATAAAATTTATTTCGGACTCATTTTTTAAGATGATGATTAGCTTAGAGTTTTTGCCGAACTCTCCATGCTTAATGAATGCAGGAAAAGAATTAGGCCAGCTTTCAGCTTGTTTTACTCTGCCTATTGAAGATTCAATGGAGTCGATCTTTGAAACTTTAAAGGTCACCAGCCTTATTCATAAATCCGGCGGCGGCACAGGTTTTAATTTTTCACGCCTGCGCCCCAAGAATGCGGTAGTTAAAACTACCGGCGGAGTTGCCAGCGGGCCGATTTCATTTATGCGCGTATATGATGCGGCAACCGAAGCAGTTAAGCAGGGGGGTACGCGTCGTGGGGCAAACATGGGAATCTTGCGCGTGGATCATCCGGATATTATGGAGTTTATCACCTGCAAAGAAAATAATAATCATATTACTAATTTTAATATCTCGGTTGCCATTACCGATGAGTTTATGCGCAGGCTGGCTAAAGGCGAAGATTATGACTTGATCGATCCGCATACGCATAAGCCGGTGCAGAAAATTAACAGTAAAGATGTCTTTAATCTAATTGTAAAACAAGCGCATAAAAATGGCGAGCCGGGGATTATTTTTATTGACCGGATCAATCAGCATAATCCTACTCCTAAATTAGGAGAGATTGAAAGTACTAACCCATGCGTCGTGGGCGATACCCGTATTTCTACTGAAAAAGGCTTAATGAAGATGAGGGATTTGGTGAACAATTATAGCGCCGGGGGTATAAGCATATTTACCGATGATAGAGTTGAGGAAATTCTCTATAGCGGTGGCGAAGAAGGCGTAGTCGCAACGCAAACAAAAACGGGACTCTCCTTAAATACAATTTCCGCTGCTTTTAAAACAGGCATTAAGCCGGTTTTCAAAGTTACGACAAAAGCCGGATTTGAATTAGTTGCTACCTCTGACCATCAATTGATGACGCCAAATGGCTGGGTTAAAGTTAGCGATTTGAGAGTTGGTAAAGACCAAGTTCTTATACAGCCGACCGCTGGCCAATTTAATTCTTCTGATGAATTTATCTTTGATATTCAAAATGAATATAAAGGCGAAAACGGAAGAACATATAAATTTAATTTACCTAATAAATGGTCCAAAGAATTGGGGCAGGTATTAGGTTGGCTTCTTGGCGATGGCTGGTTAAGGGACCAGGATGAAAATTGCCGGGTAGGATTTACCTTTAGCCAGGATGATTTACCCGTTCTTGAATATCTAAAGCCTATCATCAATGATTTTTATGGTTATGATATTAAAGAGGTGCTAAGAGAAAATAATGTTTACCATTTATCTTATCACAGCAAATACTTTGTAGAATTTTTTAAATCATTAGGTATTAAAGCTTGGGTTTCAGATCAAAAAGAAGTACCCGAATCAATTTACATGGCGCCAAAGGAAGCGGTTATTGGATTTTTGCAGGGATTGTTTACTTCTGATGGGACGGCTAACTATAGAGAAGGACATTCTTCATATGCCAGGCTTACTGCTAAATCCGAAAAACTTCTTAAAGGAATTCAGATTATTTTGTTGAATCTAGGGATAAAATCACGAATATATGATAGATCTAGAGTGGAAAGAACATGTTTTGCTTACGTAACAAAATCTGGTGAGGACAGAAACTATAAGAGTGATGGTGTTTGTTTTGAATTAGAGATTTCCAGAGAAAGTGTTATTAAATTTTTAGAAATAGTCGGTTTTATGCGCGAGAGGCATTCTCAAAAAACATCAAAGTTTTATAATAAAGATTATTATAAGGATAGTTTTGAGGAAATGGTTGAAAGCATAACTCCATGCGGGGAAGAAACGGTATATGATTTAACAGAACCGCAAACCTTAACCTTTATTTCAAATGGATTTATTTCACTCGATTGCGGAGAACAGCCTTTATTGCCTTATGAATCCTGTGATTTAGGTTCGATTAATCTGGATCAGATGTATAAAAAGATCGGGACGCGCTGTGAGATTAATTGGGATAGATTAAAAGAGGTTACAAGCCTGGCCGTGCATTTTCTGGATAATTTAATTGATGTGAATAGATTTCCGCTTCCGGAAATCGAGCAGGCTACCAAAGCTACCCGTAAAATCGGCTTAGGGGTTATGGGCTGGGCAAGCTTGCTGATCCGTCTGGGTATTCCTTATAATAGCGAAGATGCTGTGGCCTTGGGCGAAAAAGTAATGTCGTTTATTTTGGATGAGGCCAATAAAAAATCTTTGGAGCTGGGTAAACAGAAAGGCGTATTTCCGGCTTTTGAAGGAAGCATCTATGATAAAAAAGACGGTTCCACCAAGATGCGCAATGCGACATTAACGACTATTGCTCCTACCGGAACCATTAGTATTATCGCTGGACCTTGTTCCTCGGGTATTGAGCCTTTATTTGCGTTATCATATTACCGTAAAGTTATGGATAATGATAAGTTGGTGGAAGTAGAGCCGTTATTTGAGCAGGCTGCTCACCAAAAAGGATTCTTTAGCCTTAAGCTTATGGAGAAAGTTGCCGAGAGCGCATCGATTAAAGATATTAAGGAGATTCCTGAAGATGTGCGCAAGGTTTTTGTAACTAGCCACGATATTGCGCCTGTTTGGCATGTACGTATGCAGGCAGCTTTTCAGAAATATGTGCATAATGCGACAAGTAAAACGATCAACTTTCCGCATGAGGCAACTATCGAGGAAGTGCGCAATTCTTATATTATGGCCTTTGATCTGAACTGTAAAGGTATAACTATTTATCGCGACAGGAGCCGTGAAGAGCAGGTATTAAATGTCGGTAAACCTGACCAGAAGCAGGAAGATAGAGTTATTCATGAAATCAAAAAAGAAATTTCTCCGCGTCCGCGTCCTGAGGTAATTATTGGTACGACTACCAAGGTTTCTACGGGATGTGGGAATCTTTATGTAACGATCAATATCGATGAAGAAGGAAAGCCCTTTGAGTTATTTACGCAGATGGGTAAAGCCGGAGGATGTGCCGCATCTCAGTTGGAGGCGACCGGACGTTTAGTTTCTTTGGCATTTCGCGCCAATATCGAAGTAAAATCTATTATTGAACAATTGCGTAATATTCGTTGCCCTTCTCCTTCCTGGGAAAAGGGACAGAGAATATTTTCCTGCGCTGATGCAATTGCCCGGGTTATTGAGCGGCGCCTGGTAAATGTGCAGCCGGTTGTTTTGGCTACGGCAGATTCAGTTGCTATTCCGATGAAGCATTCCCATGATGATCAATTGCAGACAACAGATTTGGATGAGCAGGTAAATATCGTCGGAATGTGCCCTGATTGCGGAGGCACTTTGCGTCATGAAGAAGGCTGTGTTAAATGTCACGGCTGCGGTTATTCTAAGTGCTAAATCCAGGGGGACGTCCTAAAAAGGGACACCCTTAAACAGGGTGTCCCCTAACAGGACGTCCCCTAATTCTATCCCCATGAAAAAATTTGATGTAATTATTATCGGTGCCGGCCATGCCGGTATTGAGGCAAGCTTGGCGTGCGCCCGGCTTGGCGCAAAAACCCTTATGCTTACCTTAGATATTAAATCTATCGGCAGGATGAGCTGTAATCCGGCTATCGGAGGAGTAGGAAAAGGACAATTAGTAAAAGAGATCGATGCTTTGGGCGGAGAAATGGGCCACGCTGCGGATGCCTGCGCAATTCAGTTACGTATTCTTAATTCTTCCAAAGGAGCGGCGGCGCAGTCATCGCGGGCTCAGATCGATATGCATAAATACAGCCGCTATATGCAGAAATTTATTTTACATCAGAAAAATTTAGCCGTAAAAGAGGCAGAGGTAAAAAAATTAATTGTTGAGGATGGTTTGGTTTCAGGCGTAGTTACGGAAAAAGAAGAGATTCGTGCCAAATGTGTAGTAATTTGTCCGGGAACTTTTCTGGACGGAGTAATTCATATTGGCCTAAAGCACCATAGTGGTGGACGCATTAATGAGCGTGCCTCTATTGGCCTGACGGATAATCTAAAAAGATTAGGTTTTAATCTCCTGCGTTTTAAAACCGGGACCTGTCCCCGTTTAGATAGAAATACGATTGATTTTTCCAATCTAATTATACAAAACGGCGATTTAATTCCCAAACCGTTTTCATTTTCAACCCGCCGGCTAAAACAAAAACAAGTTTGTTGCCATATCACTTATACTAATAAAAATACTCACGAATTAATCCGCGCAAATCTCGATCGTTCGCCGCTTTATGCCGGGATAATCAAGGCTACGGGGGTCAGGTATTGCCCGTCTATTGAGGATAAAATCGTTAAATTTGCGGATAAAGAACGGCATCAGGTGTTTCTTGAGCCGGAAGGCCTGGGGGTAGATGAAATTTATCCTAACGGCATATCAACCAGTCTGCCGGAAGATGTGCAGCTTAAACTCCTGCATTCTATCGCCGGGTTAGAAAAAACTAAAGTTATCCGTTTTGGCTATGGGATCGAGCACACGGTCGTTGACCCGACGCAACTCCACCCTTCCTTAGAGACAAAATTAATCAAAAATCTTTTTTTAGCCGGGCAGATCAATGGAACAACCGGTTATGAAGAGGCAGCTGCCCAAGGTTTAGTTGCCGGAATTAATGCAGCGCTGCGTATAAAAAATAAGGAACTCCTTATTTTAGATCGGGCCAGCAGCTATATCGGCGTATTAATTGATGATTTGACCACTAAAGGCACAGCTGAACCGTACCGGATGTTTACTTCACGCGTTGAATACCGCCTGATTATCCGTGAAGATAACGCGGACCTGCGTTTGGCAAAAATAGGTTTTGATCTAGGTTTAGTAAAGAAGAGTTTTTATCGTAAAGCAGAAAAGAAAGCAGAAGGTATGAAAGAAGGCCTGGTTTTTTTAAGGAAAAATCATCTGGAGAAATTGTTAAAGAGACCGGAGATAACCATTCAAGATCTAAAGAAAACCCATCAACTACCGTCAAGGATACCTGAATCTGCTTGGCAGCAGCTTGAGATCGAGGTAAAATATTCCGGCTACCTCCTGCGCCAGCAGAAAGATGTAGAACGGTTTAAACATATTGAAAAAATTAAACTTCCGGCGGATTTTGATTATAGTAATTTATCCGGGATATCCCGGGAGATTAGAGAGAAATTGGCTAGATTTAAGCCGCTTAATTTAGGCCAGGCATCGCGCATCTCGGGGGTGACCCCGGTAGCCATATCTTTACTGATGGTTTATTTGAGGAAATCACATGGATAAAGAGGAAAATTATCTGGAGTTAAAGAAATTCTGCGTTGATGAAGGTATTGATCTTTTCGGCGTGGCCGATATAAGTCAGGTCAGAGATGAATTTAAGATCGCTCCTAAAGTCGCGCAAAAACTAGACAAGGCGATTTGTTTAGGAGTGATGCTTTCGGCAGCGGTATTATCTGAAATCGATATCGTACCGACTAAATTATATTTCCACCATTATAAAATCGTAAATTCTTTTCTGGATCATATCGCCTTGAGATTATGTAATATAATCCAGAAAAAAGGATATCTAGCGCTTGCTGTCCCGGCCACCCAGATTATTGACTGGGAGAAAAATGTCGGCCATCTCTCGCATCGAAAATTAGGTGTTCTAGCGGGTTTAGGTTGGATCGGCAGGAATAACCTTTTAGTAAATGAAAAATTAGGCAGTCAATTCCGTATCGTTTCGGTATTGACGGATATTTCGTTAAAAACCGATGAGCTAAGTAAAAAAGATTGTGGAGAGTGCAAGGCCTGTGTTAAGATATGCCCGTCAGGAGCAGTTCAGGACAATCCTGCGGATTTTGACCATGTTAAATGCTTTGAGAAGCTTAAGAGTTTTCAAAAGCAGCGTCAAGCTGAGCAGTTTGTCTGCGGGATCTGCGTGAATGTTTGTAGGGGTAATAAAAAATGAAAGAAAAAATTCTCATTGTTGAAGATGAGAAAGATATTGTTAAGATGCTCCGATATAACCTTGAAAAAGAAGGGTTTAAGGTTATTGATGCTAGTGACGGAGAGGATGCAATGGACGCGGCTGTGCGCCAGCATCCGGATCTCATTTTACTGGATTTAATGCTTCCGGGTATGGATGGCTTGGAAGTTTGCAAGGCCTTAAAAAAAGAAAGTAAAACCTCATCTATCCCGATAATTATGCTTACTGCTAAAAGCCAGGAATCAGATAAAGTAGTGGGATTAGAGTTAGGTGCGGATGACTATATTACCAAGCCATTTAGCCCGCGCGAGTTGATTGCCCGGATTAAAGCGGTTCTGCGCCGGGTAAATGAAAAAGAAAAGATTCCGGAAATATTTCAGGCAGGTGATTTAAAAATTGATTTCTCTAAGATTTCCGTAAGTGTCAAGGACAAGCCGGTTGAGTTAACCTCTAAAGAATTTGAGCTTTTAAAAACTCTGCTTAAAGCAAGGGGAAGGGTTTTATCGCGCGATTTTTTATTGGATACCATTTGGGGTTTTGATCATGCCATGGAGATTCAGACGCGCACAGTGGATGTGCATATTCGTACTTTGCGTAAAAAAATAAAAAATGCATCTAAATATATTATAACCGTGAAGAATTACGGTTACCGTTTTGAAACCGAGGATTAAAATTTGTTTAATTCCCACCTCAAGAATAAAATCTCCGAATTAGATTCTCAGCTGGAAGCCTTCAAAAAAAGTATTCATATTCTAGAAAATGAAAATAACCGTGTACATGCCATACTCAACAGCATGGTTGAGGGGGTGGTGGCGGTAGATAAAGATACGCGTGTCCTCTGGCTTAATCCTACCGCGGAGAAGATTTTTAATATCTCCGAAAGTAGCACACAAGGTAGGATTTTCCTTGAGGTATTTCCTAACAATGATATTGCTGAAATTATCGCCTTAGTTTTAAAAAACGGAGAAGTTATTTCCCAAGAATTATCCCTTATCTGGCCGGTACAGAAAATATTCCAGGTGAATGCTTCGGCTATCTTTGAATCCAAAGTAACCAACGGATGCCTTCTGGTCATACATGATATTACCGAGATGAGGCGCCTGGAGACTATGCGCCGGGATTTTGTGGCCAATGTTTCGCATGAATTAAAAACTCCGCTTACTTCCATCAAGGGTTTTGTAGAGACTCTTTTAGAGGGCGCGCTTGAGGATAAAGAAAATAGCGTTAATTTTCTTAAAATAATCAATGACCACGCGGATAGGCTAAATACCCTGATTGATGATCTGCTTGACCTTTCGCATATTGAATCAAAAGAGGTTGTGCTAAGAAAAGATAAATTCAGTTTAGCCGGCTTGGTTGATGAGGTTATTTTGGGATTCAAGTCTCAAGCAAAAAAGAAGCAAATCGAGGTTAGCTCGGCGTTGCCGCAAGGCTTGGAGATTATTGCTGATAAAAGTAAGATCGAACAGGTCTTAGTCAATCTGATCAATAATGCGATTAAATACAATAAGGATAAGGGTTTTGTACGGATTTATTCCGGAGAGCTTACTGATAAAATAAAGATTATTGTGGAAGATTCCGGTTCCGGGATATCGGCAAGAGATATCCCGCGTATTTTTGAGCGTTTCTACCGTGTAGATAAAGCGCGCTCCCGTGAGCTTGGCGGCACCGGCCTGGGGCTCTCCATTGTTAAGCATATTATCGAGTTGCACGGCGGTAATGTTGGAGTGGAGAGCACCGAGGGATTGGGCTCGAAATTTTGGTTTATTCTCCCTGGATAAAACTTTACCTACATTTTATCTAGCTTTGAAGTGGATTTAACCGACTCCTCTTATACTCTGTTTAGGGCTAAAGAGAGAGGAGGTGAGATGCGTAGTGAGTTAGTATTATGGGGAATATTCTGTAGCTTAACAGAATTTAAAAATAACCGATTATTTAAAAGGAGTAGAGATGAGAAGGATAGTTTTAGTTGCGATGGGAATGGTTTTGTTTATAGTCGTTAATGTCCATGCTTATGATGATGGTGATTTTCAGGTCTGGAATACCGAAGTTGAAGAAATCCAGCTTAAGAAAGATCTCAAGCTGGCGTTTGAGCAGGAATTCCGCTGGGGGGATAATGCCAGCGAGCTCTACTATCAGCATTATGATGCCGGGTTATTCTATAGCCTGAATAAACACTGGAGCGTAGGCGCAGGATACAGGCATATCCTTAATAAGAGTAAAGGGAAGTTTTTAGTGGAGAACCAGCCTTATGCCACTTTAACCTTTGCCAGTCAATTTGCGGGGTTCAAATATGATGATCGTTCGCGTTTCGAGTACAATCATTTTGATTATAAGGATGATACGGGAACATACCGTAATAAACTCACTGTAAAAGCTCCGTGGAAGTTTACCAAATTCGAAATCCAGCCGTATGTATCGGATGAGATTTTTATCCTTATTGACGACGGCCAGAGATTAAATAAAAACAGGGCATCTGCTGGCCTGATAATAAATATTACTAAGAATTTCAAAGGAGATATTTATTATATGTTGCAGAGCTCAAAAAGCACGCACTGGACGAAAGCTAATATACTGGGGACCAAGTTTAAGTTGAGTTTTTAATTTTACACAGATTTAACATCTGTAGCATTGCAAGTATAGTATAATACTACACATCAAGGGAGGTTCGAGATGTTTAAAAAATGCCTGTTTATTACAGCTGTACTTATGTTTACGGTTTCTGGCGCTATGGCTGCAGGAAATAAAAATTCCATTCAGATTAAAGGTTCTGATACCATGGTTAACCTTGGACAAGCTTGGGCGGAAAAATATATGGAGGAGAATAACGGAAATTTTGTGGCGGTAACCGGTGGCGGCTCAGGAACCGGGTTGTCCAGCTTAATCAGCGGAACTTGCGATATTGCGATGAGCTCAAGAAATATTAAAGATAAAGAGATTGCTTTGGCCAAACAAAAAGGGATCAATCCTTTTGAAATTAAGGTTGCTTTAGATGGCCTGGCGGTTGTGGTTAGCCCTCTTAATCCGGTAAGCAAGCTTACCTTGGATCAGCTGGCAGGAATTTTTACCGGCAATATCACTAATTGGAAAGAGGTGGGAGGCAAAGACGAGAAGATTGTGCTTTTGTCGCGGGAAGTTAACTCCGGGACACATGTCTATTTTAAAGAGCACGTGTTAAGGAAAGGCAATGCCAATGGTAAAGAGGAGTTTGCCCCCGGCGCCTTGCTACTATCTTCCTCACAGGCAATTGCCGATGAAGTTTCCGGGAACTCCTCGACTATCGGTTATTATGGAATGGGTTATATCTCAAATAAACAAAAGCCTATCGCTGTTGCCAAAGATGCTAATTCTGAGTATATTAATCCGAGTATTGATAATGTTTTAAGCGGTAAATATCCCATATCCCGGCCGCTTTTTCTCTATACTGACGGAGAGCCTCAGGGGTTAGTTAAAAAATTAGTTGATTATATCCTTTCTAAAGAAGGGCAGGATATTGTCGTGAAGACAGATTTTGTTCCGATCAAAAAATAATGAGAAAGTTCAGGGAATTTATTATTGAGAAGCTGATCCTGATCTGTGGGTTAGCTTCCATATTTTTCGTTGTTTTGATCTTTTTGTTTTTAACTAAGGAAGGCCTGTCAGTATTTAAATCGGTTACTCCGTTTAATTTTCTCTTCGGTAAAAGTTGGTATCCTATCTCTGAGCCTGCGCAACTAGGGATCCTGCCGCTGATTTTCGGTTCATTATTGGTAACTTTGGGTGCGGCAATTATTTCTATTCCTATCGGCGTAGCTTGCGCGGTTTATATCGCCGAAATCGCCCCCTTAAAAATTAAAGAAGCGCTTAAGGCCGGAATCGAATTGCTGGCTGCTATCCCTAGCGTAGTTTTGGGTTTTATCGGCATGGTAACCTTGGTCCCGTGGATAAAATCAGTGTTTCATTTGCCGACAGGGCTTACCGCTTTATCCGGGTCGATAATTTTAGCTTTTATGGCCATGCCGACGATAGTTTCGATTGCCGAAGACGCGCTTTATTCTGTACCCAAGAGTTATAAAGAAGGAGCGTTTGCTTTAGGAGCAACACATTGGCAAACAATTTACCGGGTCCTGCTTCCGGCGGCATCGAGCGGGATCGTTGCGGCAGTGATGCTGGGTATCGGACGTGTCATCGGCGAGACGATGGCGGTGATGATGATTACCGGAAACGCTGCGGTCATCCCCCAGAGTATTCTTGTTCCGGTGCGCACCCTAACCGCGACTATTGCTGCTGAAATGGGGGAGGCAGTTGTGGGCAGTGAACATTATTTTGCTTTGTTTGCTATCGGCATAGTTTTGTTTATTATGAGTTTTATTATCAATATTACCGCAGATCTATTCTTGCATAAGAGGAACCGTTAATGCATAATCCGCAAAGGTCACAAAAAATCGCCTTCTTTCTTCTTTTTCTGGCGACGCTTTTAATTGTTATTCCGGTTGGCTTGATCGTGGTAATTATTATCCAAAAGGGCCTACCGGCGATTAACTGGCAGTTTTTATCGGATATCCCACGCCAGGGGATGCGCGCCGGAGGTATTTTTCCGGCGATCATCGGAACTTTGTATCTTGTGATCGGTGCGATAATTTTTGCTTTACCCATTGGCTTGCTGGCGGCAATCTATTTAAGTGAATACGCAAAAGATAATATCATTAATCGCATAATCAGGCTGGCGATAGTTAATCTTTCCGGAGTGCCTTCGGTCGTTTACGGTTTATTCGGTTTGGCGCTTTTTGTCGTATTCTTAAAATTCGGGGCATCAATTTTATCCGGCTCCCTTACCTTAGGGATAATGATTCTGCCGATAATTATTACTACCTCGCGCGAGGCATTAGAAAGTGTGCCGCAGTCATTTCGTGAGGTAAGTTTATCATTAGGTGCAAGTAAATGGCAGACCATCAGGCATATCGTTTTGCCTAACGCCATACCCGGAATTTTAACCGGTACTATCCTGGGATTGGGACGGGCAGCAGGAGAGACTGCTCCGATTCTTTTTACTGTTGCTGCTTTTTATCTACCGCGGTTGCCTAAATCTATTTTTGATCAGGCGATGGCGTTGCCGTATCATTTATATGTAATTTCGACCCAAGTTCCTAATGTAGATGAAAAGGTGCGTTATGGTACAGCTTTGGTTTTATTATTCCTAGTTTTATTCATGAACTTAATAGCGATAATTATCCGTTATAATTTTAGAAAGAAGAAAAAATGGTAAAATTCAGCGTTAAGGATTTGAATATTTGGTTTGGCCAGATCCACGCTTTAAAAAGTGTGAATATTGAAGTGGAGGCTAACGAGATTTTAAGTGTGATTGGTCCGTCTAATAGCGGAAAGACCAGCTTTTTACGTATGCTTAATCGTTTGAATGATCTGTATCCAAATTTTAAAATGAGTGGTAGTCTAGAGTTTGATAACAAAGATATAAGGAAAATAGATATTGAAAGTTTACGTAAAAGAGTGGGGATGGTTTTTGCTTTGCCCTTGCCTTTACCTTTATCAATTTTTGAAAATGTGAGCTATGGTGTTAAGATGCACGGAATCAAAAATCGTAATAAAATTTCTGAAATTGTGGAGCGCTCTTTAAAGCAGGCTTATCTTTGGGATGAAGTTAAGGATAGGTTGAGTGTAACGGCATTTAAATTATCCGGCGGACAACAGCAACGGCTTTGCATTGCCCGGACTCTGGCAGTTGAGCCGGAGGTTATTTTATTTGATGAGCCTTGCTCCGGGCTTGATCCGATCTCAACTGCTAAAGTTGAGGAGGCGATGTTAAAGTTAAAAAAAGATTACACGATAGTTTTGGTAACCAACAATGTCAAACAGGCAGCTAGGGTCGGTGACCGTACGGCTTTTTTTCTATCAGGGGAGCTGGTGGAATTAGATAAGACAGAAAAAATATTTACGGCGCCGAATGATCAGCGCACTGACGGTTATATCAGAGGGAAATTTGGATAATGGCGGATATTTCGGTAAATAATTTAAATTTATGGTATGGGGATTTTCAGGCGTTGATCAATGTGAACGTGCATTTTACCCAAAAACAGATTACCGCTATTATTGGTCCTTCGGGGTGCGGCAAATCAACTTTGTTGCGGGTATTTAACCGGATGAATGACCTGATCGAAGGCGTGCGTACAACCGGTGAAGTAATGATTGACGCAGAGAATATTGTTTCAGAGAAAACCGATCTGGTTAGTTTACGTAAAAAAGTAGGCATGGTATTTCAGCGGCCTAATCCGTTTCCTTTATCTATTTATGAGAATATTGTTTTTGGCCAGAAGGTGCACGCTGAAGGATTAACCAAGCTAAAACTTAATGAGGTCGTTGAGGATAGTTTGAAATCCGTATTTTTGTGGGATGAGTTAAAAGATAAACTCAATAAATCGGCATTCACATTATCGCTTGAACAGAAGCAACGTCTTTGTATTGCCAGGTTAATTGTAGTTAAGCCTGAGATTTTATTAATGGATGAGCCTTGTTCGACCCTTGATCCGCAGGCAACCAGCCGCATTGAAGAATTAATGCGTGAATTGAAAAATAACTATACTACAATAATTGTGACACATAATATGCAACAGGCAGCGCGCGTTTCTGACCAAACAGGTTTTATGCTTTTAGGTGAATTGGTGGAATTCGGCAGGACAGAGGATATTTTTACTAAACCAAAAGATAAAAGAACAGAAGATTATATTACCGGCCGGTACGGTTAGGGGGGTGTTATCCCGACTCGTACGAGTCGGGATTTCGCTAGATAAAAACAGGAGGTGCTCAAGATGTTAAGACACTTAGATGAAGAGTTAAAGGAACTACACAAGGATATTTTGAGGATGGCGGTATTTGCCCAAGAATCGATATTTAAATCCATCGAGTCGCTAAAGAATCGCGATAAAAAACTGGCCCAGGATGTAATTGATACCGATAATACGATTGATGAGCTTGAATTGGCAATCGATGAGAAATGTATTGATCTTATCGCCCGCTATCAGCCGATGGCAGGAGACTTAAGGTATATTACAACCGGGATGAAGATAAATACGGAGCTTGAGCGTATTGCCGATATGGCGTTGGATATTTCACAAAAATCTTTAGGATTGATAGACAAACCTTTGCTTAAACCGCTAATCGATATTCCTAAGCTTTCCCAAGTTGCCCAGAATATGGTGCGTAATGCTATTGATGCTTTTGTCAAAAGAGATGCTCAGCTGGCCCGTCAGGTAGTTTTAGCGGATTCCGAGGCTGATAAACTGCGTAATCTGGTGCAGGATGAGTTGATTAATGAATACTTGGCGCGTGATGCTAAAACCGCAGAGCGCGCTGTGGCGTTGATCATTATCGCTCGGTATTTAGAGCGTATTTGCGACCAGGCTACTAATATTGCCGAAGATGTAATTTATATGGTTGAGGCAAAGGTAGTCAAGCATCATCATGAGGAGCTAGAATAGCCACTATATTCTGACAAAAAAAGCTTGCTTTTTTAGAGTTTTATAGTTAAATAGATACTTAATATATAGGTTTGTATTATTATAGTTGATACGCGTAAAAGGCAGTTTATCATGATTACAACCAGAAAGATCAGTAGTTTTATTACAGGATTATGCGGGGTAATCCTGTTTTTTTTATTCCTTACCGCTTCATATGCAGCGCGGGTAGATAAAATATACCCGGCTGCTATTCCCGGAGCTGAATTTGTAGACACAGATACCTGCGCGATGTGCCATCCGAAACAAGCGGCTGATTTTAAGAAGAGCCCGCATGGGCATTTTGCCATTAAGGAAAAGGAGCCTGCCGGAGAGGGTTGCGAGTCTTGCCACGGCGCCGGAAGCAAACATGTTGATGCCGGAGGGGGTAAAGGAGTTTTTATTATTGATCCGCGCAAGAATCCCCAGATGTGTTTTAATTGCCACTTAGATAAAAAAGCCCAGTTTAATCTGCAATACCATCATCCGGTGATTGAAGGAAAGATGAGCTGTTCAGATTGTCATAGCGCCCACGGCGAAGATGTAATACCCGGGAGTTTTACTTCTTTAGATGAGCATAATGAGGTTTGCTTTAAGTGCCACCCGGATAAAAAAGGCCCCTATGTTTTTGAGCATAGTGCCATGCGCGAGGGATGCGAGAGTTGCCATCAGGTGCACGGCTCGGTAAATAATAAGATGTTGCAGGCAAAAGATAATAACCTTTGTTTAAAATGTCATTATGAGCAAAGGTATAATACGTCTAATGTCGGAACTGGTGTAGGTATGTATATTGGAGCTTGGCCGCATTGGCATTCTTTGCCAGGTTTTGGGACAGTAATGGATGTGGCAACTTACGGCAAAACTAGCTGTATTAGCTGCCATATGGATATACACGGATCTAATTTTCACCCGCGGCTTATACAATTTAATACTCGCGGCGCCGGTGTTGCTAATTGCGGATGCCACTAGAGTTTATTCGGGGATAAGATAGTGATAAAAAGAAATTTTATTTTGCTTCTATTAAGCTGCGTAATTAATAGCTTTTTGATATCTTCAGCCCGGGCTGAGGGAAATCTGGTTATGATTGGAGGTAGTATTGCCACAGTCAGTGGCGACTGGAAGAGATTCCAAGAGGATAACTGGATGAAACGTAACGCAACTGCCGGCCTAGAAGAATTTTATCTGGATAAACATTTTAAAGACGGTAAGCATTTGATTTTAGAGACTAGCGGTAGTACTGACACCGACTATGATCTTTTGCTTGATCTTAGTAAGGAAGATTTCGGGTATGTGCATCTTAGTTATGATGCCTTCCGGAAATACTATGATGATTCCGGAGATTATTTTGAATTTCCTGCAGGTGACGGGATCCCAGCTTTTTATGAATTAGACAAAAATCTGCATACTGACCGCTCAAATATCTCACTTGAGCTTGCTTTAACTTTACCGGAGCAGCCCAGATACATCTTAAGCTATGATCATATGTCTCGTATCGGAGAGATGCCGCTGGCTACCCGAGGCATGGTAACCGATACTGTGCCTGCAACAGATATCTCCCAATATACCTATCCCTGGTCAAAGGATATTAATTGGACAACTGATACTTTTAAAGCGGGGACTGAATTTACGCTTAAGGGAATAAATTTTGCTCTTAGCCAGCAATATCAGATATTCAGTGATGATGAATCCGGTAACAATGTTTATGAGATGCGGGATAATGCTGTTTTACAGAGAATAGAAACTCAAAATGAGCCATCTTCACACACAGCTACGACGAATTTTACAGCAGACACTAAAATTAAAGATACCCTGCAGATGAAATTAGGGTATGCTTTAAATAAAAGTTCCAGCCGCGACCAGTATCGAACCCGGACATATGGATCTAACGGGACAATAACTAATACATTCGATTACTATAATGGAGAGGCCAATAGTGACCTGGGAGCTCAATCAGTAAATTGGGGAATGAACTTAAAGATTCTGGATGATCTGACATTCAGAGGGGCTTTGCGTTACCGGACGGCGAATATTTCCGGCTCTTCCGAATATATACGTGATAACAAAGCTGTTATTCCCGGGTCCGTGCTTCATAATCAGAATAGCGATATTGAAGAATCTAATACCGGAGAAACCGTTAATCTGACCTATAAGGGTATTCCCCGGACCAGCATTTATGCTGAGGCAAGCGCAGAGCAGTCTAGGGTAGACTATTCAATATTTGGTAGGGAATATGATGAGACCAGAAGTACTAATTTAAACTGGGAGAATAAGACGTTCTATTTTAAAGAAAATTACAGTTTAGGAATCAATACTCGTCCGATCAAGCAGCTGTTTATTTCAGCCCGCTATAAAAGAAAGAACAGGGATAATAGTTATAATAGTAAGGTTGATAATAAGGAGCGCACTCAACATCAACTCAGCGATCCAAAATCGTTTCAATATCCGGGCTATATCGGAGACAATACGCAGGTGACTGATGAGTATAGCCTAAGGACCAATATAACGTTAAATAAGTTTATTTCTTTTGGAGCAAAATACCAGGCAGCTAATACCAGTTATGATGTGATGAAGGAATCATATACGGAGATCGGTTCTTTAGATGACCACACGACCAGCGCTTCAGTTACGGTTACTCCTACAGATAAGCTTTATCTTAATTGTGTTTATTCGATAGAAAAGATGAAGTTAAGGACTCCTTCTGCGGATGCCAACGTTGCTCATACTCCTACGGATCAACCTTTTAACGGTGATTCTTCCAGCATCCTCGGCGCAGTTAATTATGCTTTAAATGAAAAAACTACCTTAAGCGGACAATTCCAGACTTGGCGTTCTGAAGCTGATAGATCTGTAAGCGGCATGGCAAGTATTGAACGTGAATTAATCAAAAATATCCTGCTTAAGATCGGCTACTCTTATTATGCCTACAACGAAGGATACCCTACCTCTTTTAATGATTACAAAGCCCATGTCGGCTCGGTCAGTATAACCGGTAAATTCTAACTAGGGACAGCGACTAGTTATCTCTTGACCCTCGGTATTTAGTGTTATATAATCCTTTCATCATCCCCTAAATAGTGACAATAATAACTGCGGAGTTTGGCGCATGAAGAATAGGATTGTTTCCTGGATTAAAAAACAAATTAAGGATTCCGGAGCCAAAGGTATTGTGATGGGTTTATCCGGAGGCATAGACTCTGCGGTTATCGCTGCTTTATGCAAAGAAGCAGTGAGCAGGAATAATCTATTAGTTCTGTTTATGCCTTGTAACAGCCATGCGCAAGACCTAAAAGATGCCAGGTTAGTTGCCAGAAAGCTTAAAGTTAGATCGAAGTTAGTAGATCTTTCGAGCGTATACAATGATTTCTTAAAGATCCTGCCTCAGGCAGGAGGCCTGGCCCGCAGCAATCTTAAGCCGCGCCTGCGCATGAGCACACTTTATTATTTTGCCAATAAGCTAAATTATCTTGTTTGCGGCACAGGTAATAAATCTGAGCTTTTAGTCGGTTATTTTACTAAATACGGCGACGGCGGAGTAGACATATTGCCGATTGCGGATTTATTTAAACGCCAGGTGCGAAAACTGGCGCAGGAGTTAAAGATTCCGGAGAATATAATTATTAAGCCTCCTACTGCCGGGTTATGGCAGGGCCAGACTGATGAAGGGGAGATGGGTATAACTTATAATGAATTAGATGATATTTTGGACAGATTATGCAATCATAGAAAACAGGTATCCAGCAGTAGCAAGGTTAACAAAGTAAAAAGGATGTTTAAAAATTCAGAGCATAAAAGAAAAGGCGCAGAGATCTGCCGCCTCTAGCAGAAGGAGCTAAAAGATGGATGAGATTTTAGAGATTTTAGAGAAAGACGGAAGGGCAAGCGTAGAAGACATTGCTAAGATGTTACGTAAGAAGCCGCAGGATGTAAAAAATGCGATTAAGAAATATGAAAAAGAAGGAGCAATCTTGAAATACAAAGCGGTAATTAATAAGGATTTGATCAAGGATAGTGAATCCGAGATCAGAGCATTGATCGAGGTAAATATCGTTCCGCAGAAGGACCTGGGTTTTGAAAAAATCGCCGAGAGAATCTATTCGTTTCCGGAGGTAACCAGCTGTTATCTGATCAGTGGAACATATGATTTATTAGTTGTAGTGGAGGGGAAGAATCTGCACACGGTTTCAAATTTTGTAGCGGAAAAACTTTCTTGTCTGGAAAATGTGCGTGGCACAGCCACCCACTTTTTACTGAAAAAATATAAAGAAGACGGAGTAATTTTAAAGCAGAAGCCAGAGAATAAAAGGATTGCGATATCCTATTAGGAAATAAATGAAAATATCAAAAATTGTAGAAAAAATGCAGCCATCCGGAATCCGGGCATTCTTTGATCTGGTGTTGGGAATGAAGGAGGTTATATCATTAGGCGTAGGTGAGCCGGATTTTGTCACTCCCTGGCAGATCCGTGAGGCAGGGATCTATTCTCTGGAGCAGGGTTTTACCAGCTATACCTCAAATAAGGGGCTCTATAAACTACGCCTAGGTATACACCGCCATTTAAAAAATAAATATGGCCTGGATTATTGTCCGGATGACGAGATCTTAATTACCGTAGGGGTCAGCGAGGGGTTAGATCTTATTTTACGGTCGATCATTAATCCGGGTGATAAAATATTGGTTCCTCAGCCTAGCTATGTTTCTTATGGGCCGGTTACCGAGCTTGCCGGAGGAACTTCCATTTATATCGATACCTCAAAAGACGGATTTAAGATTACTCCTAAGCTTTTAGAAAAGCATATTGATAAGAAGGCCAAGGCAATCATTTTAAATTATCCCACTAACCCTACGGGTGTTTCATACCGCCGCAAAGAGTTGGAAGCGATAAATAAAGTTTTATTAAAGCATAAAATACTTTGTATTAGTGATGAAGTCTACGGGGACCTAACCTATGATTTCAACCATATTGCTTTTCCAACTTTGCCGAAAGCAAAAAATAATACGGTTTATTTTAACGGATTCTCTAAAGCCTATGCCATGACCGGATGGCGCGTAGGTTTTGCTTGCGGGCCAAAAGAGATCATTGCAGCCATGACTAAGATTCATCAATATACGATCATGTGTGTGCCGATAACCAGCCAGATGGCTGCAGCAGAGGCTTTGGTCAGCGGCAGAAAATCAGTTGAGCAGATGAAACGCGAATATAACCGCAGGCGGTCGCTTATGGTGGAGGAGTTAAATTCATTAGGATTAAAGTGTTCGCGCCCGCAGGGGGCTTTTTATGTTTTTCCCTGCATAAAAAGCACAGGTTTATCTTCTATGGAATTTTCACGTAAACTATTGGAAGAGGAAAAAGTGGCGGTGGTCCCGGGAACTGCTTTTGGAGCTTGCGCAGAAGGCTATATCAGGATTTCTTATGCTTCCAGCATGGATAATTTAAAGGAAGCTTTGAATAGGATCAAAAGATTCTTAGAAAGAAGGAAGTAGTGTCTACTAAAAAAGATAATTTTAAGGTTTATGTAAAACAGATTGAAGCGATTTCTAAAGTAGCTAATTTGCTTACTTCAGGAATGTATCTGGAGGAGCTCTTGCGCCTGGTGGTGCAGGTTACCGCGGAAATTATGAATTCTAAAATATCTTCTTTAATGCTGCTTGACCCGGATAAAAAAGAATTAGTGGTTAAGGCCACCCAATCTATATCTGAGGCGTATAATAAAAAACCTAATGTCCCTTTAGGCCAAGGGATATCCGGGGTAGTGGCGCAAGAGAACAAACCGGTATGTGTTTTGGATGTTAAAACCGATTTGCGCTATTTGAATCGTGAGCTGGCAAAAAAAGAAGGCCTTTGTTCTTTGGCTTGCGTGCCATTGGCAGTAAAGGGCAGGGTTATCGGGGTGCTCAATTGCTATACCTCTAAAAAACATAAATTTTCTAAACATGAAGTAGATTTATTAACTGCTTTGGCTAATCAGGCAGCGATTGCGATTGAAAATGCCGAGCTTAATTTACGTGCGCGCTCGGCTGAGGATGCTTTGACTACGCGAAAATTGGTTGAGCGGGCAAAGGATATTCTTTCTCAAGAAGCCAATATTTTTCCTTCGGAGGCATACCGTTTGATCCAGAAGCAAAGTATGGATATGCGTAAGTCAATGCGCGAAGTCGCTGAAGCCATAATTTTAGCCAAAGATATTAGAGCTAAGAAGTAATCAGCTTTCTCTTGACAGCAGCAAAATAAATGATATACTCTAAATAGATTACAGCGTTGTAGTAAAAGACACAGAAGTCTTCTGGCCGGAAAAGTTGGCAGAAGGCTTTTTTATTTGTCCGGACTAAGGCGTCCTTACCCTAAAAGTGGGTGGGGGCGCTTTTTGTTTATAGGGGGTTAGATATGAGTTTTGAGGAGTTACATCGGAAGTTTTCTCCGACAATCAAGCGGATTGCCTATAAGTTAAACGGGCATTATCGCTCTTTTAGCCATGATGACCTGTATCAGGAGGCCTCCATCCACCTTTGGAGCAATTTTCTCAAAGGCACGCTGAGCGATAAAACCGATAGCTATATTCTACAAGGTTGTTATTTTCATCTGAAAAATTATATTCGCAAGGTAAATGAGCGTTCTAATGTTATTAGTATGGATGCAGTTTTAAGCACTAATGATGAGGCAACCTTAGAGGATGTTCTGGGTCAATATTGGTCTTCTCCTGATTGCCGGGGAGATTTACATAATAAGTTTTTGATGCAGAGTATTCAGGACAATGGTTTTAGCCCTAAAGAAAAAAGTTTGCTTGCTTATTTTAGCCAGGGTCTAACTACCAGAGATATAGGTAAGCGCATGGGGATATCTCATGTTAGCGTGGTTAAGCTAACGCAAAAGATTAGAGTTAAGGCCAAAAAACATTTAGATAAATAATAGAGATCCTTCGGCTTCGCCTCAGGACAAATCTCCAGTTAGGAATAATAAGGATATACCCCTCGCTAAC
>PCWB01000015.1 GCA_002796135.1 Candidatus Omnitrophica bacterium CG11_big_fil_rev_8_21_14_0_20_41_12
GGATTTAATTTATCTGAATATTTCTTCAAATCGCCATTGGATAGACTCGAGATATTTTTACCTTTATCCAAATTAGCCTGAAAACTGTTAGCTCGAAAATAGTTAAATCGATTAACAAGAAGTTCCGGTAATTATACCATTCACTACGGTTACGCTACAAGATCCCGTCCCAGCTGAATTCCTAACATTAAAAGTTCTAGTGATTCCTGTCGATCCGCTTGCAATAAAACTACTAGCCCGCACTGTATCTGCAGCGGCAGTGCCCACTACCTGCAAATTATATGCGGGATTTGGAATTCCGATACCAACATTACCACTGCCATTTCGAACAGTAACCCAATCATCCCCTCCCGCCGCGGGAAAAAAATAAGCCCCAAGGTATAAACCATTATTATCGGACCTAACATAATTAAACGCGTCTGTACCTAAGTCAAGTTTTCCCGAACGATTACTGCTTGCTACGACAGCTGAACCATTAACGTGTAAAGTACGCGCGGGAGTAGATGTCCCGATACCCACGTTACCAGTCCCTTTTTGCACATATATCCTATTTCCAGAAACACCTTCTTCAATTAAACTAAAATCTCCTGCGGTAGCCCAACCGGTTGCCCAGCTCCAGGTTCTAGTTGGATCACCTACAGCTATACGCGCATCGCGTGAAGCCCTAAGATATCTGACCCCAAAATTTTCTGTACCAGCGACATCCAATTTCACCGTAGCAGCAGGCGTAGACGTACCAATGCCAACTTGGCCTTCAACAAGTAGGCTATCATCGACAAAAACTGTAGCTGGAGCAGAATAATTACTACCAATCTTCATCTTATTAGCAGTCAGTTCATCGTAGCTGCCATACGGCGAAGGATAATATGTAGTAATAGTGATCTCCTCGGCGAATAACACGCTACAGTTAATAACTATCAAACCTAACAACAAAAACAATTTTTTCATTATTCTCTCCGCTTTATTATTGTAACTTCTTTCCCCATTTATCAAGCTGTTTGGCTACGAGCTTAGGATTCGTGCTGCCAATAGACGACTTACGGCTTACCGACGCCCAGGCATTCAACACACCTCGAATATCAGGATTTAATTTATCTGAATACTTCTTCAAATTGCCATTGGATAGACTCGAGATATTTTTCCCTTTATCCAAACAATCCCTGACCATTCGGCCAACAATATCATGCGCTTTTCTGTAAGATATACCTTTCTTGATCAAATACTCGACGATATCTACCGAAAATAAAGATTCATCCTGGACTTTGGCGGCAATCGCCTCTTTCTCAATCACGATATTCTGAAAAAGCGCGACAAATATCTCTAAGATGTCTTTAACCGTATCCACCGCGTCAAATAGCGGAGGTTTATCCATCTGTAAATCCCGATTATAGGATGAAGGCAGCCCCTTCATTAAGATCATTACACTAGAAAGATCACCGTGGATCTTGCCCACCGATCCCCTGATCAACTCTAAAATATCCGGATTCTTTTTATGCGGCATAATGCTGGAGCCGGTGCAAAAAGAAAAATCAATATCAATAAAATTAAATTCTTTAGTGCTCCAAAGTATCAAATCTTCAGCAATCCGCGATAAATGCACGGCTAGAATTGTAAGTTGCGCCAGTACCTCAAGAATAAAATCTCTGTCACTGACACTATCAATACTATTAGCCGTTAAAGTTTTAAATCCCAATTGCTTTCTGACAAATTCCCGGTCAATCGGTAATCCTGTTCCGGAAAATGCGCAGGCACCAAGCGGCATACTATCAATTCTTTCTTTGGCATCTAATATTCTCTGCCTGTCTCTCTCTATCCCCTCAATATAGCTTAATAAATGATGGCTTAACAATACCGGTTGGGCAATCTGTAAATGCGTATATCCGGGAATAACCACCTTCGAATTTGCTTTTGCAAGCTTTAAAATGGATTTTTGCAGCTGACAGATAAACTCATCCAAATCATCAATCTCAGCTTTTAAATACATTTTTATATCCAGAGCAATCTGGTCATTTCTGCTTCGCGCAGTATGCAACTTATGCGCCGGCTCACCGATTTTTTTAGCCAATAACTCCTGAATATTCGAATGGATATCCTCAGCTCCGGGGTCAAATTTAAATTTCCCCCTAATTACATCCTTAAGTATCATATTTAACCCTTTTACGATCTGCTGACAATCTTTAGCAGGAATGATTTTCTGCTTCCCTAACATCTTGGCATGGGCGATACTTCCTAAAATATCATACTTAGCCAATCTCTGATCAAAGGCAATTGAAGAAGTAAACTTATCTGTCAATGCGTTAGTTTTTTTACCGAATCTTGTTCCCCATAATTTTTTTGCCATAGTATTCTTTCTCTATCGCTTGTAGGGCATGCCCCAAAGCTTAATAAAACCTTCGGCTAATTTCTGATCAAACTTATCTTCCTTGCCATAGGTGCTTAACTCTTTTTTATAAAGTGAGTTGTTGGATTTTCTTCCCACCACCACACAAGAACCTTTAGATAGCCTTAATCTGATCGTGCCACTAACTAATTTTTGTGTCTTATCCACAAAGCCGTCTAAAGCATCCTTAAGCGCGGAGAACCACAAACCATAATAAACAAGCTCAGCATACTTAAGGCTAATCATCTCTTTAAAATGCGCCAGCTCTCTATCCAAAACCAGCGCCTCTAATTCTTTATGCGCGGTATAAAGAATAGTTGCCGCCGGCGCCTCATAGATCTCCCGGGACTTTATTCCTACTAATCTATTCTCCACCATATCGCTTCTGCCTACCCCAAATTGACCGCCTACTTCATTAAGATAGGTGATCAGATTTTTTGCCTTAAAAACTTTTCCGTCAATTTTAACCGGCACGCCCTTGGCAAAAGCTATCTCAATATATCTAGGATAAGTCGAATTATGCGTCGGGCTTTTAGTAATCAGATAAGCATCTTCCGGCGGCTCCTGCTCAAGATTCTCTAAAACTCCTGCCTCAATGCTTATCCCCCAAAGATTTCGATCAATACTGTAAGGCTTCTTTTTAGTTACATCGATTGGAATATTATATTTTAAAGCATATTCAATCTCTTCATCCCGCGATTTAAATTCCCATTCTCTAACCGGAGCAATAATTTCTAATTTTGGATCAAGTATACCGACAGCAACTTCAAGCCGCACCTGATCATTACCTTTTCCCGTACAACCATGAGCAACTGCGCCGGCTTTCTCTTTATGCGCAATCTGCACCAGATATTTTGCAATCAGCGGCCGGCCTAATGCCGTAGCCAAAAGATATTTGCCTTCATAAACAGCGTTTGCCTTTAAAGCCGGAATAATAAAATCACTGATAAACTCATCTTGCAGGTCCCGGATATAAACCTTGGATGCGCCGGCGGCAAGCGCTCTCTCTTCAATGGCTTCAAAATCTTCGCCCTGGCCAAGGCCCTGGCCAAGATCAGCCACAAAACAAATTACTTCATAGCCTCTTTCTTTTAGCCATCTGACGATGCAAGAAGTATCTAATCCGCCTGAATAAGCCAACACCACTTTTTTCATTTTTATCCTTTGAGTAATTTAATTAAGATCGCTTTTTGCACATGCATTCTGTTTTCTGCCTGATCAAAAACAATGGAATTCTTGCTATCCATAACTTCGTCAGTAATCTCTTCTCCCCTGTGTGCAGGCAAACAATGCATGACTAAAGCACCCGAGGCAGCATTAGCTAAAAGTTTAGCATTAATTTGAAAATCCTTAAAGATAATTTTTCTTTTTGAGATCTCCTCTTCCTGACCCATGCTCGCCCAGACATCAGTGTAAACAACCTGAGCTCCTTTTACTGCCTCAAGCGGGTCTTCGGTAATTTTTATTTTACTTCCTGTCAGTTGAGCAATTTCTTGGGCATACTTGACTACCTGGTCCTCCGGAGAATAACCTTTAGGGGTACCCACAGTAATATTCATCCCGATTTTAGTAGCTGCAAAAAGTAGAGAATTACAAACATTATTTCCGTCGCCGATATAAGCTAAAGTGACATTTTTCAAATTTTTTAACTTTTCTTTAATCGTAAAAATATCAGCCAAAGCCTGGCAAGGATGCGAAAAGTCCGACAAGCCGTTGATCACCGGCACAGCTGCAGCTTGGGCCATATCTAAACAATTCTTATGTTCAAAAGTTCTTAAAACAATCCCGTCGACATACCGGGAGATAGTTTTGGCTACATCCTTAATGCTCTCTCTCACTCCGATATTAATCTCCGCCGGCGATAGATACAAGGAATTACCGCCCAATTGGTACATCCCGACCTCAAAAGAGACTCTTGTTCTATTAGAAGGCTTCTGAAAAATCAAAACTATTGTTTTTCCAAATAACGCCTTACTAAATTTATTCTTATTCTTTTTCAATAAAGTCGAAAGCTTAAATATGGAATTGATTTGATCCAGAGTCAAATCTCTGATTGAAATTAGGTCATTTTTCATTATACACACTCTCCTATAGGGGACGTCCCAAAAAGGGACATCCTATTTTAGCAGGGTGTCCCTTTACAGGACGTCCCCAGAACATTAGCTAAAATTTTTATTGCTTTATCGATTTCATTCTTAGTAATGTTTAATGCCGGCATTAATCTTAAGACTTTATCATGCGTGCAATTTATTAATAAACCCTGCTCAATACATTTCTGCACGATTTGTTTACCTTCAATGCTTAATTCAACGCCAAACATTAACCCCATCCCCCTCACCTCTTTAATTACCGGGTAACTATTTTTTAATAACTGTAATTTTTCTAACAGATACTCTCCCATATTTCTGCAATTCTTCAAAATCTTATCCTGCTGCATCGCTTTGAACACTCCTAAAGCTGCTCTGCAGATCACCGGTCCGCCGCCAAAAGTCGTGGCATGCATTCCGGGAGTGATCAAATCACTTAGCTCTTTTTTAACAACCATCGCACCAATCGGCATGCCTCCACCCAAAGATTTTGCCAAGGTCATTACATCCGGAACTATGCCGTAATTCTGATAGCAGAACATCTTAGCCGTCCTGCCGATGCCGGTTTGTACTTCATCAATAATTAAAAGTAATTTTTTTTCATCGCATAATTTTCTTAAAGCCAAAACAAAATCTTTGTCCGCGACATTTACACCGCCCTCGCCCTGAATAAGCTCAAGCATAATCGCAACCGTTTTATCTGTAAGCGCCTGCTTAACCGCCTCCAGATCATTAAACTTAACCTGCTTAAAACCTTCAGGCATCGGCTCAAAACCTGCCTGATATTTCTTCTGACCGGTAGCAGCCAAGGTAGCCAGGGTTCTACCATGAAATGCATTCTCAAAAGTAATTATCTCATACCTACCCTTACCGAATTTTCTGGCTAACTTAATCGCTCCCTCATTAGCCTCTGCTCCGGAATTAGCAAAAAATACTTTACCCGGAAAGCTCTGATAGATCAGCTCTTTAGCTAATTTTGCCTGAAAAGGATGATAATAATTATTCGACACAAAGATCAGTTTGCTGATCTGATCCCTGACCCCTTGCATAACTTTAGGATGACAATGCCCTAAATTACCCACACCCCAGCCCGGAAAAAAATCCAAATAAAGCTTCCCCTGGATATCCCAAAGCTTGGAGCCTTTACCTTTAACAAATACCAACGGAACCTTGTTATAGGTAGGCATAATATTATCGGCATAAACTTGAAAAATCTCTTCAATTTTCATTATTTTATAATTTCAGTTCCAATACCCTGATCAGTAAAAATCTCCAAAAGTAAGCCGTGCGGCGTGCGCGCATCAATAATATGGGTTTTCTTTACTCCGCCGTTTAAAGCATCTACGCAAGCCATAACCTTAGGAATCATTCCCTCTTGAATAACCTTATCTTCAATCAATCCCTTTATTTCATCAACAGTTAAAGTAGAAAAAAATGAATTGGCGTCATCGGCATTGCGCATAATCCCTTTAACATTAGTCAGCAAAACAAACTTCTCCGCTTGCATATTAGCGGCAATGCTGGCAGCAACTTCATCGGCATTGACATTATAGGACTTCTTGTCTTTACCCCGGCCCATCGGCAGAATTACAGCAATCTTATCTCGCTTTAACTCGCTTTCCAATAATTCTGTATTAATACCTTTAATATGTCCCACTAAACCTATATCCACTTTAGTTTTCTTTTTCTCCACCTGAATTAGATCCCCATCTTTACCGTTTAAACCAACAGCTTTTGCACCTAGCTCATCTAGCTCTTTGACGATCAATCCATTCAAAACCTGCAATTCTTCTTCAACCAATTTTAAGGTTTCCTCATCAGTAACCCGCATCCCCTCGACGAATTCCGTCTTTATTCCGGAAGAGCGCATTCTTTCGCTGATATTCGGGCCGCCCCCATGCACAAGGATCGGCCGTAAACCCATAAAATTTAAAAATACGATGTCCTCTAAAACTCCGGCCCGGATATTTTCATCACCCAAAATACTCCCGCCGTATTTAATCACGATGACTTTTTTATTAAATCTCTTGATGTAGGGTAATGCCTCAATTAAAACATCTGCTTTTCTGATTGCCTCTTCCATTTTACCTCTCTAGTTATAAGCGGCGTTAATTTTTATATATTCAGGGCTAAGATCAGAGGTAAAAACTCTGCACTTAGCTTTACCGCTAGATAAACTTACCTGAAGATGAACAAATTTTCCTTTTAACGAACCAAGTTTAATTTTTAACTGCTCTTCTTTGATTTCAATACCGCTGGCGCCCACTGCCGCAGCTATCCTGCCAAAATTCGGATTCCGGCCATAAACAGCAGTTTTAAAAAGCGCAGAATTTGCAATACTCAAAGCTGCTTTTTTTGCCTGGAGAAAATTTTTTGCCTGGGCCACATCAATTTGAATAAATTTAGTCGCTCCTTCAGCGTCTAAAACTACCATCTTGGCTAATTCCAAACATACGGTTCCTAAGGCTTTAGAAAAACCCTGCAGCTCTGTACCTCCAGAAATAGATTTGTTCCCGGCAGCACCATTGGCAAGGACTAAAACCGTATCATTGGTGCTCATGCAGCCATCCACAGAAATACAATTAAAACTTGCGTCTACAGCCGCAGTCAATGCCTTATCTAAAACCTTCTTACTAATTACCGCATCAGTCATAATAAAGCAAAGCATCGTTGCCATATCCGGAGCAATCATCCCTGCTCCTTTAGCAATTGCACAAATATGCACAGGTTTGGCTCCCAGATTCAAACTCAAACTTATTTCTTTAACGAAAGTATCCGTAGTCATAATTGCCAGCTCTGCTTTGTGAGCTCCTGCAACAGACAATCCGCTAACTAAAGCAGGAATGCCTTTTTTAATTTTTGCTATATCCAACCGTTTACCAATGATCCCCGTAGAATTAACTAAGACGCTGTTTTTGGCGATTTTTAATTTTTCGGCAACGTATCCGGCAGAAGCCTTGGCATCCTTAATCCCTTCCTTACCGGTAAAACAATTTGCATTACCGCTATTGATTAAAACAGCCTGAAATCTCTTCGCTGATTTTAAATGCATTTTGGAAACTACCAGAGGCGCAGCAATAATACTGTTAGTGGTGAATTTGGCGCACGCTACAGCCGGTAATTTTGAATAGATTAAGGCTAAATCAGGTTTTCCGGATTTTTTTAAACCGCAGGAGATTCCGTTTGCCTTAAATCCTACAGGTAAAACTGCTTTTAATATTCTTTTCATAATAAACCTGCTGTCTCAGGCAGTTTATACATAATATTCATATTTTGGACTGCTTGAGATGATGCGCCTTTCAACAAATTATCTATCGCACAAATAACAATAATCGTTGAGCCAAAATCCTTGACCCCAATATCGCAAAAATTAGTCTTGGCCACATCCTTGATTCTTGGAAATACACCATCCGGCTTAATCCGGATAAAAGGCTCGTTTTTATAGAATTTTTTATATAATTCGACCACGTTTTTTACCTTAAGCTTAGCGCCTTTGGCCTTTTTAAGATAGATGGTGGAAAGAATCCCCCGCTCGATAGGCAATAAATGCGGTACAAATACCGCGGCAATCTTCTTTCCGGATACTTTAGAAAGAGCCTGATCTATTTCCGGTGAATGCTGATGCACGTTAACTTTATAAGCCCGGAAATCTCCCTGTATCTCGGAAAATAAATATTCCTTCTCTACCTTTTTACCCGCCCCACTTACCCCGCTTTTTGCATCAATAATAATCGAATCCGTATCCACTAAATTTACTGCCAATAACGGAGCAATACCGAGGATTGCAGAGGTCGGATAGCATCCGGGATTAGCCAGGAGTTTAGCGGTTTTAATCTTAGCCCGGTTTAATTCAGGTAATCCGTAAACTGCCTCCTTTAAATTTAATTTATCCTGATGCGTCACCTTATAAGCTTTTCCATATACCGACGGATCTTTGATTCTGTAATCTGCGCTTAAGTCGATAACTTTTTTCCCTAATTTTAACAACTTAGGAACAAATTTCATCGATACCGTATGAGGTAAAGCTAAGAAAACTAAATCGCAATCTTTTTTAATCTGCGTAAAATCAGGCTTGCCGCAGATAAGATCTAATCTTTTTTTAAATTTTGGAAAAATATCCGAGATAACACAAGTACCCTGGCCGCTTTTTCCACTATTGTAAAGATGGGTAATCTTCACATTTGGATGGCCAAGCAAAAGTTCGATTAGAATTTCTCCGGTGTGCCCGGTTGCTCCGATAATCCCCGCATTAACAATCATCTTATTCTCCTCATAATTGAATCATCATAGAATAAAATTAATCTTCCGTCAAGGATTTTCTCGACGGAATAAAGCTACGCTCCAGACGAGCAAAATGACCACGTTTCCCGTATAAACAAAAAAATCCCGCTTCATCAGCGGGACTTTTTGAAAAATTAATTTTATAAGATAGTCTCTTTTACCTCTTTGTCCACTGGAAGCGTTTACGTGCTCCTTTTTGTCCGTATTTCTTACGTTCCTTCATGCGCGGATCACGAGTTAAATATCCGTTTTTACGGAAGATATCCCTAAAACTCTCATCGGTATTTAAAAGCGCTCGCGAAATCCCTAAACGTAAAGCCCCGGCTTGTCCGGTTAATCCGCCACCGTTAAGCTTGGCTGCGATATTGAATTTAGCTTTACTCTCGGTAAGCGCTAAAGGCTGTAAAACAATAATCCTATCGGTTTCGCGTAAGAAATATTTCTCAAAAGGCCTGCCGTTAATCGTAATGATACCGGTACCCGGTTCCATACGCACTCTGGCCGTTGATTCTTTGCGCCTTCCCAATGCTATAATTTTATCAGTTGACTCACTCATTTAACTCTTAGCCTCCAAAACAATCGGCTTTACGCCGGTCAGTCCATGCTTATCATCAGCATAAATCTTTAACTTTTTAATCAAATCCCTGCCCAAAGGCCCGCTAGGTAACATCCTCTGCACGGCTAAATGCATCACCGTAGTAGGTTTCTTAGCTAAAAGCACCTCTAATTTTACCTCACGCTGCCCACCCGGATAGCCGGAATATCGGCGATAGACTTTTTGCTTAAGCTTACGTCCGGTCACCTTAATTAAAGCCGCATTAATCACAATCACCCCGTCACCGGTATCAAGGTGGGGAGTAAAAATCGGCTTGTGCTTGCCTCTTAAGATCGTGGCGATCCGGCTTGCCAACCTGCCCAGTATCTGGCCTTTGGCATCGGTGATATACCACTTCCTTTTAATATCCTCTGGTTTGGCAACATAGGTCTTTTTCATAGAAAGGTAATTATAACAGAACAATCTGTAAAGTCAAACACTTTTTAATTTTTTTTAACCATTTTATCAGGTGTTGGATTTCTTCTCCAACCTCTCAAAAATACTCCAACTCCTGCTCCAATTATCATCAGAATCATCCAAAATGGAATGTTGGCTTTTCTTACCCTTGTTTTAAGCTCGGTAGCTGGATTCTTATATATAAAAAATATTCTCGTTTCACCGATTTTTTGTAAATTATAAGCCTTGACTAAATCTTTGAGAAATACATCATCCAGATCATTGGTTAATACAGTGATTTTCGAAGCTAATATCGGATCAAATCTTTGAGAAGATTTGACTTCTGTTAATAATCCATTAGCGGTAGCCCTGCCAGTGACACTCCCTAAAACTGGACCAAAAATCCCTAAACTACTATAGATGATATCTCCCTCATCCGAATTCGCTTTTATCAAAGAGGCTGCCGGCAAATAATCTTCCGGAAACCAAATTGTCGATCCTTTTGCTGATAACATGCTGGTAAGTACCGAATCAGAAAACTTTATTCCGGATACCGCTACCCATTTATTCTCTAATTTGCTCAAAGAAAGCGTCGGAGAAAAAAATAAAAGTAAAACAACCAATGAAATTAAGATTCTCCTTAAAATAATACTTGTTTGCCATTTTCCCCATAATTTTAAAAGGAAAAAAGCGGAGAGGATAATTATCGGAAAGTATCCTTCGCAGGAGATAAACCTGTAGGGGTAAGGCAGGAAAATCAAGCTAGCCAGCAAAAAACTTAAAAAAAGATAATATCTACTTTTCTCCTTTAAAACGAAAAACAATCCTCCGGCAGCTAAAAAATAATCAATAAATTTAATCTGACAGAAAAATTTCTCTCCAAGCCTTGAACCTGTAATGGTAATAAAATTCAGGACGGAAAACTGCGCTATTAAAATAGGTAAAGCTAGGGCTAATGCGAATAATAGAATAAGAAAAATTTCTTTTCGATATTGCTTATCAAATAAAGCATAGGTAAAGAAACTTACTATAAAAAACCATGACGCTCCGATGTGAGTATAAAAACATAGTGCTAAAATAATTGATGCCCGGAGTATATCTCTCTTAAACATCTGATCAAGTGCGAGTATGCCAAAAATAAACACTAGCGTCGAAGGAATATGGTTCATCAGAGAAAGATGGAATGAGAAAGCTGAACCAAAAGTAACTAAGGTAAAAAAAGCAATCGATTGGCTGTAATGCTTTCTAATAAACCACCACACTACAATTAAGAAAATAATCGGAGTTGTGGTTTCAAAAAATTTAGCTAAAATTATTGCATTAAATCCTAGCTTCATAAGTAAGGCCAGAAGAATTTGAAAAAATGGCGGGTAAATATTGACTCTGCCAAATGGTGCATACTGCCAAAAATCCCAACCCGAATAACCTCCTGCCTGGATAAAACCCCAACCTGAAAGTAAATGATAAAAAATATCCATAAACTGTGGCAAAATACGCCACCTCATAATTTGAAAAACTGATAAAAGCAATATAAAGAGTTTGGAAAGAATGTCCCAATTACTCATATTTTTAAAATATTCTCTACGCATCATTTAATATTTTACCTTCACTAAGCATAGCCCTTTTGCCGGTAAGGTCGGACCGGCAAGCTTACGGTTACGCGATTTAAGAATTTTTTGCATACTTGTCTTCGCAAATCTCCCCCTGCCAACCTCAAGCAAGGTACCGGCAATGTTTCTGACCATATTATACAAAAAGCTGTCTGCTTCAATATCAATATAAATAAAATTCTTTTGTTTGCTGATTTTAATCCGCTTGATCGTGCGTACGGGATTTCTCGGCCTTAATTCTGCCGCTTGAAAGGATGCAAAATTATGCCTACCTAACAAAAACTTTGCTTCGCTGCGCATTAATCGCACATCAACAGGATGATGGAAAAAATACACCCGGTTAGCCAATAAAGCCGAAGAATACTTGCGGTTTAGAATCGTATACCTGTAAACCTTGGATTTTGCACAAAACCGGCTGTTAAAACCTAATGCTACTTTCTGAACACTCGTTACTTTGATATCCGGCGGAAGAAGGCAATTTACGGCCCAGCGTAATCTTTGGAGCGAAATTTCAGTAGCACTTTTAAAATTAGCAACTTGAGCAAGTGCATGCACACCTGAATCTGTGCGGCCGGCAACAATAAGTTTGATATTTTCCTGGAGGATTTTTTTAAGAACCTTCTCTAAAACACACTGGATGGTTTTATTCGACTGATAAACGCAGCTTCTACTATTCTGTACCTGCCATCCGTAATAATGCGTGCCGTCATACTCTATCTGGAGTTTGAAATTAAGCATTCGGCAATTTGAACGGCATTTGTTGCAGCACCTTTACGCAGATTATCCGCAACTACCCACAACCATAATCCTTTTTTATTAAAGGCATCCTGGCGGATGCGGCCGATAAATGTTTCATCTTTGCCCTCAACATCTTTAGGCATAGGGTATAAATTATTCCTTGGTTCATCGATCAGCACAACCCCCGGGGCTGCGGCTAAAATCTTTTTAGCCTGCTTGGCAGTTATGGGTTTGGCGGTTTCAATGTAAACTGACTCTGAATGCCCGGTTCTGACCGGAACCCGCACAGTGGTCGCAGAAATTTTAATCTTCGGCGCATGCATGATCTTATGTGTCTCATGAACCAGCTTCCATTCTTCATTAGTGTAATCACCCTCGACAAAAGAACCAATATGCGGAAAACAGTTATAAGCTAATTGCTGAGGCATAGACTTATTTACAGCCTTGACATGAATATTCTCAAATCCGCCTTGGCAAATTAATCCAGTCTCTTCTTTTAACTGCTCAACCGCTCCTTTTCCTGCTCCGCTGGAAGCCTGTAGCGTCGTGATAATGATCTTCTTAATCCCCACTTTTTTATGAATAGGATTTAAAGCCGCAACCATTTGAATCGTCGAGCAATTAGGGTTAGCGATAATTCCTTTATGCCTTTTAACATCTGCAGCGTTGACTTCCGGTACAACCAAGGGGACTTTCGGATTCATACGGAAATCCGCCCCGTTATCAATAACCACTGCCCCTCTTTTTACCGCCTCAGCTGCATAAATTACTGCGGCTCCTTTTTCTCCCTCGGTTCCGGCAAATAATGCAATGTCAATACCGTTAAAACCATCCGCAGTTATCGACTCAACCGAATAAACATCTCCGTCAACTTTGATATCGCGAGCGGAACGGGCAAAGACTTTTAAGGTATGGATAGGGAAATTACGCTGTTTTAAGACCCGCAGCATCTCGATCCCGACTGCTCCGGCTCCGATTACCGCTACATTATATTTTTTCATCAATATACTCCTTGATTATAAATTTTTAACGACTAAATCTCCGATTTCGGTAGTCGAATATCCCATCTTACCGGCAGCTAAAGATTTTATCTCACCGCTGACTAATTTAATCACCGCATTTTCAATTGCCTGGGCAGCTTTCACTTCGCCTAAATTCTCAAGCATCATTGCGGCTGCACAAATTGCCGCCAGCGGGTTAATTACGTTTTTGCCGGTATATTTCGGAGCGCTTCCGCCGATAGGTTCAAACATCGAAACCCCCTGCGGATTAATATTTCCTCCGGCAGCAATTCCCATACCGCCCTGGATCATCGCCCCTAAATCCGTAATAATATCACCGAACATATTGTCGGTTACGATTACATCAAACCACTCAGGATTTTTCACAAACCACATCGTCGTAGCATCAACATGAGCGTAATCTGTAGTTACATCCGGATATTCCTTAGCAACTTCATTAAAAGTACGCTGCCAAAGATCCCAGGCAAAAGTCAAAACATTAGTTTTTCCGCAAAGCGTCAGTTTCTTTCTTTTATTGCGTTTACGGGTGTACTCAAAAGCATAACGGATACAACGCTCCACGCCTTTACGGGTGTTATAAGAAATCTGGGTCGCCACTTCATTAGCCGTCCCTTTATCTTTAAATTCTCCCATGCCTTTATAAAGGCCTTCAGAATTCTCGCGCACCACCACAAAATCAATATCTTCCGGCTTTTTATCTTTAAGCGGGCAAAAGTTGGAATTATAAAGTTTTACCGGACGTAAATTAATATACTGATCCAGAGCAAACCTTAATTTAAGTAAAACACCTGTTTCAATAATACCGGGTTTTACATCCGGATCCCCAACTGCGCCCAGATAAATCACATCATATTTTTTTAATTCTGCGACATCGCTGTCACCAACGAGCTTGCCGGTTTTTAAATATCTTTGGCCGCTAAAATCAAATTCCTTTGTTTCATACTTAAAACCGAATTTCTTGGCAGCTGCGTTTAAAACCTTTAAACCCTCACGGACCACTTCAGGGCCTGTGCCATCACCAGGAATTATTGCAATTTTGTACATTGAGCACCTCTTAGTTTTATCCAGCGAAATCACGCTTTGGCGAGACATAAGCTCATTCTCTAATATTCTTTTTAATATAATTTATCAAACCGCCACTGGCAACGATCTGCTGCAAGAAATCCGGAAAGGCCTGCGTTTTATAATTTTTAGCCTGTGTTATATTTTTTATTATACCGCTAGACAGATTAATTTCAATCACATCTCCGTCATTAATTTTATCGACATCCGATGACTCCAGAAAAGGTAAGCCAATGTTGATCGCATTCCTAAAGAATATCGCCGCAAAACTTTTGGCAATTACAGCGGAAACTCCGCAGCCCTTGATCGCCAGAGGCGCATGCTCGCGGCTTGAGCCGCAGCCAAAGTTATTTCCAGCAACAATGATATCTCCCGGGCTTACCTTCTGAGCGAAATCAGGAGCAATAGTTTCCATACAGCGCTTACCTAATTCCTGCGCATCGGTGGAAACCAGGTATTTCGCCGCAATAATATCATCAGTATTTATATCATCGCCGAATTTATGAACTTTGCCTTTTAAAATCATAGTTGAATTTCCCAAATAATTCTCATTTTGTCCTGTGGGTGTCCCTTTTAAGGACGTCCCCTTTCATAACTTCCTTCGGGTGGGTAATTTTACCGGTTAACGCACTTGCTGCAGCTACTGCCGGATTAGATAGATAGACAAAAGATTTCGGACTGCCCATTCTACCTAAAAAATTCCGGTTGGTTGTAGCAATCGCTACCTCACCATCGGTTAAAATGCCCATATGGCCGCCGAGGCACGGCCCGCAGGTCGGCGTTGAGAAAACACCGCCGGTTTTAACAAAAATTTCTGCCAAGCCCTCTTTTACTGCCTGTAGATAAATTTTTTGAGTTGCCGGGAATACAATTAACTTTACCCCCTTAGCTACTTTTTTACCCTTAAGTAGTGCAGCGGCAATACGTAAATCCGAAATCCGTCCGTTAGTGCAGGAACCGATAACCACCTGATCAACCTTAATATTCTTCAGTGCACTAGCCGGTTTAACATTGCTGGGTAAATGCGGACAGGCGACTTGCGGCTCTAATTTTGAAATATCCCATTCATAAATTTTTTCATAGTTAGCATCGGGATCTGAATGATAAAATTTAGATTTGCGTTTGAAACCGGCTACATATTTCTTCGTAATAGCATCCGGAACGATTATCCCTGCCCGGGCTCCGGCTTCAATTGCCATATTTGACATCGAGAAACGGTCATCCATCCCAAGCTTCTCAATCACCGGACCGCAAAACTCCATTACCTTATACAATGCTCCGTCAACACCGATCTGGCCAATGGTATAAAGAATCAGATCCTTACCACCGACCCATTTATTCAGTTTACCTTTATATATATATTTATGCGTTGGCGGAACCTTCAACCAGCATTTACCATCAATATAAGCGCGGGCTAAATCCGTTGAGCCCATTCCAGTGGCATATGCGCCTAATGCCCCGTAAGTACAAGTATGTGAATCTGCTCCGATGACTAGATCTCCGGGCAAAACAATTCCTTTTTCCGGCAAGAGCGCATGCTCAATTCCCATTGAGCCGATCTCAAAATAATTTTTGATCCCCTGCTCCTTAGCGAAATTCGCCAGAATTTTACACTGGTTGGCGCTTTTTAGGTCTTTGGCCGGAGCAAAATGATCAGGAACCAAAACGATTTTATTTTTATTGAATACCTGCTTAAAACCGGATTTTTTAAATTCGGAGATTGCCAGGGGGGCGGTAATATCATTAGCTAAGGCAACATCGACATCCGCCTGAATAAATTCATGCGGCTGAATTGTTTTCTGATGACAATGCGCTAATAATATTTTTTCTGCAATAGTATAACCCATATTTCTTTAGAAAATTATTTAAACTTTTTGACGATCAGAGAGGCATTATGCCCGCCGAATCCCAGAGAATTGGACATACAGGTATTAATCATTGCCTGGCGCGCCGTATTAGGCACGTAATCCAAATCACAATCCGAATCAGGGTGATCATAATTAATTGTGGGAGGAACAACACCGTCTTTGATTGCCAAACAACAAACTACAAACTCAACACCCCCGGCTGCACCCAAGAGATGTCCGGTCATTGATTTTGTAGAAGAAACCATGACTTTCTTACTATGCTGGCCAAATGCCTTCTTCATCGATAAAGTCTCAATCTTATCATTAAGCTTGGTTGATGTACCGTGCGCATTTATATAATCTATCTCTTCCGGCTTCATCGCAGCATCCTTCATGGCTACAGTCATCGCCGAAGCTGCACCCTGGCCATCAGGGTCCGGAGCGGTTATATGATATGCATCACAGGTCATACCAAAACCGACAATTTCAGCAAGAATATTGGCACCTCTTTTTTGTGCATGCTCTAAACTTTCTAAAACTACTAAACCGCTTCCCTCAGCCATCACAAACCCATCGCGCTCAAGATCAAACGGACGGCTGGCTTTTTGCGGTTCATTATTATTTTTTGAAAGAACTCTTAAAGCACAAAAACCTCCTACTGCAGTAGGAACAATACAACTCTCCGTGCCTCCGGTAATCATCACATCTGAATCACCATAAAGAATAGTGCGATATGCTTCTCCGATAGCGTGGGATCCTGATGCACAAGCTGTGGCAACACATGAATTCGGCCCTTTTAATCCGTGAATAATCGCAACCAGTCCGCTGGCCTCATTAACAATCAGCATCGGAATAAGAAACGGAGATAATCTGGAAGGCCCCTTATTAAGGTAAATCTTATGTTCCTCTTCAATGGTATGCAAACTGCCGATTCCTGAGCCGATAATAACACCGATACGGGTTCTATCTTCTTTATCTAAAATAAGTCCACTGGATTCAACCGCCTGCTTTGCAGAGGCTACGGCATATTGCACAAATTTTGCGGTTCTTTTTACATCTTTGAGGGAGATACCGTAATGGGTAGGATCAAAATTCTTTACTTCTGCAGCAATACGAGAGTCAAATGCTGTTGCATCAAAGATAGTAATCGGCCCAACTCCACATTTCCCGTTCTTTAAAGACTCCCAGAAACTGGAAACATCATTACCTACGGGAGAGATTATTCCTAAACCGGTAACTACTACTCGCTTTTTCATATTTATACCAATAGAAATTTACCCCGCCAGGTCAAAAATTGCGGGGTAAATTATATATTTGCTATTATTTAATTATATTATTTGGCGCTTTTCTCATCAATATACTTGATGGCATCGCCAACAGTAGTAATCTTTTCTGCATCCTCATCAGGGATCTCAATACCAAATTCCTCTTCTAAAGCCATAACCAGCTCTACGGTATCCAGAGAATCCGCACCCAAATCATCAACAAATGATGCTTCAGGAGTAACCTCTTCCGGCTTTACACCTAATTGCTCTGCGATAATTGATTTCACTTTCTCAACTAATGCCATTCTTATTCCTCCTTGGTTGTTTACCTAAACAACACCCGCGCAATTCCAATTAACGCGGGGTGGAAATTAATATTCTTTATGCCATGACCATGCCGCCATCGATCGTAATTGTCTGCCCCGTTATATAACTTGATTCCTCAGATGCTAAAAATAAACAGACATTTGCTACGTCTTCAGGCGTACCTAACTTCGCTAATGGAATTGCCTCCAGCATTTTCTTTTTAATTTCTTCAGGAAGCTTGTCAGTCATCGCCGTTTGAATAAATCCCGGCGCCACAGCATTAGCGTTAATATTACGACTGGCTAATTCCTTAGCCACTGTTTTTGTAAGAGCGATTATTCCGGCCTTTGAAGCAGCGTAATTTGCCTGGCCCGGGTTTCCCATTAATCCGATAATTGAAGCGATACTAATGATCTTGCCGCTTCTTTGTTTAATCATCGGACGGGATACGGCTTTAATACAGTTAAATGTTCCCTTTAGATTAACATTAATTACCGCATCCCAGTCTGCCGGAGACATTCTAAGCAAAAGATTGTCCTTAGTAATCCCAGCATTGTTAACTAATATATCAACCTTTCCCATTTTGTCAAGAATTTTGTTTATTCCTTCTTCCACTTTTTCAAAATTTGTTACATCCATCTCTAAAGCCAAAGCTTTAACCCCTAATGCCTCAATCTCGGAAGCGGTTTGCTGGGCTGTTTCCTGGTTAACATCAGCCACAACAATATCGGCTCCTTCTTTGGCAAAAACTATGCCAATTGCCCGGCCAATGCCTCTTGCCCCACCGGTAATCAAAGCTACTTTATTCTTTAATCTCATCATCTTCCTCCTAATAGGGGACGTCCTAAAAAGGGACACCCTACTGCAAAACTAAAATATCTTCTTTTTTTTCAATACTAGTTACCTTAACAGCCGGATCAATCTTACGCATCAACCCCTTAAGCACTTTACCAGGTCCAAACTCAACAAAACTAGTTACCCCTTGCGACAACATATACCTTATCGATTCTTCCCATTTTACAGGTTTATATAATTGATAAACTAAATTTTCTTTTATTTGCGTAACTTTAAACTGCGGCCAAGCAGTATAGTTACTAATTACAGGTATAACGGGAGAAGATGCAGGCGTTTTTTCTAATCTTTGTTTTAATTCCCCTGAAGCCTCAAACATCAATGAAGAATGAAAAGCACCACTAACCTCTAAGTCGATTACTCTCTTTGCACCGGATTCAAGACATAAATCTCTGGCTCTATCTACCGCATCCTTCTTTCCGGAGATAATAACCTGTCCCGGAGCATTAATATTAGCAACATCAGTTCCGCTCTTTAAACAAATATCATTCACTTTATCAAAAGACAAATCTAAAACCGCAGCCATTTTTCCAGGATGCTTAAGAGTGGCTTCCTCCATTATCTCAGCTCTTCTGCGTACTAACCTCAAACCATCCTCAAAAGTGAAAACTCCCGATACAATTAAAGCAGAATATTCACCCAAGCTTAAACCTGCCATAAAAGACGGCTTCATCTCTATCCGAGATTTGAACGCTTCATAAGCAGCTATAGTTACCGTAAGTATAGCTGGTTGAGAAAAAATTGTCTGTTTTATAATTTCCGGCTGACCATTAAAACAAATCCCGGATATAGAAAATCCTAAAGTTTTATCCGCGCGCTCAAAAATAGCCTTACTTTCAGGAAAAGCTTCATATAGATCTTTTCCCATTCCCGCATATTGACTGCCTTGCCCGGCAAAAAGATATCCTACCACTCGATGATACAGGCGCCCCAAACTAAACCTGCTCCGAATGCATCCAGGAGAATAATATCGCCTTTTTTAATTTTGCCTTCCTGCACCGCTTCGCAAAGCGCGGTAACCGTTGAAGCACTCGACATATTACCGCAGCGCTCGATATTAAGATAAACTCGGTCTTGCGGAATACCTAATTTTTTGGCAACCGCCATAATAATGCGCGCATTTGCCTGATGCGGAATAATCAGATTAATATCGGCGAAAGTCATCCCTGCCTGTTTTAAAACAGTTTCTGCGGCATCGGTCATCGTATTAACCGCGATCTTAAATAATTCATTGCCCTGCATTTTTAAATAATGCTGGCGATTCCTTACAGTTTCACTGGTTGCCGGATTACGCGAGCCTCCGGCAGGCATATTCAATATACCGGACTTAGATCCGTCGCATCCTAAATATGTCGAAATAATCCCACCTTTTTTAACTTCTGATAAAACTACCGCTCCTGCCCCATCGCCGAATAGTACGCAGGTATTACGATCCTGCCAATCAGTAATCGAAGTAAGTACCTCAGTACCGATGACTAATGCATTTTTGTAAGTAGCGGTTGCAATAAATTTTTCTGCTACCGAAAGGCCGTAAACAAAACCTGCACAAGCAGCAGAGATATCAAAACAGGCAGCTTTTTTTGCTCCGAGCTTATCTTGAATAATCGAAGCCACCGAGGGGAAAGGCATATCCCCGGTAATCGTTGCCACAACTATAAGATCCAAATCTTCAGCTTTAAGCTTAGCATTCTCCAGCGCCTGCTGAGCGGCCTTAAGAGCTAAATCTGAAGCAGCCTGGCCAACGGCGGCAAGATGCCTTTTTTTTATGCCGGTACGCGTAGTAATCCACTCATCAGAGGTATCCACCATTTTCTCTAAATCGGAATTAGTAAGAATTCTTTCCGGCAGGTATTCGCCTACCCCGATGATCCCTACTTTTTTCATTTTATTTTATTATTTTAACTGTTCGAGGATCTTAGAATTAACCTGACGTTCTACTTCTTCCTTGGCTACCCTAATCGCATTCTTAATCGCCCTTTTGTTAGAACGGCCATGGCCGATGATCACCACGCCATTTACCCCCAGCAAAAGCGCCCCACCATATTCAGCGTAATCCAACTCTTTCTTAAAACGTTTAAGGCTGGGCATCATAAAAATCAATCCGATCTTGCCCCAAATATTGCTTAAAAGATGGCGTTTTAAAAATGTCTGCATAGCTTCGACTGCGCTTTCAGAAACCTTTAAAGCCACATTGCCCACAAAACCGTCACAGACAATAATATCGCATTTACCTTTAAAAAGATCTTTGCCCTCAACATTACCGATAAAATTTAATTTACTTGTCTCCAGTAATTCATAAGCCTCGCGAATAAACCCCGTACCTTTTTTCTCCTCTTCTCCGATATTTAATAATCCAACACTGGGATTGGCTTTATTAAGAATATTTTTACAGTAGGCATCCGCCATAATACCATATTGGAGTAACTGGGAGGGCTTAGGGTCAATATTTGCACCGACATCAATAATCAGAGATATTCCTTTTAAAGTAGGAGTGACGATACCGATTCCCGGCCGCTCGATTCCCGGCAATAACCTTAACTCTAAAGTAGCCGCGCAAACAACCGCTCCGGTATTGCCCGCGCTGAAGAATGCATCAGCTTTACCTTCTTTAACTAAGCTCAGCCCGACAACAATAGACGAATTTCTTTTACGGCGCACACTTGTCGCCGCAGACTCACACATTTGGATTACCTCAGATGTATGATACACGCTGATCTTATTACCGGCATATTTGGCTTTCTTTAAAAGGGCTTCGATTTCTGGTTGATCCCCAACCAAAACAACCTCTACATCATATTCTTTTACCGCATCTAAAGCGCCATCAATAACTACCTTAGGGGCATAATCGCCGCCCATAGCGTCAACAGCTATTTTCATTATGTTTTCCTTTTTGCTTAACGGGACTTTTTCTTTTTCTCTTTTATTTTAATTTCAATGATTTGACGGCCGTCATAATATCCGCAAACCAAGCAAACCCGATGCTTAAGCTTTAACTGCTTACATTGCGGGCAAGCGATCAAACTGGTTGCCTTAATCTTCCAATGCGTACGGCGTTTTCTGCCGCGCGCTGCTGAATGCTTTCGTTTAGGTAGAGCCACAGTGACATCCTCCTTCGTTTTTATTTTTACCGCATTTTACACAAAGTCCTTTACAATCCACTTTACATAAAGGCTTTATGGGGTAATCTAAGATTACCTCTTCTCTAATACCGGGATCAAAATCAATAACCGCTGTGCTGCTATCCAATGGAAAACTTAACTGAACATCTTTGTTAAATTTCCATTCAAAATTTTCAAGGCAGCGAGAACAATCCGCATAGATAAGCGTACTGATATTTAATTTTACGGTAAGCGCATTAGTGATCCGGTAAACCTGCGCTTTTACCAACAGATCCGAACGTAATTTTATTAAATCAGTTTCCAGGTCTAACTCCGCCGGGTTGATCTTTTCTTCTAAATACAGGCCCTCTGCGGAAACCTGATTAGCAATTATATTCACTATTTTTTACGTAATTTTTTCTGCAGGGCAGCGGCCACAAAATCCGGAACAAAATCAGATAAATCCGCACCCAAGGAACCTGCCTCTTTGATCAACTTAGCAGAAAGATAGCTGTAAGATTCATGCGGCATCAGAAAAATCGTCTCAATATCTCCGGCAAGTTTACGGTTAGTCAAAGCCATTTGAAATTCATATTCAAAATCCGATAGCATACGCAGGCCGCGCACTAAAACTTTAACTTTCATTTTATGCGCTAAATCTACAACCAGCCCGTCAAAATGTATAACCGTTACTCCGTCCATGCCATAAGTAGCTTTTTTAAGCATCGCCACTCTTTCGGCAACACTAAAAACCGGCTGCTTATGCGGATTATGTGCCACGGCGATGATTACATCATGAAAAATTTCATGCGCCCGGCAAATTAAATCAATGTGGCCGTTAGTCACCGGGTCAAATGTTCCTGGATATAAAGCAGGTTGGCACATTTTTACTCTTTTTCACGCCTTGGCGTGACGGAAAATGGAAAGCCAGGTATCTCCATACTTGGCTTCTTTGATTAAATCAAAAATTAGGCTAGTTCCCGGTAATATTTCCGACTTGGAATGCTGTACAATTATCAAGCCATGAGGCGCTAATATATCATAACCCTCAAGTGTTTGCAAGATTTTTTTTGCCATATCCGTATGGTACGGCGGGTCGATAAATACTATATCAAAGCGCTTTTTATCCAAGAATAGCAGCTTTACCCCTTTTTCTGCCTCCAGATGATATAAATTACAAGCAGGGGCTTTAAGCAGTCCTATATTCCTTTTAATGGCTAATATGGAGTCACGGTTACTCTCAACCATGGTCAGTTCACTCACGCCCCGGGAAAGCGCCTCTAACCCGACTGCCCCTGAGCCGGCAAAAAGCTCTAAAAATGCCAATCCGCTGATATCACCCAAGATATCAAAAACAGCCTTACGCACCTTATCCTGGGTAGGACGGATTCCTCTGGGCATATATATCTTATAATTACGGTATTTTCCTGTAGTTATACGCATTATATTCTCTTCAAATTATCCTATCAGCATTAACTTCTCATACTCCGGAAACCTCTGTAAAAGTTTTTCTTTTAATGGTTGGTGCGCCCGCTCTTTTAGCCCGGAGTCCTGCTTAAGCAGATTAATCGCTTCCTCGCGGGCAGCTTTAAGCAGCTGCATCTGCGTCAGTGGATTAGCAATCTTTAGTTCAGCCAAACCATGCTGGCGCCTTCCGAAAAATTCACCCGGTCCTCTTATCTTTAAATCCTCCTCTGAAATACGGAAACCGTCATTTGAATCTACCATTGCTTTCATACGCGCCTCTGCCTCCGAGCTTGGGCAATCAGAAATAAGTAAACATGTTGAGGCAAACTTACCTCTGCCGATTCTACCGCGTAACTGATGCAGCTGGCTTAAACCAAAGCGTTCGGCAGATTCGATAATCATACAGGTAGCATTGGCAATGTCAATACCAACCTCTAAAATCGTTGTGGAAACTAAAAGATCCAACTCTTTATTTTTAAATTTAAGCATTACCGCATCCTGCTCTTTAGTTTTTAACTGGCCATGGATTAAGCCGACTCTAAAATCCCTGAATTCTCCGCTTTTAAGTTCAGCAAACATTTTTTTGGCTCCGGCAATATCCAAGGCATAAGACTCTTCAATTACCGGATAAATAATATAAGCCTGACAGCCGAGCTTAAGCTCTTCTTTAGCCAGTGCATACGCTTGCTGAATATTTTTCTGCTCAAAATGCATTGTTTTTATCGGTATCCTTCCGGCGGGAAGCTCATTAATCACGGAAATATCTAAATCTCCGTAAAGAGTAATTGCCAGAGTGCGCGGAATAGGAGTTGCGGTCATAATCAACACATCGGAATTATCCCCCTTTTCCGGCAAAAGCGCTCTTTGCCCGACGCCAAATTTATGCTGCTCGTCAATAACGATAAGGCTTAAATTTTTAAAACTTAATTCTTCCTGAAGTAAGGCGTGGGTACCGATAATTAAATCAATATTTCCCGATTTTAAGTTACGATATATATTTTCCTTTTCTTTATCTTGTCCAATTAATAAAGCAACTCGTAACTTGCGTCCTTCAAAATTTAACTTGGACAACTGCGAAGATATTTTTTCATAATGCTGACGGGCAAGTATCTCTGTCGGAGCCATAAAAGCCGCCTGATGCCCGCTTTGGATAGCTACCAGACAAGCCAAAGTAGCCACGACAGTTTTTCCTGACCCGACATCACCCTGCAGAAGCCGGTGCATAGCTTGTGAGGCTGCCATATCCGATTTTATTTCCGCCAACACCTTTGCCTGAGCACCGGTCAAATTAAAAGACAGGCTGGAGATAAAATCTTCGGATAATTTGCCTTCGACAAGATGCGCAATCCCGCTTCTTTCCTTACGGCTTAATTTTCTTAAAACCAGAGGGAGTTGAAAAATAAAAAACTCCTCAAAACTTAAACGCCGGTGCGCCTGTTTCTGTAAATCTAAATCCGCTGGAAAATGAATATTCCGCAGGCTCTCAGCCAAATTAACTAGATCATTGCGACTGCGTAAATCAAAAGGCAAAGGATCATTAATTTTCGGTAAAAACTCATCAAGTGCATTTTTGATTAAATGGCGCAGACTGCGCTGACTGAAACCCTGAGGCAAAGTATAGACCGGAACGATCCTACCGACATTCAAAGAATCATCATCCTGGCCATCAAGAAATTCATATTCCGGATTACTCATCTGCAGCCTAGCATTATACCGCTCAACCTTCCCATAAAGGATCATCGAAGAGCCAGCCTTAAGATACGCCTTAAGATAGGGCTGATTAAACCAAACACAGGAGATCTTTCCGGTACCATCCTCAAGAGCTGCCTCGGTTATGCTAAAAGAGCGCCTGCGCCAGGAATACCGCTGGCCGGCAGCTAATACTTGGGCTTTTATGGTATAAATTTGACCTTCTTTAAGGCTGGATATGCTGGCAAAATTAGAGCGATCTTCATAACGGCGCGGAAAATAATAAAGCAGCTCCTCGATTGTGTTTACCCCTCTGGCCTCAAAGCTAATGGAGCGTTTTGGTCCAATCCCCTTAAGATAGCGAATAGGAGCGTTTTGCATGAATTTATTATACTATAAAACTAGGAGACGCTTCTATGTTTCTTTTCAATATATATTTTCAGGAGGACTTGAAATTTGGATATTTATGTGGCATACTAAAGTTGAGAGGTGAGAGAAACGTACCGCAACAGGAGGCTAGCAAGGATAGCGAGAGCTATTAGGCCTATCACCTACAAAGAAACCCCGGTAACATTCGGGGCTTTTTTGTTGCCTAGCGCTTCTGTAATGATTTCTACTACTTCCGCCCTAGTTTTAACCCGTGAAGAACGCTCCCTTAATCGACGCACCTTGCGTAACCCTTTGGTATACCAAGTGTAAAACTTGCGGAAAATTACTATACCGTTCCTTTCGCCGTAAAAATCAACACAAGCATCTAAATGCTCAAACATAACCTTAGCAATCTCATTTTTCTCAGGGCGGTTAACGATTTTCCCATGCTCCAGATATTCCTTGATCTCTTTGAATATCCAGGGATTTCCAAAAGAGCCACGGGCAACTGCCAAGCCATCGCACCCGGTCTCATCCATCATTTTTTTAGCCAATAGGCCGGAAAAAACATCTCCGCTGACAATTAAAGGTATCTCCAGAACTTTCTTAACCTCTCTGATTGCATCATAATCAACCTTCCCGCTATAACCTTGGGTTTTGGTCCGGCCATGGATAAACAAAGCGCTCGCACCGCAATCCTGAGCAATCTGGGCGATCTCTCTGGCATTAACCGAATCCTTATCCCAGCCTAAGCGGATCTTAACACTTACCGGAAGCCAAGACTCCTTCACCACTAATTTAAATAATTTTGCAAATTTTTTTGGTTCCCGCAATAATCCTGAGCCCTCTCCTCTGCGCACGATTTTTTTTGCCGGGCAGGCGGCGTTAAAATCCAGAATATCAAATTTATAATTTCTTAAAACTTCTAAAGATTTTAAAATATACTGCTCCTCGCATCCTAATATCTGAATACCTAAAGGCTTATCTTTAGCCTCAGTAGAAAGCATCTGCTTAGTCCTTTTGCTTTTAAAGCTGACCGAGCGGCAATTGATCATCTCGATAAAAGCCAGCTCCGCGCCAAACCTGCGGCAGAGCAGGCGATAAGGCAAATCCGTAATGCCAGCCATCGGCGCCAAAATTAAATTAGACTTAAGTTTTAATTTTCCAATTTTTAACATGTTAAAAAAGTTTTAGCGGGTCCTGTCTTGAGTATTTTCTTGCGCTGACGCGCTGCGAAAACACCCAAGCCACCCGCTAAAAATATATTTATAAAATATACTTGGAATCTTTGATTAACGGCTTGTTCTTAATTCCTTCGGCAACTGCCTGCGAAATTCCGGGTTTGCCTAATTTATAGTACATATAGTTTTTATACCCTTCGACACCCGGTTGATCAAAGGCATTCACATTTTGCAGCTCACCTTCAAAGGCAGTGGCCATTTCAAAGAAAAATAATAAAGCACCCCAATTGTAGGCATCCACCTTGGGCATAATCACCGTGCAATTAGGCCGGTTCTCAGAAACCAAAGCCCACTCTGTAGCTTCCTGGGCCAGCTGCATAAGAGCGCTGAAACTTTTACCGGAAAGAAAATCAAATTTAGCCGGTACTATTAATTCTGTCCTGAATTTTTCAACCCGGATAAATGTAACCACCTTATTATTTTCACCTTCAACATTATTCTGCTGAATAGAATGCAGGTCATTAGTTCCTGCTGCTGATATCGGAGTACGGCCGCGATTACATAAATTCGCTTTATCCACCAACCAATTTTCCAGCCCGTCCTTCCCTGTTTCGATTTTACGGTGATATTTCTTACCTATGCTTTCTGCTAAAAGCTGAACATACCAATCTGCGGTAGATTTCAACGTCTGAGAAAAGGGCATTAAGATCGCTAATGATTTTGCTTTTTTACGATAAAGTATGGTGTGCAATAAGGCATACATATAAGCCGGATTTTTAAGCACATCCTCCCGGCTGCATCTAGTCAGCATATCTTTGGCGCCGGAAAATAATTCCGAGATATTCACTCCGACAATCGCCAAATGCAAGAGGCCCATATTAAACTCTGAATATCTGCCTCCAACTCCTTTTAGCAGCGGCAGAGACTGAAAACTTAAAGGATCATTTTTCTGTTCAAGCTCGACTTTCTTACGCAGAGATCCTGACTTAGGATCGGTAATAGCTAAGATCTGCCTGCCATATTTTACACCTGCTCCCTTTTTAAGCCAGGCCTCAACCAGGATAAAAGCTACCTTAGTTTCAGTGGTCTCTCCTGATTTAGAGATAACAACAACAAATGTTTTTTTAGGATTAAGATTCTTTAATAAAGCAACTAAGGTATCCGGGTCAAGGTTATTGCCCTCTAAATAAATTCGCGGCAGCTTCTTCCTTAAAGATTTAAATTCATTATAATAAGGAGCGCACAAAGCGTCTTGAGCAGCTTTAAGCCCAAGATAAGATCCTCCGATCCCCAAAAAAAGCACATTTTCATATTTCTTGGAAATCTGACGGGCTATTTTCTGGATCCCGGTAATATCTTCCTTACTCTGTTCAGGTAATTTTACCCATTCCAAATTCAGTCTCACCCTCGCAGAAGGATCAGCAATAATTTTCTTTAAATGCGCTGCGGCTTTTACAGCATCCGCAATGACCTCTTCAATATCCTGCTGGCTTACCCCATGCTCTCCGACACTGAAACTGTACATATTATTAAAATCGAATTTTAATCCCATCACGAGCTCCTATTTATTATTTTCTGCCAAGGTTAAGATCAATTTTTTGGTATCAGGCCATCCCAGGCAAGCATCAGTAATTGACTTTCCGAACATTCTGCCGCCTACCTCTTGTGAACCCTCTTTAAGATAACTTTCAATCATCAGCCCTTTAACCATCTTCTTTAGATCTTTAGATCTGTTTAAACTGCGCATTACCTCTTCGGCGATCCTGGGTTGCTGCCGGAAATCTTTATCGGAATTGGCATGATTGGTATCGACAATTACCGCAGGATTTAAAAGTTTGCGTTTTAAATAAGCCTGGGCAAAATTAATCAGATCTTCGTAATGATAATTGGGAATACTCTGGCCATGACAATTAATTGCTCCGCGCAAAATACAATGCGCCAGAGGATTACCCTGCGTATTAACCTCCCAGCCGTTATAAATAAAAGTATGCGGAATTTGTGCAGCTTGAACAGAATTTAACAAAACATTTAAATCGCCACTGGTTGGATTTTTCATTCCTACCGGAATATCCAACCCGCTTACTGTCAGACGATGCTCCTGATTCTCTACTGAACGGGCACCGATAGTCACATAACTTAGAATATCTTCCAGATATGGATAATTTTCCGGGTAAAGCATCTCATCGGCAGCGGTTAACCCGGATTCTGCCAGCGCCTTAAGATGCATCCGGCGGATAACAATAATCCCTTGGGAAATATTCGGCCCCTCTGAAGCCTTAGGCTGATGCAACATGCCTTTATAACCGGCTCCGGTTGTACGCGGTTTATTTGTATAAATACGGGGAATCAGGATCAATCTATCTCTGACTTTATTTTGAAGTGGGGCCAGGCGTGATACATATTCACAAAGAGCAAGCTCATTATCTGCCGAACAAGGACCGATAATTACAAGCAGGCGTTTATCTTTGCCTTTTAAAATATTTAAAATTTCTCTATCTCTACCGGCCTTTATTTTTTTCAAGGTAGCAGACATAGGCATTTTCTGCAAAATCTGATCCGGAGTAGGAATTTTTTGTATACGCTTAAAACTCATATTTTTATAATTTATTGTTGAATAATTTTTACTGTAGTATGCTGGCCGTCTTTCCAGGGCCAAAGCATAGCAAAAACACTTTCTGCTCCTGAGGCCTTATGATAGAGAACTTGCCCCGGCATAATCCCGCCAAATCCATCTACTGTTTTCTGCACGTTCAGAGCCATCCTGTTTTTTGACGGAAACACCGGCTCCCCGAATAAATTCCCCAGTTGCGTTTTAAGCTTATCTATCTCCTGCTGAAAAATAACCCCTTCAAAAAAATTATCGCAATCATTGCGCAATGTTTCAAAACTAAGCAACTTCATATCTTTTCTAATCGCGTCAAAATCCATAAAGTCTCCTCTCAAAGAATCCTCAATAGGTTAAGCCCGGTTTTAGGATCAATATCCTTACCGGCCTTTATCCCTTTTAATTCAAAAACCACAGCTTCAATGACTAAAAATACCTTTGAGTTTTCCCGCACGCATCCGATTAGTACCTTGTTTTTTTTGCCCAAACTAGCATGGATATGTATTTGCGGCCCCTTAGAATTGGTAAAAATCGTTCCGACCCCCATTACTTCCCAACCGTCTTTAAAAATTATTTTATTCGGTTGCGGGGGGATAACCGGCTGCTTAGGACCGGTAACTAAATTACCTTTTCTAAGCGCACCGATAAAAATCATGGTCGCAGCCTTAACTTTTTCTTTTTTTACAAAACTACTTAAATTGTCAATTAATATATCGTTATTGTCAAACTTTAAAAGAAAAACCCTGCCAACCGTTCCTTGGGTATATTTCATATTTGCTGTTGCATTAACTGATAATAGTTAGTAATTGATTTTAACGAAGAGGCCAGCATTAAAATTAAGAAATATGTCAGGATAACGATAACTATACTAACGGTTATTTTCGCTTGTTTGCTGAAGCGCGGATTGGTCCAAACCAAAGGCAGCATAAATGGGCCCACACAAAGAAAGGATATAATCAGCGACCAATCCTTAAAATACCATTTTGGCTTATCTTTGTTTTCCATGCTTACTTTTATTACGAAGTTTTTTCTTTCTGAGATTAGCTCTATGCACTGAGCACAAAACATTGGCAAAAGATGATACCCGGCCACTCTCGTAAGGAAACTCTATGCAAGTTACCGGCTTAATAGAATAATTAACCTTATGAATACGACATAAACCATCCCGGTCCAAAAAGACGCATTTCTGGTCTTCAATGCTAGTGCCCACCTTGAATCCAGAGGGGAACTCCTTATCTATCTCCAAATGGAAAAAATCCCCTTTTATTCCGTGCAGCAATATCTTCTTGGCTTCCTCCAAATCAATCCAGGCCCCATACCTGCAGCAGCCTGACTGGTCACGACAAACATTGCAATCAATAATCATTTTCTTTTTCCTTTTTATTTTCATAAGCAACATTATACACTTTTTTACGTAAAACCCAAGTAAATTAAATACAATAGCTGTGATTTAAAAAAAATAGTCCGGCCTCTTTTTACAGAAACCGGACTATTTCCACCTTAGTTTTAGAGCTTTACTACGTTAGTAGCCTGCTCGCCTTTAGGTCCTTTTTCGATGTCAAATTCAACATCCTGACCCTCAGCTAAAGATTTATAACCCTCACCCTGGATTGCGCTGTGATGAACAAATACATCGCTACCGGATTCAGGCGTGATAAACCCAAAACCTTTTTGGTCTGAAAACCACTTTACTTTACCTTTTGCCATTATTTACTACCCCCTCTCCTCTAAATTTTTAGTAAATAACGGCAGAAACAAAAAA
>PCWB01000017.1 GCA_002796135.1 Candidatus Omnitrophica bacterium CG11_big_fil_rev_8_21_14_0_20_41_12
CTCAAAAGAATAATTATTACCGCATTATTGATGCTAATTTAAACCGGGTTAAAGAAGGTTTGCGCGTTTGCGAAGAGATAACCCGTTTTATTTTGGATAACCATAAATTTACCGCGTTCTTTAAAAAACTCAGGCATCAGGTTGACACAGTGTCTAGGAAAGTTTCTTCTGTTTCTGCGTTACTTAGCCAGCGTAAGAGTGATGGTGATGTCGGAAGGCATAATTGTTGCGGAGAGCTCAAGCGCAATAATTGTAAAGATATCTTTTGGGCCAATATCCAGAGAGTCAAAGAGTCTTTACGTGTGCTTGAAGAGTTTAGTAAATTAGCGGATGCTCAGGCAGCCAAGGGTTTTAAACAGCTTAGATATAAAGTCTATGAAATCGAGAAAGCGTCTTTTAAGAAAATCTCAGCTTTACCTGATTCTAGATAAGCAGACTTTTGGAAAACGTTCTTTAAAAAATATTTATGCAGCTGTTTCTAACGGCAAGATTGATTTAATTCAATTAAGAGATAAGCAATCTGCTAAAGCTGCTGTATTAAATTTAGCAATTAAATTGTCCCAGCAGCTTAGCCGGACCAAAACGCTCTTTATAATTAATGATTATGTTGATCTGGTTGTAGCTTCCGGAGCTGACGGCTTACACTTGGGGCAGGATGATTTACCGATAAATGAAGCCAGAAAGATATTGGGCAAGGATTATATTATTGGAATTTCCTGCCACAGTCTTGCGCAGGCTTTAAAAGCTCAAGCAGAAGGGGCAGATTATATTGGTATCGGACCGGTATATCGCACAGCAACAAAGCCCGATTATAAGCCAATTGGATTAAAAATCCTTCGCCAATTAAAAGGGAAAATTAAGATCCCATATTTTGCGATTGGCGATATTGGCTTAAAGAATGTTCAAGAAATTATTGCTGCCGGAGCAAAGCGTATTGCGGTTTGCCGGGAAATTTTAAAAGCTGATAATCAAGAAGAAGCAGCAAAACAATTATCTAAAATCTTAAAATAATGACACAACTAGAATCTGCTAAAAAAAATATTATTACCCCGCTGATGCGTAAAGTTGCTCGCTTGGAAGGTATTAATAGCAAAGAACTTATGCGGCTCATCGCTCAAGGCAAAGTGGTCATACCTTTAAATAAAAATCATAGAATAAAAAAACCCTGCGCAGTAGGCAGCACGCTCTCTACTAAAATTAACGCTAACATCGGGACCTCTACCGATGAGTCTAGCCTTTCTGAAGAGATTAAAAAATTAAAAATTGCTGTTAAATATGGAGCTGATGCTTTGATGGATCTAAGCGTAGGAGGCAATCTCGCTAAGATAAGGCAAGAGGTTTTAAAACACTCGACTGTTCCGGTGGGCACGGTTCCGGTTTATCAAGTAGCGGTGGACGCCCAGAAAAAAAACAATAATTTTCTTAAGTTTAGCGCTCAAGATGTCCTTACCGTATTGAACGAGCAGGCTATTCAGGGGGTGGATTTTTTTACTATCCACAGCGGGGTAACCCAAAGCAGTTTTAAAGTCTTGCAAAAACAAAAGAGATTAATGGGCATAGTTTCGCGAGGTGGAGCAATCATTGCCAGTTGGATGAAACACCATCAGCAAGAAAATCCTTTTTATTCACATTTCGACGATATCTTAGATATTGCTTATAAGTATGATGTAACTTTGAGTTTGGGAGATGGGTTAAGGCCGGGTTCGATTTTAGATGCTACGGACAAAGCCCAAATCGCAGAATTAAAAATCCTGGGAGTTTTAGCTAAGCGTGCTTGGAGCAGGGGTGTTCAGGTAATGATTGAGGGTCCCGGGCATGTGCCTTTAGGCCAGATTGAAAAAAATATCGCTTTGGAAAAAAAATACTGTCATGGAGCGCCTTTTTATGTTTTAGGGCCCCTGGTTACCGATGTTGCCCCGGGCTATGATCATATTACATCTGCAATCGGAGGAGCCGTTGCTGCAAGGAGTGGTGCGGATTTTCTTTGTTATGTAACTCCCGCAGAACATCTGCGCCATCCGACAGCCAGCGATGTACGTGAGGGTGTAATTGCCAGCCGTATTGCTGCCCATGCCGGGGACTTAATTAAACGAAAAAGAATTGCCATAAAATGGGACCGGGATATCTCGATTGCCAGGAAGAATCGGGACTGGAAAAAGCAGATCCGTTTATCTATTGATCCGGATAAGGCCAGAGAGTATCGATTGAGTAGTAAGCCTAAGCTTGCTAAAGTGTGTACGATGTGCGGGAAGTATTGTTCAATTAAATTAATGGATGATTGCGCGGGCGTTTAATCATGCGGCACCCGGCGCTAAATTATGCACCTGGCGCTAATCGGAATTGCGCCAGTGTCCCCTTGTGGGGAAATTGCGCCGGTGCTCGCTTGCGCGAGCGTAGTTCAGTGGCAGAACACTAGCTTCCCAAGCTAGATATGGGAGTTCGATTCTCCTCGCTCGCTTATAAATTTAACAGGTTAATATGAAAAATATTATTTTATTATTCATAGTTTTGCTGACTGCCGGATGCGCCTCAGTTCCTCCTTATATGGGGCCGGTTTCACCGGTTATGACTCAAGCAGTTCCCGGTCTTCACCATCGCGTAGAGGCAGGCCAGACTCTCTGGAGAATATCCAAGATTTATGATGTAGATATAGATGAAATTTTACGCGCAAATCGTATTTCAGAAAATGCAAAAATCGAGATAGGGCAGGTACTGGTAATTCCTAACGCCAGCCAGCCTCTGAATATTTCCGTTAAATCCGCAGGTAGTGATTTTATCTGGCCGCTTAAAGGCAGAGTGATTTCGGGCTTTGGCTCGAATCATCATAATTTAATCAATAAAGGGATTAATATTCAGGCTTCCATGGGGGATCAGGTTGTTGCTGCCAGAGGCGGAAGGGTAGTTTTTTATGCCGAAAATCTCGGTAATTTTGGGAAAATGGTGATTATCGACCACGGAGACGGCCTGCGTAGTGTGTATTCAAGAATTTCAAAAATTAATGTACGTTTAGGCGATTTTGTCCAAGGCGGTTCTGCGCTTGGCAGTGTCGGATCAAGCACAAGGGATAAAAATAGCTATTTACATTTTGAGATACGCAAAGCTGCCTTGCCCCAGAACCCGTTATTCTATTTACCATGATCAAAGATAAATTCTTCGACCGTAAAAATTATATTCAAATTTTAGAAAAGCGCGTGAGCAGCTTGAAGGAAGGTTACCGGCAGAATATTGCCATTATCGGAGAGGAGAATGTCGGTAAAACCAGTATTATTACCAAGTTCTTAGCTAATTTTTATGATCCGCGTATTATTACTGTATTTTTGGAAGTACGCCTTGAATCTTTGGATGGTTTTGTTAAGAGGTTCATCGGGGCATTGCTTTATAATTTCCTCTTGAATAGTGGCCTACCTTTAAAAGAGGATCTGGACTATTTGATCTTAAAGTCGGTTAAATATATACCCGAAACTACGCAAAAAATAAATTTTATACTGGCTGAGCTTTCCCGCAAGAAAAAAATAAATATCTTAACCGAGCTTTTTAGCTTACCTGAGATGATTAATCAGGAGACGGGTAAGTTTACGGTTTTATTCTTGGATGAATTTCATAATCTTGAAAGCCTAGGAGTTAAAAACCTTTACCGGGACTGGAGCAAGCTTTTGATTGTGCAGAAAAATACTCTTTATTGCATTACCAGTTCAATGATCTTTAAAGCCAGAGCAATCCTTTCTAAACAGCTTTCTTTATTATTCGGTAATTTTGAAGTGGTTACCATCGATCCTTTTGATATTCATACAAGCTCACGCTACCTTGATCAGAGCTTGCCCGATTTAAGATTAAAGCCCGGGATCAAGGATTTTGTTATTAATTTTACCGGAGGCTATCCGCTGTATCTTGAGCTGATCGCCGATGCTTTGTCAAAGCGGAATGTTTCTGAGGATCTGGCGGATGTCTTGGAAGACCTATTGTTTAATTCATCAGGCATTCTTAATCAGAGGTTCTCTAATTATATTAAACGTTTTCTGGATGCTTCGGCAAGTAATGATTATATTTCTATACTTTATTTGATCTCTAACGGCTATAACCGTATTAAGGATATCGCGCATATTTTACATAAGCAAAAAAAAGAGCTCCTGTTGAGGATTAATTACCTGTTGGAATTAGATGCGCTTACCCGAAGCGGGGATTTTCTTAAGGTTAGCGATCGACTGTTTGCCTATTGGATGCGATTTGTTTACCAGGAGAAATTACATTCCTTATCTTTTGATGCAAAGAATCAAAAGGATAAATTTCGTGATAATATCGTTGAACTTATCGCGGAGTTTTCTAAACAGGCAGCAAATCCTTTGGCTAACCGCGTTTTTGAGTTGCTGCAGCTCTTCGAAGATGATCTGATGCAAATTGAGCGCAAAAAGATCAGGCTTAACCATTTCCGTGAAATAAAACCTCTAGTATTTAATCACCGTTGCTTAAAAGACGGTTTATTGGGCCGCTCAACGGAGGCGCTTTGGATTATGGCGATTAAAACTGAGGCGCTTACGGAGGCCGACATTGCTGATTTTTCTAAAGAATGTAAACGCTACCATCATAAATTGCAACGCAAGATCATGATTACTCTAAAAGAAGTTGATCCCAATGCCCGTTTAAAGGCGTTGGAAGAAAAAATTTGGACCTGGGATCTCAACAACTTAAACCAGATCCTAGATTTATTTTCTAAGCCAAGGATAATTGCATGAAAATCGGAGTGATTTCAGATACACATATTCCTGAGAGATTCGAACATATTCCGGAGGTAGTTTTGGAGGCTTTTGAACAGGTCGATATGGTTATGCATGCGGGAGACCTGGTGAGCTTGGCGGTATTAGATGAATTAAAATCAGTTTGCCAAAGAGTTGAAGCCGTATCCGGAAATATGGATTCTCAGGCCGTGATGAGAAAATTTCCGCCAAAACAGGTTTTTAATATTCAGGGATTTAAGATCGGCCTGATGCACGGCAGTGGCGCGCCGGTAAATCTGGTAACCATACTTAAGGATGCTTTTAAGAACGATAAACCCGATGTTATTATTTTTGGGCATTCACATCAGCCGATGAATAAACTTGAAGATGGAATTTTATTTTTTAATCCCGGCAGTGCCACCGATACCCTGTTGAGCGATGCCTCTTACGGAATAATCGAAATAAATCAAGAGATTAACGCTAAAATAATCAGGATTTAAATATGGATAGACTTTGGGCCCCTTGGAGGATTAGTTACGTAGGCAAAAAAAAGAAACCGAAGGGTTGTATCTTTTGCCAGGCCAAAAAAAGCATTGTCAATGATTACGTTATTTTTAAGACGCAGAGATCTATTTGTTTGCTTAATAAGTATCCGTATAATAATGGCCACTTGATGATCTGCCCTTTAAGGCATATCAGTGATATATCAGAGATCAAAGAAGAAGAGATGCTGGATATGTTTGAATCTTTGAAACGCACAAAAATCCTGCTGCAGAAAGTTTTAAAGCCGCATGGTTACAATATCGGTTTTAATTTAGGGGCGGCTGCGGGAGCAGGAATCACCGGCCACCTGCATTTGCATATCGTACCCCGTTGGCTCGGAGATAAAAATTTTATGCCTTCGATTTCGGGAACTAAAGTTATTTCTCAATCATTAGATGAGCTGGCTAAACGTTTAAAAAATGAAAATGGCTTCGGCCATAGGAGGGCCGAACCATGACCCGCTGGTCAAGTAAAATCAAAGAGTTTGAAGATAAATTTTTGGCTCCTTATGCCAGCATGAGCTCTAATTCTCGCGGCCGCCAGTATAAGGAAGATGAGCATCCATATCGATCATGTTACCAGCGTGACCGTGATCGGATTATTCATTCTGCAGCTTTTCGCAGGCTTGAATATAAAACCCAGGTTTTTGTTAATCATGAAGGTGATTATTACCGCACCCGGCTGACGCATAGCATTGAAGTTGCCCAGATCGCCCGTACCATTGCTTATGCTTTACGTTTGAATATGAATTTAACCGAGGCGATTTCTCTGGCCCATGATTTAGGGCATACTCCTTTTGGCCATTCCGGAGAGGAGGCGCTCAATGAATTAATGGCTAGATTCGGAGGGTTTAATCATAATCTTCAGGGCCTAAGGGTAGTAGATTATTTGGAGGAGCGTTATCCGGATTTCCCGGGTTTAAATTTAAGTTGGGAGGTAAGAGAGGGGATAGTTAAACACTCTTCAGTTTTTGATATTGCGATTAAGATTAAGGAATTTCTGCCGCACAAGATGCCTTCATTGGAGACCCAGCTGGTTGATGCTGCTGATGAAATAGCTTATGATAATCATGATTTAGATGACGGTTTGACCTCCGGATTAATCAAGGAGGCTGATCTTGAAGGGCTTAAGATTTGGCAGGAAATAAATCGCCAAATTGACAAAAAATATGCTAAAATTAAATTCAATTGCCGTAAATACCTGATTATCCGCGGTTTAATCGATTTACAGGTTACGGATTTAATCCGCCATACGCAATCGGAAATTTTGCGGCTTAAAATCAAAAAACCTACTGATCCGTATAAGTTCGGGTTTAAAATCGTAGATTTCAGTAGGGAGATTAAAGAATTAAGAAAGCCGCTGCGGCAGTTCCTCATGCAAAAGCTCTATAAGCATTACCGGGTTATGCGCATGAGTATTAAAGCTAAACGTTTTATTCGGGAATTATTCACTGAATATCTGAAGCGCCCGGAACAGATGCCTACTGAGATACAGCAAAGGATTCCTAAAGAAGGAGTCAGGCGGGTCGTTTGTGATTATATCGCCGGTATGACAGACCGGTATGCCCTAGATGAATACAAAAAATTATTCAACCCCTACGAAAAAGTATAGGTTTTTGATTTCGGCGGTGCATAGTATCTATCGCCTGCTCAACTCTACTTATACGGTTAATGAGTTAGTCTGCCGCATGGGCCGGTTATTTTGTCAATTTTTTAATGCTCAATTCTGCCAGATCATTTTACTTGATACGGATAAGAACTACTCGATTATTAATTGTGTAATCAATGATAATCAGAAATGCGTGATTTGTAAAAAGACTAAAATTAAAGGTAAAGTAGAAAAAAAGATTCTTAATCGCGCAGCGGTGGTAATGAAGGCTGATTTTTTAGGCATTCCGCTGATTAGTGAAGATGTGATTGGGCTGATTATTATCAAACGTAAAAAATCTGTTTTGCCTTTTGATATATTTGACCAAGAGATGCTTATGACGATGGCCGAGCAGGCGGTTATCGGGATCAAGAACCTGCAGCTTTATGAAGAGCAGCAAAAAATAGTTTTTGGCAGTATTAAATCGCTCGTCACGCTCTTAGATACTAAGGTTTCCAGGGATTATACCCATTCGCCGCAATTCAGTAAGCTGGTTTGTGCTTTAGGTTGTGAAATTCACCTGGATGAAAAACAGCTGGAAAGCCTTAAATATGCCAGCCTTTTGCATGATGCCGGAAAAGTAGGCATACCGATTGAGATCCTGGCTAAAACTACTAAGCTTACTACTGCTGAATATGACATTATTAAAAAGCATCCGGTAAAGGGAGCGCAGATCTTACGGCCTTTACAGATTTTACGTCCGGTTATTCCGATTATTATGTATCACCATGAAAAATATAACGGAACAGGCTATCCGTCTCATCTTAAGGGCTGTCAGATACCTTTGGGTGCCCGAATTATGGCAGTAGCCGATGCTTTTGAAGCTATGGTCTACGGCCGGCCATATCGTCAGCGGATGAATATTCCTGCAGCTATCCGGGAGATCAAGAAAAAAAGCGGGACGCAATTTGACCCTAAGATAGTTGAGGCTTTCCTAAAAGTGATCAGCAAATTTAATAAAAAAATCTATCTGGATCAGGATATGTGTAAGTTATAAAAAATTTTATGGTAGAAAAACAAGATTATCCGCAACTCGAACTTTTTACTCAAGACTCAAACAGTCAGCATTATAAACCTCGTCCGGTTAAAGATCCTGTTTTCTTGCGTATCCGTAAGTATGAAAAAGTTATTCTGCTGATTATGGTTTTAGCACTAACTAGTATCATTTCTTTTTCAATCGGGGTAGAGAATGGAAAACGGGTTATTCTGACAGAAAATAATAGCGGGACTGCGGAAAGCTATACCGTTCAGGTGGCCGCTTTTAAAAACAAGGGGTTGGCTTTGCGCCAGGCACAGCTTTTGACTCAAAGCGGAATGGCCCCGATGGTTTTTGCTAAAGGAAGTTATATTATTTTGTGCGTAGGCAAATTTTCTAATCAAGAGAGCGCGCAACCTTTGCTCATTCAGTTGCAAAGAACCTACGCTGGTTGCCGCATAAGGAGGTTATAAAATCATGTCCATACATCCGTCATTAACTATTTCGGAAAAGGAGAAGAAGGTCCGCTCGGTGTTGAAGCGTTCTGAGCGGATTAAGCAGATGCAGGAGAAAAGCAAGTGGAAACAGGGGGATTCTGTTTACGGTTTACCGAAACTTAAAACCCTCAGGATCAAGGTTAAAAAAGAGAAAGTTGAGAAAGTTGAAACCACAACCGAAGGGCCAGTAGCTCCAGCAGCTGCCGGTGGCAAAGAAGCTCCTAAAGCCGCGTCTAAAGCCGCGCCTAAGGCCGCTGCCAAAGCGCCAGAGAAGAAATAAGATCGGATATGCCGTTAAATCTTAAAATCAGAATAACCCTAATTGTCCTGTTCGTTAGCTTGGTTACATCTATAGCTGCTTTTGGGGCAACTTCTGTTAATTTTAACGGACAAATTAATGCAACAAATATAAACTTACGGGTTGATGCTACGGTAGGTTCTGCTGTAATTTGTGTCCTTGCCAAAGGTGAATTAGTGGAAGTAGTTTCAGAGGCTCATGACTGGTATAAAATCCGGCTGCCTAAAGAAGCACCGTCATATGTAAGAGAGGATCTTGTTGAGTGTTTTAATTCTGATCCCGTTACTAATCCTGGAAAGTGCCTGAGCGCCAAAGTAATTAAAGATAGGATTAATATCCGGCTGGGGCCCAGTGAATCCAGTTGGATTTTAGGCAAAGCCGATAAGCTGACCGTAGTTAATATTTTGACTAAAGAAAATGGCTGGTATAAGATCCAGCCGATTTATCAAAGCTATGGCTGGGTTAATAAAAAATTTGTCAACAAAGAAGTCCTTCTGCCTAAAAAACAAGAAGCTATAGAGGCGCCTGTTAAAGATATTCCGCAATCGTCGGCCAAGGAGATCCAATCTTCTGATCCTTTAGTTATTGAAGGAATGGTTAGCCCGTATGGGGTGGTCTTATGGCGTCAGGCCACGCATAAATTAATTACTTCTGAAAATAAAGTTTATTTTCTTAAAGGCAACCGTAAAAGCTTAGATAGCCTCAATTACCATAAGGTTAAGGTTAGCGGAAAATTAATTAGCCCTGCTGGAAGTAAACATCCTATTGTTGGAGTTAATATTATTGAGGCATTAAATTGAATTTTTCAAGCTTAATTATTTCTTTTGCCATATCTTTTGCGCTTTTAATGATTGCGGTAACAGTGCATGAATTTGCGCATGGCTTAACTGCTTATAAACTGGGGGATTCTACGGCTAGATTAAGCGGCCGGCTGACCTTAAATCCTTTAGCGCATATCGATCCTTTCTGGACGGTGCTTCTGCCGCTGGTACTCTTTATAACTACCAACGGAAGTTTTGTTTTTGGGGCAGCTAAACCTGTCCCGATAAATTACTTAGCTCTGAGAAATCCTAAGAAAGATATTATTTGGATCGGCCTAAGCGGGCCGTTTGCCAATCTCATTCTAGCTTTTATTATTTCCGGAGTGTTAAAATTTGTTCCGCTCTCCGGAATTCTGGCTTATTTGCTTTTTAAATTATTGACCATTAATGTTGTTCTGGGGATATTTAATCTTATACCGGTTCCTCCGCTTGACGGCTCGCGCGTTTTAATGGGCCTATTGCCTGAGGATCTATCAAGACAATACGTTAAACTGGAACGTTACGGCTTTATTATTCTTTTTGTATTTATCTGGCTGGGCTTTTTTGACCGGATACTCTGGCCGTTAGTTAATTCGGTGATCAGAATAATGGGGGTGGCTTTCTAGGATGCTTAAGAGCAGAGTTAATTTAGGCAAGCGCAGTTATGAGATTATTATCGGAGAAGGTATCCTTAGTCAACTGGGCGTTACTTTAAAGAGATTAGCCATCGGAACTGACGCCTTCATCATTACTAATAAATTTTTAAAAGATAAATACGGTGCTAAATTAAGCCGGGCTCTATTAAAAGAAGGATTTAATTTTCATTTTAAAATTGTAGCGGATAGCGAAAAAAGTAAATCCATTCAAACGGCTAGCATGGTGATCAGTGAGCTGGCTAAGTTTAGCAAAGAGAAGAAGGTTTTTATTATTGCTTTTGGGGGAGGGGTTATCGGTGATTTGTCGGGGTTTGTCGCCTCGGTTTATAAGCGCGGGACTAACTACGTGCAAATTCCCACGACTCTGCTGGCTCAGGTAGATTCAGCTATCGGAGGCAAAACTGCTCTGGATCTGGATTTAGGTAAAAATTTAGTTGGTGCATTTTATCAGCCGAGGCTGGTATTCAGCGATGTTGATTTTTTAAAAAGTCTGGATAATAAACAGCTGGCAAGCGGAATGTCCGAAGTGATTAAATATGCAGCGATCAAAGATAAAAAGCTCTTTAGTTTTTTGGAAGATAATTCTAAAAAAATAATCGCTAAGGATTCGAAGGCACTTGAAAAGATAGTTGCTTCCTGTAGTAAGATTAAAGCAAAGATTACCAGTTCCGATGAAAGAGAGACTTGCGGCTTAAGGACAATCCTTAATTTTGGCCATACCATCGGCCACGCTATCGAGGCGGCAGGCGGCTATTGCGGGTATAATCATGGCCAGGCAGTTAGTTTGGGAATGATTGCGGCCATTGATTTAAGCCAGAGATTAAAATTAATTAATCAGAAATTGGCAGTTAGAGTTGAAAATTTGATTAAGCTCTATGGTTTGCCTTCTAAATTAAAAGCAATACCGATGGCTAAAATTATCAAGGCACATTATCATGATAAGAAATTTTCGGGCAAGGAGAATAAATTTGTGCTGCTAAGCGGTATTGGTAAGACTAGAATTGTGCGCAATGTCAGCTTGGATTTAATTAAAGAGTCGATTAAAAAAATATCCGGTTAAGTCCTAGCGGCGAGTAGAAAGACTGGTAAGCTCGCCATTGCTGTCAAGTTCTACGGTGGTTTGAGTAATCCTGGCCACTGTAGCTCCATCAACTGAATCATTTTCCCTCACAATTTGGTTATTCACTAACGCATAACCGTCATTATCGGAAAAGAAAATTCCGTTTAAAATGAAGCTCGGTTCAGCTGTATTTTTGTTTTCTAAAGGCGCAATCACAGCAGTAGGTAAAACAGGCTTAACCGAAGGTTCCACGCTTGCTGCTTTAGGGCTTTGCAGTGGCGCACTTCGGCTATCGGAAGCCAAAGTGCGCTCTTGTGGGCGGCTAAGTAGGTCAAAAATAAATTTACTCAATAAAATTCCCGCCAGCAGGATTAAGAAATAGACAAGCAAAAGTTTCGGGGAAGGGAAAATTTTAGCCGCAGGCTTATTTTTAGTTTCATTTTCCTGAATAAATTCACCGGTTTTCTTTAAGGCTTCATTGATGATGCTCATACGCTTTTAGCCACAGAGTAGCTGTCCAGTTCTTCGACGCATTTTTTCAAGATATTAAAATCTAGATGGGTAGTTTCTCCGACAAAGCCGGCCAAAAGAGCCCGGTCGCAGATCATGTTGATTAGCCTGGGTGTGCCTGCGGAAAACCGGCTGATTAAATCAAGCGCCTCGCTGCTAAATTCAATTTTTTTCTCTGATCCGGCAATCTCCAGGCGCCAATTGATGTAATCTTTTATCTCATCGTTGTCTAGCGGCCCGATATGGTATCTAACCATAATTCTTTGGCGCAGCTGTCTTAGGTTATACAGATTAAGCCGGCTGTTTAATTCGGGTTGGCCGACTAAAATCACCTGTAATAGTTTATCCTTTTCTGTTTCCAGGTTTGAAAGCAAGCGGATCTGCTCAAGCAAAGCAGGTTTTAGATTTTGAGCTTCATCGACGATCAGCACAAGATTATTCCCGGAGTTGGACTCTCTTAATAAAAAATTATTTAATTCTGTAACCATTCCCAATTTAGTATTGTTTTTTGAGTTAATTCCAAAGTCTTTAATAATTGATTCCAATAATTGAGTTTCAGAGAAGGTAGGATTAAGAATAAAGGCGGTTTTTACATTTTTTCCGATCTGATTCAGGAAGAAGCGGCAGATCGTTGTTTTGCCTGTACCGATTTCTCCGGTTAAGACGATGATTCCTTTTCTCTGGGAGACTCCATAGAGCAGGTGAGAGAGGGCTTCTTTATGTTTCTTGCTGGAAAAGAAGAAGGCCGGGTCGCTGGTGACATTAAAAGGCCTTTCTTTTAACCCATAATATTTGCAGTACATCTGTTTATCCTCCGGGATAATTATATCAGAATCGCTAGCTTTGTAAAGTACGCAATCCCAGCATGCAATCCCAGCAATCCCAGCATATACCCGGCGCTAATTGGCGCCCGACGCAATAGGCACCTGACGCTAACTGGAATTGCGCCAGTGTCCCCCTGTGGGGATATGCGTCGGCATACGCTTGTGCGTAAAATTGCGCCGGTGTTACGCCCGTGCGTAAAGTATTGACATGCTTTGGAATGTATGCTATATTTTTTCTAATGGATCTTCAGTTAAAACAGAAAGATAATCGTACATTTCCTCGGATAATGTTTCATTCAAAGATAAACTATCAGATTAGAGGTAAGCCTATTTTTGATAGTGCCCTTACCAGGGATATAAGTTGTGGAGGCCTAAGGTTTACCAGCGACAGGTTTGTCCCTCCCTCTACGGCGATCATGCTTGAAATCAATGTTTTAAATCGCGTCTTAAAGCCTATTGGCAGGGTGGCCTGGTCAACTCCTTTAGCGCATTCAAATCGCAACCAGACAGGGGTGGAGTTTGTTGAGTTTAATGCTCTGGAAAAAAATTATTTAAAAGAATTTGTAAGAATGCAGTTGGATTGAGGTAAACTTAATGAAAGGAAAATAAGTCATGGCAACGCAGGCACCTGAGGCAGAGGCAAAGAAAGTAAAAGTAAAAAAAGAAAAAAAATCTAATTGTCCGGTTTGTAACAAGGTAGTTAAAAGATTAAAACGCTATTACCGGGACGGTAAATTTTATTGTAGTAAAAAATGCTGGCGCGCATTTATTATTAAATCCAAAGCTGAAGAGAAGAAATAATGAAGAGCTCTAAAGAACGCAGGTTACATCCGCGGCTGGATCATGAATTGCCGATTGGTTTAGCAGTAGATGGTTATGATTTTTCTACTTCTACCCGCAATATCAGCTGTGTCGGGGCTTATTGTCATTTGAATAAGTATATGCCGCCTTTTACCAAAATTTCTGTCAAGTTGAGCCTGCCCGGTAAAGGTAAATCTGATAAAAATACGATCGTTGAATGTAAAGGGGTAGTGGTAAGAAGCGAGGATGAAGCCCATGGAGGGTTTAACCTGGCCATATTCTTTAATGGGATGCGTAATGACCAGCGTAAAAAGATCACCCAATACATCAGTCGGTTCTTGCCGTAAGCTATAAAATCTTTGGGAAAAATCAGAAAATATAATCCGGTTAAACTGGTAATTGGCTTCATCTACAAAGATGAGGCCATTTTTATTAAGGCTAGGGACAGGCTAAAGAAAATCTTCGGCAGCCTTGATTTTGAATCCGGGCCGATTGAGTTTATCTGTACTGAGCATTATAAGGAAGAGATGGGAAGTAATTTAAAAAAGAGATTTATCAGTTTTAAAAAGCTTATTGCTATCGGTGATCTATACCGGATCAAGCTTTATACCAACAGGCTTGAGGAAAAATTTATGTCTTCCGGGTGCCGTTTGATTAATATTGATCCGGGTTATTTGGATTTAGCTAAGTTGGTTTTGGCAACCACCAAGGATTATGCGCATAGGATATATTTACGCAAAGGGATCTTTGCTGAGATAACGCTCTCTTTCCGGGGGAATTCATTTTCTCCCAATGACTGGACTTACCCGGATTATCGCAGTCAAGAGTATATCAATATCTTTAATCAGATCAGGTCGCGCTATGCTTCGTAAATTAATCGGCCTTGTTTTCATTTGCAGCGTTTTCATTTTTTCCGGTTGTACAACTATTTATAACCCGGCAACCGGTAATCGCGAAACCCTGTTTATCAATACTCAAACAGAGGTTAACTTAGGCAAAGATATGGCCAAGCAGATTTCTTCGGATATGAAACTGCTTAATGACCCCGTAAGACAGAAGCGCCTGGATGAGATCGGTAAAAGGATTGCCGCAATTTCTGACCGTACAGATCTAATTTATAGTTTTAATATCGTTAAAGACAAGGAGTTTAACGCTTTTGCCATACCCGGCGGTACTGTTTATGTGAATGACGGTTTACTCGATGCTGCCAGCGATGATGAACTGGCTGCAGTCCTGGGCCATGAAGTAGGGCATATTGCCGCTCGCCATAGCGTAAAACGCCTGCAGGCGGTGTTGGGTTATCAACTGATCAGCTCAATCGCCTTAGGATTAACCGGGCAGGGCCAGGTTTTGCAGGCTGTGGATGTAGTTTTCAATGTTGTTACTTTAGGCTATAGCCGTAAGGATGAATATTTGGCGGATAAATTAGGGGTTAAATACTCTAAGGCCGCCGGGTTTAATCCTCAGGGTATGGTTACTTTTTTCCAGAAGCTTAAAGCAGAAGGGAAGAATACGAGTCTACAGTTAGTTTTTTTGAGCTCTCACCCGCCTATTGATGAGCGCATTAAACAGGTAGAAAAAGAAATCGCCGCATTAAATTAACCATAACATGTCCGATTACCCAGCGTATATTAATTTATATAAAAACGGAAGACTAAAGGAAATAGCTGACCAGTTATTTTCTTCTCTTGAATCATGCCAGATTTGCCCGCGGCGCTGTAAGGTCAATCGTCTGGATGGCAAAGTTGGTTTTTGTAAGACCACAAAATTACCTAAGATTTACAGTTTTATGCCTCATCACGGAGAGGAGCCTCCGATATCAGGCGCAAAAGGAAGCGGCACAATATTTTTTAGCCATTGCAATATGAATTGTATTTACTGCCAAAATTACGAATTTAGCCAATTAGGTGCCGGAAAAGAATATACCTTGGAACAGCTTGCCCAAATAATGTTAAAACTGCAGGAGGAGGGTTGCCATAATATTAATTTAGTTACGCCAACACATGTTTTACCACAGATACTTAAAAGTCTGGAATTAGCGATTCCTCAGGGATTAAAGATACCTTTAGTTTATAATACTAGCGGTTATGAATCTTCTGAAGTTATTAAATTACTTGATGGTATTGTTGATATTTATTTAGCGGATAGCCGTTACGGAGATAACCAGATCGCCAAAGAATTATCGCTTGCTTCAGATTATGTAGAAGCTAATCAGCAGGCGCTTAAAGAGATGCATAGACAGGTGGGGGTGGCCAAATTTTCAGATGATGGGTTAATTCAAAGAGGCCTGATTATTAGACATCTGGTCCTGCCTAACGGATGTTCATCGACAGATAAAGTAATGAAATTTATTGCTCACCAATTATCTGAAGATACTTATCTAAGCTTAATGAGCCAGTATCTGCCCTATCACAAGGCGTCAACTAATTCTAAAATTAACCGTCGTCTGAAAGCCGTCGAATACGAAGAAGCCAAGCAGATTTTGGAAAAATATCATCTACTTAACGGCTGGATCCAGGAATCATACGGGGCCGAAAGATTCGCTGGTGTAAATATTAAACCTACTTAAATATGTGCCAACTGGTATCGTTTTTCAAAAAAACTATTAATTTTTTATTCCTTGAGCTCTTCAAGATCAATGATTCTGCGCAGAAGATTGCTTTGGGAGTGGGGCTGGGTGTGTTTTCCGGGCTGATGCCCGGTACAGGGCCGATTTTTGCGTTATTTTTAGCGTTTATTTTTAAAGCAAATCGCGCTTCTGCATTATTGGGTAGCTTGTTTACCAATACCTGGCTGAGCCTGGTAACTTTTATCTTGGCAATAAAAACCGGTTCTGTTATACTAAAAATGAGTTGGCAAGAGGTTCAGCAGAAAGCGCTCATACTGATTAAGGATTTTAGCTGGGTGAAGTTTTTTAAGCTTTCATTTTCAGATGTGCTTTTGCCGATTGTGATCGGTTATTTAATTATAGGTTTGATTTTAGGTTTTCTTGGTTATTTAATAACTCTACTAATTATCAGGAGGAATTCTTATGGAAATAAAAAAAATTACTCATAATATCAGAAAAGATTTGAGCCATGTTATAAGCCTGGTTGGTGTTATACCATTGCTGGTATTTAATTATATATTGATCGGGAAAATTGCTAATTATAATGTTTTAGCCGGCCAGGTCGGCTATATTATAACTATTACTATCGGTGTTTTTATTATGGGGATCATCGTAGGTAAAAGAATGCTTATGTCTGTAACTCTTAAGTTAATTGATGATAATCAGAAGATCTTAACTATGCAGCATGAGCTGATTGAGAAAAATCGGTTGGCGGCAATTACCGAGACTGTGCTGGCCTTAGGTGATCAGGTGAATAACCCTCTTTTATCTGTCACCGGTAATCTTGATTTATTAGAGCTTGAGATCAGGCATCTGGAGTTAAGCGAGAAGACCCGCAATCGGATCGAAACTATGCGTAATAATTTCTCCAGGATCCGCGAGGTTACGGATAAGATGTCAAGATTGCATAAAGTAGAGATGGTAACGATTCAGGATAATACTCGAATGGTTGATCTAAATAAATCTGAGTGATTTTAAACGAAATAATAAGGCCGGTATCTAAAAGATACCGGCCTTTATTTTTACCATTTTTGCTAACGGCAATTAGTCTCCGTAAACAGTAGTGGTATATTCGCCAAAAATACCTAAGATATTCTTAGCGTCGTAATCAACATATTTGATGTTTTTAATCCCGCCATTTGCCGCAGCAGTTTTAATGCTACAATCGCCTGTGGCAACTAACCCTAAAACCGAGGTGGCTTTAGATGTCCCAACCTTGCTGTAAGAAACTGGTCCGTCACCTGCACCTACCGGAGCCTTAATTTCGGTATAAATCATACCCATGGGGTAAGGTGTGGCACAGCCACTGAGCATTACTGCAACAAACAAAACTAAAACAGTTAAACTAATCTTTTTCATATTTCCTCCTTTCAACGGTATTTTAACAAGATCGTTCAATAATGCAAGGCTTATATTGCGCTTGCAAAAATACTCTTTAGGAGTTAAAATATAAACTACTTAAATATTCGCGGAGGATTTAATGAAGAAGTTAGTATTATTGAGGCACGGAGAAAGTACTTGGAACAAGGAAAACCGTTTTACCGGCTGGACGGATGTTGATTTATCGGAAAAAGGCTTACAGGAAGCAAAAAAAGCCGGAGAGGTACTTAAGCAAGAAGGTTTTGTTTTTGATTTAGCCTATACTTCTGTCTTAAAGAGAGCAATTCGCACGCTTTGGATTACCTTGGATGAGATGGATTTGATGTGGATACCGGTATATAATTCCTGGCGGCTTAATGAGAGGCATTATGGGGCTTTGCAAGGATTAAATAAATCCGAGACAGCTGCTAAATACGGAGAAGAACAGGTTTTAATTTGGAGAAGAAGTTATGACGTTCCTCCGATGCCCTTGGATAAAAAAGATTCCCGTTATCCGGGGTTTGATCTACGATATAAGGATCTTAATCCGCAAGAGCTGCCTCTTACTGAATGTTTAAAGGATACGGTTGCCAGATTCCTGCCGTATTGGCATGAAACCATTGTCCCGATCGTTAAAAGCGGTAAGCGAGTGATTATTGCCGCGCATGGAAATTCATTGCGCGCTTTAGTTAAATATCTGGATAATATTTCCGAAGAGAAGATTGTGGGATTGAATATTCCCACGGGATTACCTTTAGTTTATGAATTAGAGGATAATCTAAAACCGATTAAGAGTTATTATTTGGGTGATCCTGAAGAAGTAAAAAAAGCCATGGAAGCGGTAGCCAATCAAGGAAAGATAAAATGATAAAAGGGAGGAGCATATGAGCAAGAAGCTTGTGTTACTCGGTTGTATCGTATCCTGCATTTTTATTTTTAACTCCGGGAAGATATATGCAGAGGATCAGGAGTCTTCAGTTAATAAAGCTGCTGACTGGAGACAGAAACTATCTTCTGACCGGCAGGCCATTAAAGAGCAGCGAGGCCAGATTAAAGAAGAAGCTCAAGCATCAAGGGCAGAAGAAAAACAGCTAAGAGATCAGATAAAAACAGCAATGGATTCAGGAGATATGAAAAAAGCGCATCAACTTAGACAACAGCTCAGGGCTACTCATAAGGAAAATGTTCAGCAAATGATACAAGATAAGAAAGAGATGAAAACCGAAAAGCGGGATTTTAAGAAAGATGTTAGGGATGCGCGTCATGAAGGTAATTTACCACCAAGAAGAGACAAGGATAATAATCCTCCCGGGCCAAAAGGCGGACCCGGAACTAACTGGGAAAATCCTCCCGGCCCAAAAGGCGGACCCGGCACAAGTCCGAACAAAAAACCGATGATGAATCAAGGTGCTCCTAGGGGTGGCGGAGGGGATCATCGTAGGTAAGGGAGAATTGGCGATGAAATTATCCAGCCCTTCATTTGAACACAATGCTTTTATACCTATAAAATTTAGTTGTCAAGGAGATGGTATTAATCCTTCCTTATCTATTGAAGGTATTCCTGAGGAAACTAAGAGTTTGGCTTTAATTGTTGATGATCCTGATGCTCCGGGAGGCGATTTTGTGCATTGGGTGGTTTTTGATATCCCGATTGTCAGCCGTATAGAGGAAAACAGCGTTCCCGGAAAGCAGGGTGTTAATTCATTAGGTAAGTTAGATTATGTCAGTCCCTGTCCTCCTAAGGGAGTACACCGTTATTTTTTCAAAATTTATGCTCTGGATACAATCTTGAATTTGAAGTCAAGCATAACTAAGATAGATTTGGAAGCAGCTATGGTTGGCTGTATTTTAGGAAAGGCTGAATTAATCGGTTTATATCAGAAGCAATAAAAATAGGAGGGGATGATGAGCATGGTTAAATTTTGGGCTTTATTTTTTTGTCTGGTTTTATTTAGTTGCGTTAATGTTTTTGCTCAAGATGAGCCTGCACAGGTAGTCAAGCCGGAATTTCAAGCCATAGATACAGATTATGACAACTTTATTAGCGCAGATGAAATGCAGTCCTATCAAGAAAAAAGGTTTGATGAATTAGATAAAGATAAAAGCGGCGTCCTTGATTCCGGTGAGCTATCAGCCGATGAGACAAAGATGCATCAAGCAGCAGATAAAGATAACAATGGCGTAGTAACTAAAGCAGAATCTGATTCACAATTTAAGGAATATTTCGATCAAATTGATAAGAATAATGATAATAAGATAGATGCACTCGAGTATACAGATTATTGGAAGGGAATAGTTTATTTTTAAACCCATTCTTTAGTTTTTCCCCAAAAAAATGATATCCGCCACTATTTAAATTTTATGATTTCCGTAAATAATGTCTCACTTCAATTTGGCCAACGCAAACTCTTTACCGGAGTTAATATTGTATTTTCACCCGGCAATTGCTATGGTTTAATCGGAGCAAACGGCTCAGGTAAATCCACATTTTTAAAAATACTCTCGGGTGAAATTGACTCAAGCGCAGGTGAGGTGGTAATATCGGCCGGTAAGCGCATTTCAGTTTTAAAACAGGATCAGTTTGCTTTTGATCAATATCAAGTATTAACTACGGTGATCATGGGGCATAAGCGGCTCTATGAAATTATGACTGAAAAGGATGCCATTTATGCCAAGACTCCTTTCACGGATGCAGACGGTATGCATGCCTCAAGGTTAGAAGAGGAGTTTAGCGAGCTGGAAGGCTGGAATGCTGAATCTGACGCGGCTAAGCTTTTAAGTGATCTGGGGATTGAAGAGTCGATACACTCAGCGCAGATGAGCCAGCTAGAAGCAGGCCAGAAAGTCAGAGTACTATTAGCTCAGGCATTATTTGGTAATCCTGATATTTTACTTCTCGATGAGCCTACCAACCATTTAGATATAGAATCAAGCATGTGGCTGGAGGAATTCCTTTGTAATTTTGCCAATATTGCTATCGTTGTTTCCCATGACCGCCATTTTTTGGATAAAGTCTGTACGCATATTGCCGATATTGATTTTGCTAAGATCCGTCTTTACGCCGGCAATTATACTTTTTGGTCAGAGGCCAGCCAGCTTGCCGCCAGACAGCGCAGCGAAGTAAATAAAAAGATAGAAGAAAAACGCAAAGACTTGAAAGATTTTATTATGCGCTTTGCCAATAATGCTTCTAAGAGCCGTCAGGCAACTAGCCGCAAGAAGATCCTTGAGAAACTTAACGTTGAAGACATCCAGCCGTCTTCGCGTAAATACCCGTATATTAATTTTGAGCCGGAGAGAGAAGCAGGTAATGATCTTTTGAGTATCGACAATTTTTCTAAAAAAGCAGATGGGCAAATTCTGTTCGAGCGGCTCAGTATCACAATTCAGAAAGGTGATAAAGTTGCTTTTGTCGGGCCTAATGACATTGCGAAAACCATGCTTTTTGAAATTCTTATGAATGTCTCCCAGCCGGACAGCGGAATTTTTAAATGGGGCGTTTCAACGAAGCGGGCATATTATCCCAAAGATAATTCATCTTTTTTTAATTCAGCATTAAATATTCCTGATTGGTTGAGGGGTTATTCGCCCAATCCTGAAGAGCAATATATTCGCTCTTTCCTGGGGCGCATGCTTTTCTCAGGTGAAGAGGCGTTAAAGTCGGTGAATATTTTATCCGGAGGGGAGAAAGCGCGTTGTATGTTTACGCGGATGATGGTTACTCAGCCGAATGTGGTTATCTTAGATGAGCCAACCAACCATCTTGATTTGGAATCAATCACCGCTTTAAACCGGGGCTTAGCTAAATTCCCGGGAACGATTTTATTCTCTTCACATGATCATGAATTAATTCAGACTGTAGCTAATCGGATCATTGAAATTACTCCCAAAGGTTATATCGATCGTATGGGCACTACCTTTGACGAATATCTTGAAAATGAGCAAATTAAAGAACAGCGCCATGAGTTATATAAACAGGGACGTTCTTCTCCCCAAAGTGGGGTTAGACGCTGGGCTAAAGCTAAGGGTATCCCCTTATAGAAAGGCGGGATTGATGCTATGAAAGTAGTTGCTTTTAATACAAGCGCACGCGCTGACGGTAATACTGCCATTCTTATCAAGCAATTTTTTAAACAATTAGAACGCGAGGGGATTAAAACCAAGCTTATTCAGCTTGCCGGTCAGAAGATCTCCGGGTGTATTGGCTGTGGCAAGTGCATGACTAATAAAGACAAAAAATGCGCCGTGACTGATGATTTAGTCAATGAGTATATTGCCCAGATGCTTAAATCTGATGGAATTATCATTGGCTCGCCCACATATTTTGCTGATTGTACAGCTTCTGCCAAGGCCTTAATTGAACGCGCAGGAATGGTTTCAAGGGCCAATAATAATATGTTAATGCGTAAAGTCGGCGCAGCGGTAGTTGCGGTGCGGCGCGGCGGAGCAATCCATGCTTTTGATACGATCAATCATTTTTTCACAATAAGTGAGATGATTATTGTTGGTTCCTTATATTGGAATATCGGAATAGGCCGCCAGATCGGGGATGTTGAAAAAGACGAAGAGGGCCTAAATACGATGGATATCTTGGGCAAGAATATGGCTTGGCTTTTAAAGAAGATCTGTAAGTAACGGAGGGATAATCAATGTTCAGAGAGAAGATTAAGGTTTTAGATTGTACGATCAGAGATGGCGGGCTGATGAATAAGCATGATTTTGACTTGCATTTTGTGCGCGAGGTTTATAAAGCGCTTTCAGAGGCAGGGATAGATTATATGGAGATCGGCTATAAAAACTCCCGGCGGCTTTTTAATCCGAAAGAATTCGGGAAATGGAAGTTTTGCGATGATCAGGATATAAGAGAGGTAGTTAAGGGAATTGATTCACAGACCAAGATCTCAGTTATGGTTGATGTGGACAGAGTGGATATTGATGATGTCTTACCTAAAAAAGACAGCCCGGTAGACATGATCAGAGTTGCAACTTATGTTAAGGATGTGGATAAGGCGATTTTTTTAGCCAATCATTTTGCCGATAAGAATTATGAGACCGCGGTAAATATTATGGCCATCTCCCGGGCTTTGGACAATGAGCTTACCGAATGCCTGCAGCAGCTGGAAAAAGAATGCAAGTCTAAGATAATTAATATTGTAGATAGTTTTGGTTCGCTTTATCAGGAGACAACCGAATTTTTGATCAAGAAAGCAAAAAGTATTTTAAAAACTAAAGAAGTTGGGATGCATGCGCATAATAATCAGCAGCTGGCTTTTTCTAATACGATCGAAGCAATTATCCACGATGCCAATTACGTGGATACGACTATTTTCGGTTTAGGCAGGGCTGCGGGTAATTGTCCTACGGAGTTGATTTTAGGATTTCTGAAAAATCCCAAGTATGATATTCGCCCGATCCTGGATGTAATTTCCAAAGAGTTTATACCTTTGCAAAAAAAGATAGAATGGGGTTATTTTATTCCTTATGCTATCACCGGTATCCTGGATGAGCACCCGCGTACGGCGATTGCTTTGCGGGAGAGCGATAAAAAAGAGAATTACCGTGAATTTTACGAGAAACTGGTTGGGGAGGTTGAAGAATAATCTAGACATTTGAGGGAGAATATAATTATGGATAGAATGTCAAAAGAATATGAAGTTGGCGATAAAGCCATAGATAAGCTGATTGATGAACTTGTTAAAAGTTCTTCATCTAAGGAAACCGAGCATCTGTTAAAAGAGATACTTATTACTGCTGTTAAATTAGGCAGAGAGTCTAGTGATAAAGGCGACCTAAAGCTTGTAAATAACACCCTTAAAGAGTTGCGGTATTCATTCAGGATATTTTCTCCTTATCGGAATGCTAAAAAAGTAATTATTTTTGGTTCGGCAAGATCTTCGAAAACATCATCTGAGTATAAGATGGCTGAGGAATTCTCCAAGAGATTGACTGAAAAAGGCTATATGATTGTAACCGGAGGCGGCTCCGGAGTCATGGAGGCCGGTAACAAAGGCGCTAAGTCTGGTACGGATTTTGCTTTGAATATCCGCCTGCCTTTTGAGCAGAAACCTAATCCGTACATTGATGAGAAAGAAAGATTGATTAATTTTAAGTATTTTTTCACCAGAAAGCTGATCTTTATCAAGGAAACCGACGTAACCGCTCTTTTCCCGGGAGGATTCGGTACCAATGATGAAGGATTCGAAATGCTGACATTGATGCAAACCGGAAAATCTAAACCCCGGCCGATAGTTTTAATGGAGCCTGCGGGCTCTAACTATTGGACCGATTGGAAGCGCTTTATCAATAATCACTTACTTAAAAACGGGTTTATTAAAAAAGAAGATTTCAGCCTTTTTTATCTTGCCAAAACCGTTGACCAGGCAGTTAAATATGTCGAGGATTTCTATAAAGTTTATCACTCTATAAGGTATGTCAAGGGTTTAACCGTGATCAGATTAAATAAAAAGCTTACGGGAAAAACTTTAATTCTTTTAAACAAAAATTTTAAAGATATTTTAATCCGCGGGGAAATTTGCCCGGCTCTTCCCACCGAAGAAGAGATTGAAAGAGGGGAGTATCTAGAGCTGCCCCGGCTGGCCATGAATTTTAATATGCATGATTATGGCAGGCTTTGTGAATTGATCCATGTAATTAATAAAGATTAACAAGAATTTTCACTATTTTGTTTAAATTTTAGTATAATATCAATATGAAGGCAACATTTAGATTTTTAGGCTGGGGGTGGTGGGTAGTGCATCTTATTGGGATTGGCCTAGTCTTTTATTTAGGGCATTTAGTTAAATTTTAAAATTATGAACAGAAGAATTTTAATTAGCGCGATGTTTTTTTTAGCTTTAGGCGGGCTTCTGCTGCATTACCGGATTCATCCTTTTACCGGAATCTACCGGATTGCCACCATTGCCAGCCTGATTGATGCGTTCTTGATTACCGCACTTCTCTGTGCGCGTAAATCTGCAATTTACGGATTATTATTAAAGGGGATGCTTACAATTCTGGGTGTGGTTCTGATGTGGGATTTTTCTATTGATAGTTTCGCAGGTAAGCATCCTTCATTTTCAGATTGGATATTTAAATCTACGCTAGCAGATATTTTAATTGCTTTAGCAGGTTTTTTAATTGCTAAGGCGATTTATGATTTGTATCATAAGGTGAACTAAAAAAGGGGGGTAAGAGCATGGCGTATCAGCAAGGTGGTGGATTCGGCGGGCCTCGCGAAATGCATAAGGCAGTTTGCGCGGAATGTAAAAAAGAATGCGAAGTTCCTTTCAAGCCCAGAGAGGGCGGAAAGCCGATTCTTTGCAGAGATTGTTATCAGAAGAGCAAAGGACAAAGCCGTTAATTAAAGCGACTAATTAAGGGGCGTTTCTGTTTTAAGCGATTAAGACAGAAGCGCTCCTTTAATTTTTCTTGACAAACCACACAAATGTGTGGTATATCTATAGACATGGAAAGGAAGCCGTATTTAACGCCAAAGCAGCAGAAGGTGCTGGATTTTATCCGGAAACGGATAGGGGAGAGGCTTCCTCCTACAATTAGGGAGATAGGGGAGGAGCTGGGGTTTAAATCTACCGGAACAGTCAGAGATTACTTAAAGGCTTTAATGCAGAAAGGCTTGGTGAGGCGGATGAATAATAAATCCCGGGCAATTGAATTAACGGAACGCGCAAGTTTTAAGATCCCTATAATTGGTACGATTATGGCCGGTAAGCCGAATTTAGCTTATGAAGAAATTCAGGGTTATGTTGATGCCGATGATTTATTTCTTGGGCGCTTAGGTTTTGATGATGTTTTTGCCCTGCGCGTTAAAGGCGATAGCATGATCGATGCCGGAATTATTGAAGGTGATATTGCCATTATTAAAAAACGCCCTCATGCTGACAATAATGATATAGTTGCGGCATTGTTAGATAATAATGAAGTTACTTTAAAGCGGCTGCGAAGTAAAAGCGGTAAGTTTCACCTGGAAGCAGCCAACAGCAATTATGCGCCGATCTTTGAAGAGTTTAAAGTCATCGGTAAACTAATTACAGTAATTAGGAAGTATTAAATGAACCCCATTTCCCCTTTAACTGCGAAACAGTTTCCAAGCTAATCGGGAAAGGGGGTCAATCCTAAATATGAATCAGAATAGTTTTAGCCCTAAAGCGCGCTGGGATAGGTTTGAGCCGGAAGCTTCCGGAGGTTTTAATCCTGATGCTTTAAATGAGCGCATCGAAGTGCTGGCACTTTTTAAGCACGCTAAGATATTCCCTCAAAGCTTTAGTTGGCACGATAAGGAATATCAAATTGAAAAAATAACCTATAACTGGCAGGAGCGTATTGGCCAGGCTTTGATCAGTTACTTCTCCGTACTAAGTGCCGGCCAGATGTATCAGATATCTTTTGATAATTCTACCTTCCGCTGGCAGATCGACAAATTAATCCAATGATTTTACATGTTGATATGGATGCATTTTTTGCATCAATTGAGCAGGCGATCAACCCGCGCTTAAAAGGCAAACCTTTAATTGTCGGCTCACGTGGTAGCAAAATGCATACAGTTGTATGTGCTGCAAGTTACGCGGCTAAAGTCTTGGGGATTAATTCCGGAATGGCCTCCCGGGAAGCCTTTGCCAGGTGCCCAAACTTAGAGTTCGTAGCTGCGGATCAGGCAAAGTATATTTGGACCTCAGAGCAGATATTTGAACTACTGCAAGGCTTTAATTTACCCTTAAATTATGCTTCAGTTGATGAGTTCCAAATGGACCTGACCGGATGTCAAAACCCGGTAAGTTTAGGCAAAGATATTAAAGAGCAGATCTATGCAAACTTTAACATTACCGCTTCCGTGGGCATTGCCAAAAATTGGCTCCTGGCTAAGCTGGCCTCTAAGATAGATAAACCGGACGGCCTGACCTTAATTAATGATGACAATTTTGAGAGTATTTTACGGCAGACTTCGCTGGATAAGCTTTGCGGAATGGGTGGAAAAACCGGGGCAAATTTTATAGCCAGTGGCTTAAAAACCTGCTGGGATTTATACCTAAACTTACCGGCTTTTTTTGATCAGAATCCCGGTAAGTTTGATGAAAATACCGGTAAGTCTAGCCAAAAGCCAAAGTCAGTAAGCCATTCATACACCTTACCGAAAGTTCAAATAAACCCCCAGGTTATCCGGGCCTGGATCAGGCTATTATCTGAGATGGTTGCCACTCGGCTTAGGCAGCAAAATTTAGTTAGCCAAACCGTACACCTTTGGCTAAACGGCCCGGAAATCGGAAATTTTGGCGCCCAAAAAACCTACCAAACTCAAACTAATGACGGTTATGAGATCTACCAAAAAGCCATTAAAATAATGGCTAATTCAAGCCTTAAAAATCCCAGAATTCGGGCAATCGGGGTCACCTGCAGCAGCCTTTTTTGGGGCACTAGTCAGCCTTTACTTAGCGAGGAAATCCGCAAGGAGGGGCTTATTCGGGCCCTGGACCGCATTAATAACCGCTTTGGAGAGGGTTCAATTTACCCAGCAATTACCTCGTTTACACGTTCCTAAGAAATCTTCAATTAAAGCCAAAAAATCCAGGGAAGATGGCGCATAGTTTGTGCTTAAATTGTTAAGCATAAAATAACGCGGTAAGTTTAAGTAATCGAAAAGTGCGATATCCACAGCTTAAAAACAGCCTTTAATAACCCGTTGCCTTCCAATGCTTTAAAGACACTTAGCCAAGATAGACAAGTTAACATAAGATATATTATAGGAAGTAGACATATAGGGTAAAATGAGGTAAAAATCGCCCGAGAAACACTTATTTAGGCAGATTTTTTAGTACTAAATCTTCTGTTTTGGGTTTGATTTCTGGGTTCTGGATTGGATCGATTCGGGAACTGATTACGTAGTTGCCACCTTGGATCTTTATTGCGGATCCGGTAGTTATTCCTTTAGCAATCAGTTGGCGTGCCTTATTCAATATCCGGCTAAAAGTTTGCTGGGATATATGCATTGATTTGGCTGCCTCTTTCTGGCTTAAACCCCGGTAATCTGCCAGCCTTAAGGCTTCAAATTCATCCATCTTTAGCTCAACCTCATCCGGCCTTCCCGGCCTGCCTCTTGGGCTAAATTGGTTGATTTTAGGGTCAACTTTGACTATTCTATACTTCTTGGGTCTTCCGCGCAGTCGCATTTAATTTACCTGTTTTTACCTAAGTTTAACGCCCCGGTTAATTTGGGTACATACTCATAATTATCACTAAAGTCGAGTTTTGTCAAGCATAAATTAAGGTTGAATTTTTGATTGTTTAGGCGGGCATAGACTTAAAGTAGTCTACGGTTTTTTTCAGGCCTTCTTCAAAGCCGATTGCAGGCTTAAAGCCTAATTTGGACTTAATTTTTGAGATGTCAGCGCAGGTGCGAAATACATCCCCTACTCTAACGGGTAAGAGTTTGGGTTGGATCTTTTTGCCGATGATTTTGTTCAAATCTGCAACTAGTTTTAATACCGTGTTATCCTTGCCGTTAGCGACATTAAATATTTCGTGTTTGATCCCTTTCTTGGTCATGGTTAGAATATTGGCAGCTACGACATTATCAATATAGGTAAAATCGCGGGATTGTCTGCCGGTACCAAAAATCGGCGGTTGTTCATCATGTAAAATACAATGGATAAACTTAGGGATAACTACCGCATATTCGTCATCTAAGGCTTGGCGTGGCCCGAAAACATTAAAATAGCGCAAGCCAACGGTCTCAAGGCCATAGGCATTAGAGAATATTCTGCAGTAATATTCGCTGGCTAATTTACTTAAAGCATAAGGAGAGATTAGAACCGGATAAGCATCCTCTCTTTCCGGGAATTTATCCGTATCTCCGTAAACAGAGCTGGAAGATGCAAAAACAAAGCGCTTAACCTTATTCTTTAGGGCAGCTTGGAGCATGTTAAGCGTGCCGCCAATATTGACCTCATTGTAGCTTTCCGGGTCTTTCATGGATTTAGGCACGCTGCGTAGAGCTGCCTGATGGCTGATATAATCAATACCCTGGCAAGCTTTATCGCAGGTAGATTTGTCGCGGATATCGCCTTCGATAAGTTCGAAGTTAGAGATTAAAGGCGAAACAATTTCCTTCGGAAACTGTTTCTTCGTGGCTGCTTCAATGTTTTTGCGTTTTCCGCTGGAGAAGTTATCTAAAACGCGGACAAAATTACCGTTTTCGAGGAGTTTTTCTGCAATATGGGAGCCAATAAAACCTGCTCCTCCGGTGACTAGAAAGCGCATGAGTAGTTAAATTTTGTATACCTTATCCTGCTGGCGGACGCGGGAGATCACCTGTAAGCCGATCTCATCGCCTTTTTTGGCACTGGAAATGACTACTCTGTTAATCTGTAATGAGGTTACCGGTTGAGTAATATCCGTGGTATACCCTTTTATTTTTACTGTGTCCCCTGTTACCAGAGGCCCCTTTAATTTGATTACTGCAGCCTGAACATGGGGAAAATAATGCGTAATTGAGCCGATGAGCTTACCTTCTATTTTAGGGGGTTTCTTTGTTATAGGTTTCTTTTTTGAAGTGGTTTTTTTCTTTAAAGTTGATTTTTTCTTTAAGGCAGGCCTTTTTTTAGTTACAGGCTTTTTCTTAATTATTTTCTTTTTAGCTTTTTTAACAGTTTTTTTAGTGATCTTTTTTGCCGCTTTCTTTTTCTTTTTTAAAGCCATTTGCGAGCCCTCCTTGTGTACGTACACAACACCAACGCAATTCCAATTAGCGTTGGGTGTTATTATATAACGACTTGCTCAGATATTTTAGTAATCACCGGTATGCGACAATGAACTCCCAGCCCGGCTTGGATAATTGCCCAGATAGAAACTAGCAGGAATATCGCATACCCAAAAACCCCGATTAGCCAGCCAAGTAAAGGGATAATTGAAAGTATAAATGCCGCTACTTCCATGACAAAGAGCACTAATCCCTGTCTGGCATGGTAAAGGGCAAATTTGTTATCTCTTTTGAGCATCAGGGTGATTATACAAAGAAAGGAAACATATGAAATCATGGCAAAAAACTTGCCTTCTCGGATTTCCTGTTCATTTTGCGGGTTAGTCATAAGTATACTCCTAAAACTATTTGGTTACTTCAAGTAAAGAATCTAAGGTCCCGTAGCTATTTAGCTGGGTTAAGGGGTTAACCGGGTCCTCGGTCCAGTTTCCGTCGATCACAAAGCGGTAGCGGTATTTTCCGGAATCTAGCTTTAAACGCTTAGTCCAGCAGCCGTTAGTGTGTTCCATGCGGCTATTTTCATCCAGTTTCCAATTGTTGAATTCTCCTGCCAGATAAACCTCTTTGGCCTCAGGGGCTTTAACGGTTAGGGTAATTTCATTTAATCTGGGAAGGCTTTCTTTTAGTATCTCTTTTAAGCGTTTTTTAAAAGTTTTATCCAAAGCTAGGCTTGGCGCTTCAGACGGGTTCTCTTGGGTGATAATCTCCCGGGAAAGAGAAAAATAGTCTTTTGCTCCGCGGCAGTATTTGTCATAAACATGGATGTGCAGGCCTTCGTTTTGGGCTTCTTTGAGCTTAACATTTACATGGATAATGTTGGAGAACATTCTGTTTTTATAGTCAGTTTTGATTTTTTCAAGCATTTTAAATGAGTGCTGCAGGCGGGAATCAAAGTTAGTTACCAGGATTCGAAAATCTACCGTATGATTTAATCTTTCTTTAACCAGATTAATGATACTGGTTAATTGGCTTACCCCCTCTAAAGAGAACCTGCTGGCCTCAACCGGGATGATTATTTCATTTGCCGCGCGCAAGGCATTAATGGTAAGGATACCTAAGTTTGGCGGGCAGTCAATTAAAATATAGTCGT
>PCWB01000025.1 GCA_002796135.1 Candidatus Omnitrophica bacterium CG11_big_fil_rev_8_21_14_0_20_41_12
CTACAGCCACAGAAAGGATTATATATGGTATTGCTCGAATACTCTTCATTGCATTCCCCTTACCTTATATATACTGTCAGCCACGACCTAACAAAAGTATACCATAATGCTGAAAATTTACAATATCTTGTACATGAAATTGGTAACATGCCCAAAAATTTCCAACAGAAAAATTCTTTGTATACAGCCTAATCGGACTTTATTACTTTATGTTTGCTTTTTTAAAGATACCCTTTACAAAATCAAGATATTCACGGCTATCCTTCTCTGTTACAGAAAATCCACCGTCATAAAGATTAAAATTACGCTGCTGCCTCATCTTATTACCAAAGATAAGGACATCCTCATCTTTAAGTATCTCGTTCATTTTTTCCAGTATTTTGATATGGTGGCCAGCCGTACTCCTTATCCGGGATATCCGAACCTTCGGCTATCTTGAGATCATGTGAAGCAGACTTCGATAATTGCTCAACTTGTTTTTCTATAAAATGCAGTTTTCGGAAGTATTTAGTTTCAAAATTTATCATACAAGCCTTATAGCCTTGGTTTTAAAAACATTCGTAATAAAAGGGTCTTTGTTCTTTTTCTTTGCTTCGAATTCTTTCAAGCTTAAATTCATTACATTAAACTCTCTGCCGATATCCTTCTGCAATTTAGCGATTAACCTCTGTAATTCCAAGGCTGAATGTGTTCCAACAGCCATGATATCGATATCGCTTGAGGAATCCATCCTGTTGGTTACATATGAGCCAAATAAATACGCATCCTTAATTCCCTTAATATTGCTGAATATATCCTTAAGCTTTTTTTCTATGCCGTATGTCTTAAGAAAAATCTGGCGGTAATGCTTTAAAACGGGGTTATCCTTTGCCAGAAAAAAATACCTTTCTTTGCCACGGAATTCGCTTTTAAAAAGGCCTTCTTTTTCAAATTCCTTAAGCTTAGTTTCAGTATTTTTAGGATCAAGGCCTAACATCCTTGCCAGCTCGTTAATGTAATGCTGGGTATCCGGATTAAGAAAATAATAGTCCAGTAATTTTATTGCCACCTTTGAACGTACGGATATCATCTTTTCACCATGTTTATGGTAATAAATTACCATGATAGGGTATTTTGTCAAGCCAATTTTATAATTCTAAAAAACATGATTTTAAGATTAAAAATGTCCAATCTAAAATTTATAAGCTGCTAAATAGCGGCATTGGTGTCAAAAAATTATTCCATGCCTTTCAACGCAACATTAATATTTTTAAGTGTATCCGCGAGATTAAACATCTTTTTTTCTTCCAGCGTCAAAACGTCCAAAAGCTCTGCCTCAATACGAACGCCCATATCGCTAATTTCTTTATCAGAACGCCCTAAATTAAACCTGTATTTCTTCAAGTCAGTATCAAATTCTTCTTCGGCTAACTTTTTCTTAAATAGTTGTAAAAACTCTGGATCCTTGAAATTAAATCCAGCCTTCAAAAGATACCCAAGATCATAAAAATCTCTAGGGGCTATTGTAAGGCGTGTTGCCGCGGCTCTTGATTTCTCCGCGACAAGCTCTTTGAGCGCAAAACAATTAACTGACCCCCCGTCAAAAAGCGGCTCTTTGGTGAACGGATGCAAAAAAGTATGGCTGACTTTCTTTTTTAAAACCGGCAGAAACGGATTGAACCGCAACCCGATCTCAAGTTTTACGGACTGCGTTTTATCTATAACCACTGAACCATACTCTATATAGAAAACATATTGCTTCGACACATTGCGCCCCGCTTTATCAACTCCTTCAACAGTCATTCCGCGGCCTTTCGCAAATTCCCCAATCTTTTCTTTAATGGGGTTCATTAAATTACTACGCACGGTTCGTGTTAAGTCCCCCGCAGGCAATTTCATTGAAAAATCCAAATCTTCACTTAAACGGTAATATAAATAATATATTTTGTTAAGGCAGGTTCCGCCTTTAAAAATCAGGCCATCACTTAAGCTATTAATTCCTGCAAGTAGAATCGTTATGTAATAATCTTTTTCTAGAAGCCCCAATGAAAATCCCGTCTGGCCGGACGTGCGCTCAAGAATCTTTAAAAACTCATCTTTATTATTATGAATCATCAATGATAATCTTCCAGATTTTATTAATTTCGCCCTTTCTGGCTTTTGAGCCATAAAGAGTAACTAATGTATTTCTGTTTTTAACGCTTCTTAAAAGAGGGGCGAGTATCGGCATAGCAATACCGGCTTTTTCCAGTATAAAGCCTATTCGCTTACGAGTAGAAACACTAGGAAATATTGACGCGTATTTGATAAGTTTCTTTAAATCGGCCTTATTTGACAAACTTGCTTCCCGGAAGATTTCCAGAGCCTTCTTAAGGCCACCCACAGGATCAGGAAAATAGACAAGATCAATAAGCGTTCTTTCTTTATCGCTTACAATAACCTGAGATTCTCTGATTTTTATCTTTTCAAGGCCATACAACCGAGTGGCCGGTATTTTAAGAAGCTTAAACACAATACCCCCAATCTCCCGTTCACGTTGAAACGAAGTATTTAAAATATAAAATGTTTGAAATATCTGCTCCGTCAAGCCGTAATAGTTAAATATCGTTGAGTAGCCTACATAGTAATTACCCTTGGGAAAAAGAACCGACGGAATCAAAAACTCATTAACCCGGATCCCCGCAGGCCCGGATTCTAAAGGCGAATAATAATAGATGCCCTTAATGATCGGCTTTAGAATGCCCTTTTTCTTAAGTTGATAAATAATCTGGCGCGTCAAAAAAGATTGGCCAAAAAGCTTATCAAACTGCTCCTTAGTAATAATTGTCGTCTTCTCGTATGAAAGACGCGCGATAACTTCTGTTTCTTTGGGGCCAAAGTATTTTGCCATTATGTTATTTCATTGTTTTATAGTTTACGGTTATCAGTCATTAAACGATTATCGTAAATTTCTTATATAACAAAAAACTATGGTTGTCAACAAAAATATCGAATAGTTTCCCTTGAAAAAAACTTTATCGCAAATTAGAAATAATACTTCCCGACAGATCACTCTTAATAAGTGCCCTTTCTTATTAATAAGCGTATACATTTATCGCTCTTTCTTTCTCTTCCTCTAACCGTATTTTAGTTTCCATAACCGGGCCTTCCACTCCAAACGGAATACCTGTCCCATAAGTAGGAACCAAACTCTTTCCTCCGGGGAACATCAGTTCAATTTTATTTCCTTCAACAATTTCTTTAATGATCAAAGGTTCCGGCCTTGGCAGTACCGTAGCCGGATTATGTCAATTAAAAAGCCATTTAAAATTGAAAACTGAACTGGTCATTTTACGTTATACTTCCTTTCGGATGATTCGCGTATCGAGCTTGGGTTGTCCAGTTCTCAACTGAATAATAAGGGTATTATAGAGGCATAATAATGCGGCGCAAATACAATTACCCTGCCTTGGTATTCTATTTTTTTATGAATATCTTCATTCAAAATTACCCCCATCTTACATTCAGGATATTTTTTGAAAAAACCCCTTATTCCTTGCGGCACCTCAAGCCCTTGTAATTTTGATTTTACCTCAATAGCTATTGGAATCCTGTCTTGAACAAGAATAAAATCAACTTCTTCTTTTTCTCTTGTGCGCCAGTAGTAAATCTCTTGGCTGACTTTTAAATATTTTTGCATCTCATGCAGGATAAATGATTCTAAAAGCGCGCCTTTTTCCGGGCGCTTGTTCAGTGGCCTAAAATCTCTCAAAATGGCGTTTCGGATGCCGCTATCAAAATAGTAAATCTTATTTACCTGCTTTAACTCCCTTCCGCGGTTAGTAAAAAAAGGCTTTAACATATCCAACAAGAACATCTGGCTTAAAATAGCGAGGCCTTTCCTCACTTGACGGAGCGAATAATTAAGATCCTGCGATACGCTATTCTCGCTTAAAAGCCCCCCTTCACGGACGGCCAACAAGGCGAGAAAACGATTAAATGATAGAATATCCTCTTCCCTAAGAAGAGCCTTTATATCTTTTTGAATATATGTAGCGACCAAGTCCAAAAGAAGCCGTTTTTTTGCCTCTGGCGTTCTTTCATGCACAAGGCCGGGCATCCCGCCGAATATAATAAATTCCTCAAGGTACTCTTTTAATATACGATGATTAGCGAGTTTAACCGGCGTATAAATGTCTTTTGGCTGTTTTATAGACCTGCATTTACTGGGAAGCCATTCGAAAAACGCAAGCGGGAAAAGCCTATAAAGCCGCCTTCGTCCCGCAAGGCTCTCCTTCAGATGTTTGTGCATCTCAATAGCTGAAGAACCGGAAGCATAAATTTTTACGCCGTTGAATCCGTCATATATGGCTTTAAAAAGCTTTGTAGCATTGGGAAGATAATGAAACTCATCTATCAAAATAAGCCCTTTCCTCTTGCATAAATCATCTATGACTTCTTTAAAGTCTCTGGCAAAATAACTGGCATCAACGGGCAACTCTAAATTAAAATATCTATACTTGTTTTTATTTTTCCTGCAAAAATAGCCGATTTCTTTAAGAAGAGTGGTTTTGCCTACCTGTCGCGGGCCGATAATTATGCCAACCTCTTTTCGTTTAAGGCCGGCGATAACATCGATATAAATAATTCTCTTTAAGCTCATGATGACATTCTATACGATAGTGTATAACTTGTCAATATTGATTTGCTGATTATGCTATATTACTAGAGATTTACAAATTCTTCCATCGCCCTATTAATCCGCTTAAGAGCAGTATCCAAATTAAAATTCTTGCGTTCATCCGGAGTCAATACATCGAATAACTCGGCCTCAATACGTGAGCGCATATCTTTGACTTCCGCATCCGTCCGGCCAAGGTTAAGGCGATACTTCCTTAAAACGGTATCCGCTCTGTCTTCCTCAAGTTTTTTCTTAAAAATCTTTACTACTTCTTTATTGGCCAAATCAAATCCGTGACGCAGGATAAAATCAAGGTCATAAAAATCTCGCGGCGCTATTTTTTCTCGTATAGCGCTCGCGCGTAATTTCTCCGCTATTAATTCATTTAAAGATAAACACTTTATCTTACCGCCATCAAAAAGAGGCTCTCCCGTGAACGGATGCAAAAAGGCGTGCTGAATACGATGTGTTTCTGCAGGCATGATTGGGTTAAATCTTAAACCGATTTCAAACTTTATTCTTGCTTCAAGCGGCCTCAACGCTGATTGATAAATTAAAGAATACACGTATTGTTTAGACTCATTTCGTCCGGGATTTTCAGTATCATCTATTTTCATCCCAAATTGCTCAACGAATTTTTCAATTCTATCTTTAACCGGCTGAATACATTTACGCCGTTGGCCGCGTGTTGCTTCATACTGAGGAAGCGCCATACTAAAATCAAGATCCTCACTCAAACGGTAATAGGCATAATAAATTTTATTCAGGCAAGTTCCCCCTTTAAAAATGAGATTTTCTGAAAGCTCATGTGCCCGGGACAACATAAGCGTCAAATAATAATCCTTTTCCATAAGCGGCAATAAGAAACCCTTTTTCTTTGCCGCTCTTTCTAAGCTCTTTATAAATTCTTCTTTATTATCATGAATCATTAACTATGGCCATCCATTTCTTATTAAGCGTTCCTTGGCGAGTTCCGTTGAGCGAACTCACCGCTGTTTTCTTCACGCTTTTTATAAGCGGTTTTAAAATAATATCAGGTACTCCTATTCCCTCAAGAATCAAACCAACGCGCTTTCTGGTTGTGATATTTGAAAAACGCGCCGCATATTCAATAACTTTTTTAATATCGCATTGATTATTTTTTACAACTTCTGTGAATATCTTAACCGCGCTGATGATCCCGCCAACAGGTTTATTAAAATAAAGAAGGTCTATAAGCGTGCGCTCTTTTGAACTAATATTCACATCCACATCTTTTATTTTTATAATTTCTGATCCGTACAAGCGATTTTCAGGGATTCTTACGAATTTATAAGAAATACCGCAGATTATCTTTTCCATCCATCTAGAAGTATTAAGAACATATACAGTTTGAAAAAGCTGTTCAGTAAAACCGTAATAATTAAGCATGGTTGAGTATCCAACATAATAGTTCTTCTTTGGAAAGAAAAGCGGCGGGATAAGCAGTTCATCCACCCCCGAGCCTTCAGGGCCGGCTTCAAGCGGAGAAAAAGCATACACTCCACGCTTAATCGGGATAAGTATATTTTTCTTTTTAAGCCGAAAAACAAACTGTTTTCTATTTTCAGGCAAAAGATTAAACCAGCGATCCAGATCCTCCACAGTAACAAACGCCTTCTTTTCATATGACAGACGAGCCACTATGTTGGTTTCAATCGGGCCTAAAGTCTTTGATGTATTATTAGATACCATAGGTTATCCATTAAATAACTTTCATACATTTATTTTACATATCAAGTTTAACATAATCCTAACTATTGTCAATAAAAAATTGGAATACTCTACTAGGTAGGGAGATTTTATCGCTCTTGCTTCTCTTCCTTTAACCGTATTTCAGTATCCATAA
>PCWB01000039.1 GCA_002796135.1 Candidatus Omnitrophica bacterium CG11_big_fil_rev_8_21_14_0_20_41_12
TTCGATCTGACCCCGGGCAGCCATAATATTTTGGCAGTTATCTGGGATATTGCCGGCAAAAGTAATATTTTTTATTTTTAACTGTTCAGAGAGTAAGTCGGAAATTTTTTCCACAATACTTTTTAAATCCTGGCCGGCAATCTTCATATCTACTTTACCCGATTCAATACGCGAGATATCCAAGAGGTCGTTGATCATCTGCATTAACTCGTCGCTGTGGCGGTTGATCTTCTCAAGCCTGGCCTTGATCTCATCAGGCATCGCCCCAAGTTTACCGGCGAGCAATATCGCCGCATAGCCTTTGATCGAGGTAAGGGGGGTCCTTAATTCGTGAGACACGCTGGAAATGAAATCACTTTTTCGCCGGCTTATTCTTTTAACTTCTTCCAAGGCTTGAGTTAACTGATGGGTTCGTTCTTCAACCTTGATCTCTAATTCCTGTTGAGACTTCCAGGTTTTTTCAAAGAGCCGGGCGTTATCTAAAGTCTGGCCGATTTGATTAGCCAGAATACTGATAAACTCACGGTCTCCTTTGGTTATAGTAGCGTCGATATCTTGCGTGCCGACAAAAATAAATCCTTGGTCTGCCTCCTGGGTAAGCACAGGGCAGATAATAAATGAATGCGTTAAAAATAGCTGACGCACCTTATCTTTTGTTAAAAAATTATCAGTTGCAAATTCAGAGGAAGCGGTTGCTCGATTATGGATTAAATCCAGGAAATAATCCTTATTGAGATTAACCGCGTTTTCTATTCTTTCAGATTCTTCATGGCTGTATCCTAAGCATAAACATAAACGGAATTCTCTCTCCAGGCTCCTCCATAAAAAAGCAAGGGATTGTTTGAATCCTAATGCCTCTAAGTATTTATTATCTATTTTTTTAAAAATCTGTTTTTCTTCCAGCGTCGTATTTATTTCTTTAGATAGTTTTTGCAGCGTATCCAGCCCGGCGATCTTTTTATCTAATTCTTCCTGAGCCTTGTTTAGCTCCATATCGGTGCGCATGATCAGCTTAGCCTGCTCGTCCATCTCTTCCAGAGAAAGGCTCAAGGTTTTTATTTTATCTGCCGATTCTTTCAACCGTTGTACCTTAGAGAGCAGGGCGATTCCCATACCGGCTACAATTAAGCAAATACTGATGAATATAAAGGAAAGCATTATTGGTCTCCTATGGCTAAAATGTTGATGCTCTGATTATGAAGATATGTCTGGCCAAGGTAATTAATTGATTTTAAAGGAGCTTGCTCGCCATTAGTGCAGATGCCGATTAACGGAGTATCTTTCCCGAATACCTCTTTGATTACTCCTATCTCAATGCTCTTTTGTCTACCCAGAAGAGTGAGCCTGGCGGCGGAGTCAAAAATCATCACAAATTTTATTTTTTCCATTCCAAAATTTCTCTTTGCCTCTTCACTGGCTGTGATTGCCGCTTTTAGGCGAGAGTCTTCGGTGCTGATCATTAATCTTATCCTGCTGTTTTGCGGGACGTTGCCCTGGGTGATGAGCGAGCCGTCATCTTTTATCGATATAATATTACGCAAGAGGTATTCTTTCTCTCCTTGTAAATAAATTCCTATCGGGTAGGAGGTAGATATGCGCCGCAGCTCTTTTGCCAACTCCATTGTGTCTTTGGCAAGGTACTCTTCATAGAGTTTTACTGCCGGTAACCCGTCGATCTCTTTAATGAGATTGCCTTCTGAGGTAGTAACCGTGCGTATTTTACCTAAAGCCAACCAGCCGTGTTTTATCCCGAACCCGAAATTAAATTTACCGCCGAAAATTATTCCGCTGCAGGATTCAGAGAGCAGCTCGTTATTTACATATTGAAAAGTTTTTTGATTGGCAAAATCATCCGAGGGAGACGCACCGATCAAAGGAAAGCTTCTGCCGAGATTTTCCTGCAGGCCGTTGATCAGGTTTGTTCCACCGGTGATTAGGCTATCCGAAAAAATTATACTTAAGCTTCGGCGTACATTTTTAAAACCATATAATAATTTATTGGCTAGCTCCTCGCCGCTTGAAAGGGAGGTATCCGGTTTAATATTTTTTACCGCATTAATATTAAAAAATGTTTGCTGAGTTAAGCTGATTAGTAAAACCGCGAAACCGTATTTAAATACGCCTTGATCAGTAAGGATCATCTGGCTGCTACAACCTAATATGGGGATCCCGCCTAGCAAGTTGTTCGCGGCCTTTAACACCAATGGGTGAGCAAATTCCGTGGAGGTAAAGATAATTGCCAGGCTTACCGGAACATTTTTTAATCCGATTACGGCTTGTCCGATTGCTTCATTAACAGCCTGAACATGCTCTTTGAGTTGGCTGAACCCGCTACTTATAATCATGGCGAGTTTAGTATATAATGCAAACATCAGAGGGTCAATAAAATTATTGACTAAAGAGATGGTTATAGTAAAATGACTGACAAACATTTGGCCCCATCGTCTAGCCCGGTCCAGGACGTCAGCTTCTCAGGCTGTAAACACCGGTTCAAATCCGGTTGGGGCTACCAATAAAATTTCCCTTGCATTTTATTGAGCTTTATAATATTATAAAACTCAAGGAGGAGTGCTAATGCGCGAACAATTAGGTTTTCTAAAGGCTTCCAGTGCAGTGGTTAAGGTCGCTGCCTGGATTTTTTTGTTTCTTGGACTTGTTGCCGGCTCATCCGTGCTTTTAGGCATGCTTCCGTATTATCCCCGCTGGATGGGGTTAGTTATTCTGTCAGTTTATACATTTATAGCTTTCTTCTTTTTTCTGGTTGCTAAAATCGTCGATCTTTTAATAAAAATTATAAAAGAAATTAAGAAGGATTAATTTGGAGGCAAAAAGTGAAAAGAAAAATAATTTTATTTGCGCTGGTTAGTTTATTTCTAGGCAGTATTTTAGGATGCGACAAGATTCCTTTTATCGCCGGAAAGAAAAAAGAGGTAAAAGTTATTCCTGCTCCGGCGGCAATAGAGGCAAAGGGGGCGATCATTGCCAAGGTGAACAATATTCCGGTAGGCCTGGAGGATTTGAATGATGAGATTGATATTTATAACGCTAATGTTCCGCCGGATCGCCCGGAATTAAAAATTAATACTAAAGAACAAAAAATAAGTTACTTAAGGAATGAAATTATTCGCAGGCTTTTAATCTATCAAAATGCCTTGGATAAAGGTTTAGATAGGAGTGAAGAGGTAAGACAGGCAGTTGAAAAGAATAAACGCGATATCCTGGTTGTAGAGAATATCAAGGAAGTTACAAAAAATATTGATGTTTCTTCCAAAGACGTTGAAGATTATTACAATACCTATAAAGAGCAGCTTAAAGAGCCTGAGGAACGCCAGGTTTCTGAAATAGTCGTCGGCAGTGAACAGAATGCAAAGGATATATATATTCAGCTTTTACAAGGCGCTGATTTTGGGGCTTTAGCTAAAAGTAATTCGAAATCATCAAGCGCCAAAGACGGCGGAGATTTAGGATTTATTTCCAAGGGTAAGAAATCCACGCAATTTGATGCCGCAGCTTTTTCGGATTCTTTAGAGGTAGGTAAAATTAGCAGTATATTTAAAACTCCCGAAGGTTATTGTATAGTTAAATTAGAAGCTAAACGCGGAGGCAGCCAGAAACCTTTGTCTGAGATGTGGGATGATATTAAACGCGGCCTGGTTTTCTTAAAGCAACAGCAGGCAATTGAAGATTTAACCGGCAAGCTTTCCCGTGAGGCTAAGATTGAAGTATACGAAGGAGAGATAAAATAATGGCTATAGAAAAACAGAAGCTTATTTTAATTGCGGGAGTAGTTTTAGCTTTATTGGCAATTGTAATGACGAAGATGTATTTGGATCAGCAGAAGCAGGCTCTTGAGGAAAAGAAGAGAAGAGAGATTGCTAATATTCAGGCGAATCAGGCAGCGGTTTTGGTTTCTAAGCAAGATCTTCCTGCAGGAACGGTTATCGAGCCGGAGATGTTAGGAACGGAAATTGTTCCTAATCGGTTTGTTCAACCTCAAGCGCAAACTTCTTTAGATAGGGTAGCCGGAATGGTCACGATTGCTCCGATATCTAAAGGGGAGCAGATAAGTCTTTCTAAGCTTAGCCAAAGTAGAAGGTCAGGTGGCGGAGATTTATCAGGGGTTACTCCTTCAGGCAAAAGAGCTATTTCGATTGTCGTCGATAATATTGCTTCCTTATCAGGAATGATTAATCCCGGGGATTACGTTGATGTATTGGCTACAATAATGATTCCTGTCACCGGAGTAGATGGCAAGCTGACCGAACAGATGGCCGTTTTGCCCTTGTTCCAGAATGTTTTAGTTTTAGCAGTAGGATCAAATACCGGAGGCATGGTAACTAGCTCAGGCAGTAGATATGCAGAAAAGCAGGCATCCAGCGGGAACGCTTTAATTACCCTGTCATTAGGGCCGCAGGAAGCAAATCTGATTGCTTTTGTCCAGGAGCAAGGTAAGATCCGTTTGGTGATGCGTTCTCCGGCTGATGCTAGAGTTGAGCCGATTGCTCCGGCCAGTTGGGAAACTTTATTTCAGTATATTTCGCCGCAAAGTATGGAAAAACCAATAGATACTAATGAATATGTGGAAGTTTTACGCGGATTAAATAAGACAAAAATTCCTTTGTCAAAATAAACTGGCCCCAAACCCGAGGAGAAAAATGAGAAAGTTATTCTTTAGCTTATTTTGTGTAGCTACTTTTTTAGCCACAATGCCTTTTAAGGGATATTCCACTGGTCTGGCTGATGAAGAGATAAAACTTTATTTGGGCCAGCCACAAGTTATTTCTGTAAGTTCACCAAAAAGAGTGGCAGTTGGAAATCCGGCGATTGCCGACGTTGTCAACATTAGCAAGATTGAGCTTACTGTGAATCCTAAGGCAGCCGGAAACACTACGCTGATTGTTTGGGATAATTTTGGTGAACAATCTTATTGCTTAAAAGTATTCATTGAAGATACATCTTTGATCAAGGCTCGAGTAGACAATATGCTGGCGTCATTAAATTTTCCCGGAGTTTATACTAAGGCAGAAGATGAAGAGGATAAGGTAGTGCTCTTAGGTAGCGTAAAATCTACTCAAGATAAAGAAAGAATTACTCTGGCATTAGCTCAAATAAAAGATAAAATAATGGATTTAATAGTGGTAAAAGAAGAGGAAGCAATTGTTGAAATTGATGTCCAAGTAATTGAGTTGAACAAAGGAGCCCAAGAAACATTGGGATTTACTTGGCCTGGCTCGACTACCTTAACCGAGGTTGGCTCTCGAGCTATAGACCCCGGCGTATCCTCTATTATAAAAATATTTGAGACTAAGGATTGGACTCGCGCCGCATTTACTTTAAGGCTGGATGCTTTGATTACTGAAGGTAAAGCGCGTGTTCTTTCCCGCCCGCGCCTGTCTTGTCAGAGCGGAAAAGAGGCTAAACTTGTTGTCGGAGGAGAAGTTCCGATATTAGGTGGTTCAGTTACACCTGGCACAAGTGGGGCAACTTCAATTGGCGCAACTACCGGCGGAACGGTAGAGTATAAAGAATATGGGATTATTTTAAATATTAAGCCTCTAGTTGAGGATTCTGGTCGCATTCACCTTAATCTCGATGTGACTGTTAGCGAAGTAGGTGCAGCAGTGGAAACTAGTTATGCTTTAGCATATCCATTAACTAAGCGTTCGGCGACAACCGAACTTTTTCTTGATGATGGGCAGACAATGGCCATTGGAGGTTTAATAAAGAGAAAGACAGAAGAGGAATTAACTAGAGTTCCCTGGCTCTCCGATATTCCGGTTTTAGGGGCGTTTTTCAGGAAAAGGACTACTTCTGAAGGGATTCAGGGTGATGATGCAAAAAATGATACCGAGCTTTTTATTACGCTTACTCCGCGCATAGTTAGTCAGGGGGTATCTACGAAAGAATTAAAACCTGCGCCGGTTAATGTTCCTTCGGTTAGCGATGATAATATTAAAGACCCTGTTTTAAAGTATTCAAAAATTGTGCAAAAGCTGATCTTGGATGACTTCTTTTATCCGGTTGAGGCTAAAGAAGCAGGATTCCAGGGAACCGTGAAATTAAGTTTAAAACTTTCGCACCAAGGCGATTTAATGGATATAAAAGTAAAGGATTCCTCCGGATACCGGGTACTCGATGACGGTGCCCTGAATACAGCAAAAAAAGCTTCCCCTTATCCTCCATTCTCTCCCGAAATAAAGGAAAAAGAGTTATGGGTGGATATTCCAATAGTCTATCAACTGAATTAAGAAAATGGCCAAAAGAATCATAATTTTTAGCACCAAAGGTGGTGTCGGTAAGACTCTGATTGCTGCTAATTTAGCGGTATCTTTAGCGCAAGCGCAAAAACGCGTCTGCGTAATTGATTTAGATACGCAGGTCGTCGGAGATATGGCGCATATGTTGAGCTTAAGCCCTCAAAAGTGTATAGCGGATTTAATGTCTTTTATTAAAACGCAGCCGCAATTAACGAAAAAACAGGATTTTATAATTAAGAGTAAATTTAAAAATGTTGATTTTCTTGCCGGAGTGCTAAAGCCGCAGCAATCCGGTTATCTTTATGCAGAGGAGCTTCCCAAGATATTCGATCTTTTGGATAAAGATTATGATTATATTGTTGTGGATGTCGGTAAAAGCTTTAGCGAAGTATTTCTTGCAGCATTAAATCAAGCCAATCTTATCCTTTTGGTAGTTACTCCTGATGTGCTCTCCATATATCAAACTAAATGGGCGTTGGATACTCTGCAGTTTCTGCATTTTCCTCTGAGCATGATTAAGCTTGTGCTTAACCGGGCGGAATCTGTATCTAGTATTAGCTGGCAGGAGATTAGGGTAAATTTGCCCGTTGATATCATTGAGAAGATTCCCTCTGAAGGAAAATTAGTTAATCAGGCAGTTAATCTAGGAGTGCCGGTAGTCATTGATTCTGAGCGCTCTAAGATTACAAAAGCCTTCTCAGATCTTGCCGATATTGTAATTACCGGTAAAGGAATCTTTACCGAGCGTCGGGATATTGATCAGATTAAGATGAAGGAGGCAGTAAGAGAAAAGTCCGGACAGTTTTGGCAGAGTCAGAACCTGATGCAATCTGTGCTTGAGCCGGATATCAATGAAGATAAAGATGAGATAGTAATCCTTAAGCGCAGGATACATAGCAAACTAATTGAAAATTTAAATATTAAAAAAATCGATTTGAATATTTTTAGTGACCAGAAGAAAGCTAAAGATTTAAGGGAAAGAGCCGAAGCAATCGTAAGTAATCTTTTAGTTGAAGAAGCAGGAAGTTTTATTCCTTCGCAGGATGTCAGAAGAAAGCTGATTAAAGAAATCCTCGATGAAGCCTTAGGGCTGGGTGCATTAGAAGACCTTTTAGTCGA
>PCWB01000008.1 GCA_002796135.1 Candidatus Omnitrophica bacterium CG11_big_fil_rev_8_21_14_0_20_41_12
GAAATAGTTTCTGTGAATATTAAGAAAGGGAGAATGAATGGATAGTGATGATAAGGTTATGATGACCAAAAATAATTTTGATTTAACGTTTTGGGTTTTAATTGCCTTGATTGGTGTAATGTTATTTTGCGCCTTTTTAATTTTAAAACCAAAATTTACAAATAAAAATAATAACTTTATCAAAGATACAGAAATTAATAATCAGATTTCTATAGAATCAAGGGGATTGCCGGGTTTTAAGCCTAATCAAACCGATGATTCGATGAAAATTAACTTCCATACTCCGGATGGGATGTTTGAAGATATAGAACAAGCCAGAAAAGATGGGGTTTATAAGATATATAGATCGGCTGATAGTAGAGTTGTGGATCCAAGAAGCGTTATTGCCGTGTCTTTTGCTAAAAAGAATAATAAAAAGGTAGATTTGAACGATTTTATTTTAATGAATACGAAAAATCTGCAGCGAATGTTTCCCAATCAGAATATGATTGTTGGAATTGTTCATTTGGAAAAGAATATAACCGGGAAATTTGACAGTTTTGCTATTCCCTATCAGACGATGGCGTTTTATATAGATAGAGGTCTTAATCGAGAAGGTTACAATTGCGCGGTATTTTTCTTTGAAACACCGGATGGTTTTTGGTCAATTAATTGGGTCGCCCCGAGACATATATTAAACGATGAGAATAGCAAAGAAAGAGGCATATTTTTGGGTATGATAAAGTATATGTCGATAATGATAGCCGATAAAAATTCAAAAGATCTTGTGGTAATTTTGTAGGTATAGAAAGGAAAATACTAGGATAAATGAACGCAGTAACCAGGGTTATATTTATTAGTACAATAGTTTTATTAACGGCTGTTAATGTAGAAGCTGCACCTGAATCAGGTTATTCGAATAATGAGAATAAGGTCCCTCAAGTTTTATTTTTTCCCAAAGAAACGGCACTTAAGGATGGTTCCAGGATTTCTCCTGATGAATGGACAACTTTAGATGCTGGCCAGAAGAAAATTTTTATTATTGAAGGGATACAGGAAATAAAAAATAGGGAAAACTGCACGGTAAAGGAAATAACAGATATGCCTGGGTTGATGGAAGGTTTTGATAAGGCAGTACAAATTTTAGCAGCGGGAGGAACTAAAACAGCAATCATTGCTGTCTTATTCCGCATGCTGGGTTATGGCGGGGATTTAGAATGCGACAGAAATGGGTTTATTGCAATAAAAGAAAGAATTATGAGCAATAGAAATAATATTGTTTCGCCAACTGTGGAATTAGCTAAAACTTATAGCGGATATACAGATTTTTATGAAAAAGATGGCAACTGGTTTATGGAGGAAAAACCTCCCAGCGTCGGTGAAATCCTCAAAAAACATTTTATTTATAGTAATTATACCGGATACCCGAGTGGGATGGTAATACTTTCAGGTAATTATCCTTTGGAGTTTGATTATAGAATTATTTCGATTAAAGAGATCAATTCTTTTTTGCAGAATGACGGTCTTATGACGCATTACTATGAAGTAACTTTTGAGTGTGAAGAAAAATGAAAAGATAAAATGACTTTGTTTCTTGATTGGGTCGCCTGCCGGTAGGCAGGGAAACAGTTTCGGGGTAGAAAAGAGTTTCACAAAGGTTTTTAAAATGGTTTCAATTTTGAATAAAGACGGCGAATTTTACAGGGTTTTTATGGAAAATAATTTTGATTTAACATATTGCGCAGCAAATAGTTAGGAATAAGCAGTTAAGGTGAGAAAACTAAGTTTCCACTTGATTTTTTGAGGAAAAAGAATAATAATATATCCGTAACTTACTGGGCTCAAGTAAGTTACGGGCAGGCTTGCCTACCGGCAGGCAGGGAGAAAATGATGGATGAACGTAGGTCAATGCCAAGATGGCAGATCAATCAAGATGCAGAATTAACCGTTGAAAATGGTTTCCGTTCTATTCCTTGCGTTGTCGAAGACATCAGCCCGGGCGGCCTGTGTATCTCTCTAAAAAGAAATTTATTTGATGATGTTTTCTCTAATTTCAAATTAGCTCTTGACGGAGATTTTGAACTTAACGCCGGCGCCCATGTTGCCTGGCACGACCAAACGGATGAAAAAAATATTTATGGGCTTTCGTTCAATAGGATCGAAGATTCAATAAGAGGCAGGATAGCCCAGTATGTTCAAGAAAATTTTCCCGATCTGTTAGTTAAACAATGGTGGAAAGGCGCGCAATGAAGGAACGCAGAAAATTAGCCAGATGGCCGGTAAACCAGCACGCTGCTCTTAAATTGGAGAGCGCTACCAAGGAATTATTCTGCCAGATTAAGGATATAAATTCCCGGGGCGCCAAAATTACTTTAAACACAAAACTCCCCGGTGATCAAGCGCTTAAGATGAGTTTGCGTCTTTCTGAAAACTATACGATTGAGGCTGAAGTTTGGGTTGCCTGGCGTAAAGTGATTAACGGCATTAACCATTATGGATTTTTCTTTAGCTCGATAAAAGACGCTGATAAAGACAAAATCTATAAGTTTATTGATATGTACCGTACAGACGAATTAAAACAGAAACCGTGGCTGGGAGCTGTAGTGTCAGAACAACAGAAGGAGGGGGAAGAGATGAGTGATCATCGAATATTTGAGAGGTTTCAAAGGGAATTTTCCGCCCGATTTATCGGTTTAGACGGAAGAGAAGCGCAGGCTCAGACTTTTGACGTAAGTGCAAAAGGATTGGGGTTAGCAACTACTAACAGACTGGAATCCAATACTCCTTTGGAGATCTGGTTGAATGTTCCAAATAGCACTGAACCGTTATACACAAGAGGGCAGGTTGTTTGGACCAAAGTGGCAGGAGCAGCGGGTTATCATTCAGGCGTTGAATTGGAAAGAGCAGACCTGATGGGTATGTCGCGCCTGTTGCGCGCCTGATTTTAGCTTAAAATTAGCCCTTGCCTATTTGGGTAAACAGGCAAAAAAACTTGATTATGAGGCTGAAATATGTTATATTTTAAAACTACGTCTTCTTATAATCTATTCCTAATGGGATCAATCTCCCACTAAAAAACGGAAGGGGTATTAAGATGTTGTTTAAGAACGTGCTTCTGGGTATCTTTGTAATTTTTTCAGTATTAGGTTGTTCAGGCCAGAAAGGTGATTTAAAGTCTACTGTAACTGTCTGGCACTGGATGACTGACCGCGCCGCCGCCTTTCAAGAATTAGCAAAACAATATGAAACCTTAGCCGGTGTAAAAGTAAATTTTGAGCTTTACGCTCCTTCTGATGCTTATGCGCAGAAAATCCGCGCCGCCGCCCAAGGTATAAATCTTCCTGATGTTTTTGGTATTTTAGGAGAAAAAAGAGATTTTGCTTTATTTATAAGAGCCGGTCACATACTGGATCTGACTCCTTATATGGATGCAAATAGTGCAACTTGGAAAAATTCGTTCTTTCCAAAAGCGCTTGCGGTAAATGAATTTACTCCTAATAATAGCTACGGAATAATCCCCGGGATATATGGCGTTCCTATTGATATTCTGACCATCCAGATGGTCTATAATAAAAAATTATTTTCCCACTTGGGCTTAAATCCAGATCAGCCTCCCAAAACCCTTGATGAATTTCTAAAAATCGGCCCTAAAATCAAGGCCGCTGGATTACAAGGTTTAGTTTCCGGTTGGGGCGAGACCTGGATGATTAATTGCTTTGCCAGTAATTACGCCTTTAATATTATGGGCAAGGATAAAGTATTGGCGACGATCCGCGGAGAGGTTTCTTATACCGACCCGGATTGGATTAAAGTATTTTCTGTTTTTAAGCAGCTGCAGGATTCCGGAGTTTTAGCTCAAGGTTTGGTGACGATGATTAATAAGAGCGCCGAGCAGCTTTTTGCTAATGAAAAAGCTGTTTTTGCTTTTAACGGCTCATGGTGCGTAAATGTTTATCAAGGAATGAATTCCAAGCTTGAATACGGGGCAATGCTTCCTTCGCAGGCATCGGCTAAGTATCCAATGTCTATCTGGGGCGGAGCAGGTTCTTCCTTTATGATTAACGCGCGCTCTAAAAATAAAGAAGAGGCAGTGAAGTTCTTGATTTGGCTGACTGCTCAGGATCAGCAGGCGTATTTAGCTAAAACCACCAATAATTTACCGGCGAATAAAAACAGTTTATCCGAAATTCCCGAGGTGCTTGCCCAGTTTTCCCGCGGTATGGATTATGCTACACATCCGAATATTTGGGGTATTTCGGAGTTTTCTCCTGTGATTGAGGCGCTGGATCGGGGGATCCAGTCGATCCTTATCGGCGAAAAAACTCCCGAACAGGTAGCTGCAGAAGTGCAAAAAATTAAAGAAAAGGAATTAGCTAAGAGAAGAGTGAATTAGCCATTGCGAGCCCCGCAGGGGCGAAGCAATCCCGTTTTTAGATTGCTTCGTCGCTTCGCTCCTCGCAATGACACTTAATCAAATGAAAATAAAAGCTACCTTAGAAAATTATGTTTTTATTTTTCCGGCGGTAATCATATTTTCCGTATTTTATATTATTCCGTTCATTTGGATGTTTCAATTAGGCCTCACTGATTGGGACGGGATCTCTTTTACGAGAGCGTTTGTAGGACTGCATAATTTTAAAGAGATTCTGCAAGATAATAATTGGTGGCAGTCGGTGCGTAACGCCGGCTACATCACGTTGATTGCGCTGACTTTTCAAAACATCTTGGCTTTTATGCTTGCCTGGGCATGTGACCGTGAGATTAGGATGAAAAATTTCTATCGGGTGATTTTCTTTATTCCCCCGGTGCTCTCGGCAGTGGTTGTCGGGTTGGTGTGGCGTTTTATTATCAACGATGTTGAAGGGGCAAATATTATTAATCGAGTACTTGTACAGTTGGGTTTTTCTAATTTAGCGCATAATTGGCTCTCTGACCCTAAAACTGCTCTTACGACTGTGGCACTAGTGCATTGTTGGCAGGGTTTTGGTTGGGGATTTTTAATTTTTCTGGCAGGGTTACAAACTATCCCGCGTGAACTTTACGAAGCCGCCCGAATTGACGGAGCAGATTCCTGGCAGGCATTTAAAAAAATAACCCTTCCTTTAATGGTCCCGGTTATTGTGCTAGTAGCAATTCTTACGGTGCTGGGCACGATGAATGTTTTTGCATTAATTATCAGTTTGGTGGGAGGAGAATTTGCCGGGCATACCTCTGTGCCGGTTCTAAGGATCTATTATTCGATGATGCGCTCCTCGCGTTTTGGCTATGCCTGTGCCCAAGGCGTTACTTTCGGTATGATGTTGGTCGTAATATCTTTTATCCAGTACCGTTTTATAAGAAAGCCCGGTAAGATAAAATGTTAAATCGCTTTTATTATAAAAGTAAAAAAATCATCTTAAACTCGCTGATTCATATTTTTCTAATCAGCGTAGCGATTACTTGTGTTTATCCGTTGCTTTGGATGATCGTCTCAAGCTTAAAAACTCAAGAAACAATTTTCAAAGATATTTCTTTGATTCCGAGTCAGCTTCGCCTGGAGAATTATTTCCTGGCCTGGAAAGCGGGAGGCTTCGGAGGACATTTTTTAAATAGCGTTGTCTACACGATCACAGTAGTTTTTGCGATCGTAATAATTTCTTCCCTGGCAGCTTACGCTTTTAGCCGCCTGCGTTTTAAAGGAAGCAAATTGTTATTCTATATGTTTATGATTGCCATGATGATCCCTGTTCCGGGAAGTTTTGTTGCCCTTTTTATGTTGCTTAATAAACTCCATCTAAGGGATACTCCTATCGGTTATATTTTATGCATGATCAGCGTAGGTTTATCGGTTAGCATTTTTTTATTTAAAACTTTTTTTGATAAAATGCCCCAAGAGCTTGAAGATGCCGCGCGCATTGACGGCTGCTCGAAATTCGGTATCTGGTGGCATGTAGCCTTGCCGCTCGCCAGGCCGGTTTTGGCAGTGGTGGTAGTATTTAACGCTTTAAATGTCTGGAATGAATATATTCTGGCTTTGATTATTTTTGATTCCCGTCGCCATATGCCGCTGCAGGTGGCGTTACAGGCATTCCAGGGGGAGTTTGTGACTAATTATCCGTTATTGATGGCAGGCCTTACGATCACTGCCTTACCTATAATAGTAGTATATCTTTTGATGCAGAAATATATTGTCAAGGGAGTGGCTTCTCAGGAAGTGTTCGGATAAGAATGTTTAACATTGCTTATGCCAGGCATCTTTGTTATAATACAACCTTTATCTTTACGGGTCTAATTAAAAAG
>PCWB01000007.1:0-5727 GCA_002796135.1 Candidatus Omnitrophica bacterium CG11_big_fil_rev_8_21_14_0_20_41_12
AGTAAGGCTGTTTTTAGGAATTTTGCCAAATATTTAGTAGATTTTTTCCGTTTCCAGAATCTCAATCTTCAGTATATTGATAAAAATATAAAATTAGAAAATTTAGATAATTTTGACCAGGCTCTTGCTAAAGGAAAAGGGGTAATTGTGCTCTCGGCCCATTTGGGTAATTGGGAGCTGGGGGGGGTAGTTATTGCGCAATTAGGATATTCTTTCTGGGTAGTTGCCTTACCGCATAAAAATAAGAAAGTTAATGAATTCTTTGACGGGCAAAGAAACGGCAAAGGAGTCAAAGTTATTGCCATGGGTAAAGCTGTCCGGAGCTGTATTTCTGAAATCAGAAAAAATCACATGGTGGCTTTGGTAGGAGACCGTGATTTCACTGAAAAAGGAATTATCATTGATTTTTTTGGCAAGCCCATGCATTTTCCCGAGGGGCCGGCGGCTTTGAGCCTGATGACCGGGGCGCCAATTGTTCCCGGTTTCATGTTTAGGAATCCGGATGACTCATTCACATTGAGAATAGAGAAGCCAGTGGAATTTTCTCCTTCCGGAGATAAAGATAAGGATTTGGTAGGGCTGATTAATGTTTACAAAAAAGTCATGGAAGATTATATTCGTAAATATCCTGAACAATGGTATGTCTTCCGTAAATTTTGGGTCCAATGATTATGCGTACCTGTGTGGTTATTCCGGCTTATAACGAATCTAAAGCAATTGCCGGATTAATTGCAGAGATAACAAAATTGGGCCTTGAAATAATTATTGTCGATGATGGTTCAAGCGATAATACGGTTCAGATTGCTCAAGCCAGCAAGGCTAAGGTTATACGTAATGATACTAATATGGGTAAGGGCGCATCTTTAATTAAAGGGTATAATTTTGCGATTGCCCAGGGGTTCGATGCGGTGATCAGCATGGATGGAGATGGACAGCATTCTTGTAATGATATTATGTCGTTTATTCATAAGGCAGAAAATTCTCAGGCAGCGCTTATTATCGGCAACCGCATGTCCTCAACTAAGAAAATGCCTCTTTTGCGTGTTTTGACCAATCGTTTTATGTCTCGGTTGATCTCTTTGATCACTAAACAGTTCATTCCGGATACGCAATGTGGGTTCCGCCTGATCAAGAAAGAGCTCCTTGAGAAAATAGTTTTATCGACATCTAAATATGAGATTGAGTCTGAGGTGCTAATCAAAGCCGCGCGTTTAGGTTTTAAGATTGAATCTATTCCAGTGAGGACAATTTACTCAGGCCAGAAGAGCCAGATCAATCCTTTTATTGATACCTTGAGATTCTTACGTTTTATTATTAAGGAGTCTATTCGGCCCATTAAACATGCTTAATATTATTTTACACTGGTTAAAGGAATTACCCCAAGAACAAATTGTGATGATCGTTAGCGCTCTGCCGGTGGTGGAGCTAAGAGGAGCAATACCGCTGGCATTATCATTCGGCATGCCTTTGGCTAAGGCTTTTTGGCTTTCTGTTTTAGGTAATTGTATTATTGTGGCGCCTGCGCTTTTTCTTTTTAAGCCGGTTACGGAATTTTTAAGGAAGTTTAAAATATGGTCCCGTTTTTTTAACTGGATTTTTGAAAGAACTAAAAAAAACTCCGATGCTATCCAGAAATATGAGGCTTTGGGCCTGGCTATCTTTGTAGCGATTCCTCTTCCGGTAAGTGGGGCATGGAGCGGGGTGATTGCCGCCTCTTTGTTTAAGATCCGTTTCCGCTACGCATTTTTAGCGATTATCGCAGGAGTGTTTTGCGCAGGGCTGATTGTTTCGTTTTTGTGTAGTTTAGGTATTTTAACTTTTAAAATGGCGGCAAGATGATCCAGGTTTATACGGGTAATGGTAAAGGCAAGACTACTGCAGCTTTAGGTTTGGCAATTCGCGCTGCCGGTTCAGGAGAAAACGTTTATATTTGTCAATTTGCCAAGGGCCGGCTCTATAATGAATTAAAAGCGTTGAAAAAAATTAAAAATATTAAGATTGAGCAGTTTGGTCGTCGCTGTTTTATAAGGCAATCTCCTGAGAATATCGATATTCAAATGGCGCTTTGCGGGCTTAAAAAGGTAGCCCAAATTATTGCTAAGGGAAAATACCGTGTAGTCATTTTGGATGAAATCAATATTGTCGTAAAGTTAGGTTTAATACCTTTGAGCGATTTACTCAGATTAATAAAAAATACACCTAAAAATACGGAACTAGTGCTTACCGGTCGTTATGCAAATCAAGCGGTAATTAAACTAGCAGATTTAGTCAGTGAAATAAAAGAGATAAAGCATTATTACTCTAAGGGAGTTAAGGCGCGCAATGGAATTGAATTTTAGAATTAACTTGACAAGAAAAGGTATTTACATTAAGATTACAAATATAAAAGGAGGACAAAGATGCTGGCAATTAGCTTAATAATTATAGGATTACTTTTTAGATTTATTCCGCATACTGCGAATTTTACACCGGTAGCCGCTATCGCTATTTTTGCCGGGGTTTATTTGAATAAAAAGCAAGCCTTGGTGGTTCCGCTTTTACTTATGGTGATCAGCGATCTATTCCTGGGCATGCATAATGTAGTTGTTTTTACTTGGGGAAGTTTTATTCTGGTTACTATCCTTGGTATCTGGGCTAAAAATCATAAAACATTCTCAGGTATTGTTTCTACCTCCGTGCTTTCATCGGTTTTGTTTTATGTAATTACTAATCTTGGTGTTTGGGCGATGGGTTGGTATCCGCAGACTGCCAAGGGTTTACTGGATTGCTATATTTTAGGATTACCCTTTTTACGTATGTTTACAGTATCTACGCTCATCTATACGGTGGTTTTATTCGGTGCTTATGAGCTTATCGCACGCAGAGTGCGTAATACAAAATTAGCTAAGGTTCTTTTATAAGTTTTTAAGAAAATAGTTTGCAAGAGCAAGGGAAGGTCGTGTAAATCGGCCACAGTTCCCGCTGCTGTAAAAGAGAACGAAATTCTCTAAGGTTTCTGCCACTGGCTGTAATAGCCGGGAAGGCAAGAGAAGATTAGGTTAAACTCTTAAGTCAGAAGACCTCTCTAGAGCAAACACAATTGTTCAACGTGACTTTTAAACCCGCGGACAGGTTTAAAAGGGTTAAAAAGCTGGGATAACCCTTGAGACTAAAATAATTTTAGACTCAAGGGTTTTTTGTTTCATGCACGTCCGAGAAAATGGAGAAAAAATGTTTTGGGGAAAGTCAGTAGTAAAGTGTTTAGTTTTGCTAGTAGTTGTTTTAGGAATTTTTGTTTTTTCTTATGCAGCTGATGTGGATTTGGAGAAGATTGTTGTAACTCCTTATCGTTATAGCGAAACTCTGGAAAATACTCCTACAAGTGTTTCGGTTGTTGATTCCGACGAGATATCCGGTTCTGGTGTTGCTACAACCGTGGGTGCTTTGTCAAATTTGCCAGGTATGGTTGTGAGGGATTGGTTTGGTAACGGTTCCAAAGCAACTGTTGATATTAGGGGTTTCGGCGAGCAGGCTGGTATGAATGTACTGGTGTTGATAAATGGCAGGCGCGTTAATGAGATAGATTTATCAGGAACTGATTGGACACAAATACCTTTAGAACAAATCGAAAGGATTGAAGTTTTAAGGGGCGGGTTTGGTTCTGTTTTGTATGGTGATAATGCTACAAGCGGTGTAGTTAATATTATTACTAAACGTGGTGGTAATAAGCCATTGTCTATGGAGTTGGTTGCTGAATATGGTAGTTATGATATGAATAAGCAGAGTATAAATCTTGATGGCACAGTGGATAAGCTTAATTACTATTTATCCCTTGGCAGAGAAGGTACTCATGGATATAGGAATAACACGTATTTTAATGGTGCTGATTTTTCTTCTAGGTTTGATTATAAAATAGATTCTACTGGCACTTTATTGCGTTTTAATCAAGCTTACAATAAATCGAATTATGGCCTTCCTGGAGCTCTTTCTACCACCAATCTTTCGAAATTTAATCGCAGGTATTCTGCTTATGCTGATGATCATGCTAAGGATATTGACTATAATTTTGTATTTGGCGTTGATCAGGACACAGGAGATTTCGGTAAGTTTTCGTTGGATTCTTCTTATCGTAAGCGTAGGACTTTTACTAATTTTATCGGAGCTAATGGTGGATATAATCCTATTATGAAATCCCATATTGATACCATCGGATTCAACCCGAAATATGTATTCGATAAAACTTTATTTATGATGGGAAATAAGGCAGTATTTGGTTATGATTTTTACCGCTATGATTTTAATTCCGATACTTACGATTTATCAGTAATTAAGCAAAGCGATAACTATGTAAGAAAAGAATCGAGCGCATTTTATTTACAAGACGAACTAGCCCTAAATGAGAAAATTACGTTTACGGGTGGATACCGCTATGAAGATATTAAGTATGATTTTAATTATAATGACTATTCTTTAGTTAATCCTTCAGTTGATTCTAAGATAAATCTTAAAGCGTTAGCTTATAATATTGGCTTAACTTATAAATATGGCAAGGGTAACATTTATATTAATCATAATAAGGGGTTTAGGTCGCCAGCGGTAGATGAGTATTTTGTTTACGGGGTGTTTAATCCGGCACTTAAAGATCAAGAAAGTAAAAACTTTGAGATTGGATTACAGCATAAATTTTCTGATCTGTTAAGCTTCAGCGTCTCAGGGTACTTAATGAATCTTAAAAACGAGCTTTATTACAATCCCTCAACTTTTAATAATGAAAATTATGACCGAACGCGTCATCAAGGTATAGAGATGGACTTTAAGTCAAAGTTGCCATGGAACTTTAGATTATCAGGAAACTATACCTTTGATCAGGCCGTTTTTGAGCAAGGTGATTATAAGAGTAAAAGCATCCCGATGGTCCCTGAGCATAAGTTTAATATGGACATTACGTACTCTTTTACTGATTTTTTTAGATGGAGCTTCTCTTCGAATTATTTAAGTAATAAATACTTTATTAATGATGAAGCAAATAATTGGCCTAAACTTAAACAAGTCTTTACTTTAGATACTAAATTTGCTTTTGAGAAGAAAGATTATAAATTGAGTTGGGGCATTTATAATATTTTTAATGAAAAATATTATCAATATGGCGTATGTAATGCTACAACTGGAGCGGTTAATTATTATCCTGCATCTGGAAGAAACTTTTTTGTAAAAGCCTCGAGGAAGTTTTAGAAAATAACTGGTAGTTGGGGACGTCCTGTTAGGGGACACCCTTGAAAAAGGGGTGTCCCCTTTTGGCACGTCCCCTTTATCCTTTAGACCCTTTAGAAAAATGTCGTTATCCTTAATTTTCGTGGTAAAATAGCTTATGTTTCTTAACCGGCTTCTGCTCGCTACTTTTACTGTTTCTTTGTTGGCCCATGGGGTAGTCCTTTTGCGTAGCCCGGACCTTAACCCTTTTACTCCGGCGCCCAAGAAACAAGAGATAAGAGTACGCTATGTTCAACAAAATCCGCAAGCCAATCCTTTACTCAGAAACCCTGCTGATCGAAACCAAAAGCAGCCGATTAAGAGAGCAGATCCTTTTCTAAAACTCGATTCAAAAATTATTACAGGTAACCGGGTTCCTCCGCCGTATAGGGAGCCAGGCAGGTCTTACCAGGGGCAGGGTGTATTGCCAAATAAACCCCCAGGAATTCTTAAGCCGACTTTTGCCAGCTCCGATCTAATCGCGATAAAAAGAAAGAT
>PCWB01000007.1:5915-6057 GCA_002796135.1 Candidatus Omnitrophica bacterium CG11_big_fil_rev_8_21_14_0_20_41_12
AAACAAACGCCAATGATTATCTAAAAAACATTGCTTTAAAAAGCGTTAAATCTGCCTCGCCATTTCCCAATTTTCCCAAAGAACTGGATTATCCCCAGCTTTCTTTCAATATTATAATTTCCTTTGAAATAGAATAGCCTCA
>PCWB01000024.1 GCA_002796135.1 Candidatus Omnitrophica bacterium CG11_big_fil_rev_8_21_14_0_20_41_12
GATATGCACCGCTATTACTGGTTGAGAATGTCTCAGCCGCGGTAGATAAACTACGGCATGTAGCTTTTGCTGCTGCTTCATTAGCTGTCCTTCTTGCGGTAAGCAAGTTGGGTACGGCGATAGCAGCCAATAAGGCAATAATTGCTACTACGATCATGATTTCGACGAGTGTAAAGCCTTTTCTATTCATTGAAAAACAACCTCCTTCCTAAGGTAAAATTGACTTTTCGCGTTTACTTAAAAACTAACTCTTATTTCTGAATCCAATAATTAAGACTTGCTGCTTAAGAGATTAATCCTTAAGTTCCCACTAAAGCGCACCTTGTGTATCTTGATTAAATGTAACATGTTGGGGGGATTTTGTCAAGCAAGAAAATGACTTGAATTGACTCACATTAAATCTAAGCGAAATCTTTTTTTACGGGTATCATTGACTCATAAATCATCTAACCAAAAATATCCTCTCCAACTATTGACCGTATATTAAAACCATTCAAGGCAAAGTACAAAACCAAAGGCAGATGCGCTACCAAGCCGGGCACTTTACTCAAAGAACATATTATGGTTAAAACAGATCAATGGAACGAATCCAAACCCGGATTCCTTGAAGCTGATACCGTTGCCCTTTGCGGTGGCTTGTTGTTAGGCGACTTCGTCTATATTATAGACGGCACGGATATCGCCACCGCCTGGGGCGAACAGCGCGCTGTTTTTGGCAAAGGCGAAACCGCTGTCGTAGAACAAATCAAGGATGTCGAGAATATGCTTCCTTTTAAGCTGCTTGGTTTTGACTGCGATAACGGAAACGAATTCTTAAACTGGCATCTTCTGCGCCATTTTAGCCAGCGCAAGGAACCCGTTCAGTTTACCCGCTCCAGACCTTACCATAAAAACGACAACGCATATAGAACAAAAAAGCCGGACTCAAATCCGACAATGGCTTGGCTACTTTAGATTTGATAATCCGGCTGTCGTGCCATTGCTTAACGATTTATTCCGCAGTGAATGGCGCCTGTATCATAACTTCTTTATGCCTTCGGTAAAGCTCGTAGAGAAGAAACAAGTTGTGGCAAAGACTGTTAAGCGTTATGATAAGCCTAAGGCACCTTATCAAAGAATACTGGAATCTCCGGACGTGGAGGCTTCGGTAAAACATATTCTCAAAGAGCAGTTTGAAACATTAAATCCTTTTCAGCTACGAAAAACTATTGATGCTAAACTTAAGAAAATTTTCGTTCTTAAAAATAAGTAATCCAACTCTATCCGTATGGTTAGGTTTTATTATGAGTCAACGGGACTTTGAAAATACAACTTGAGCAGTTACATAGACATACTGCAGGATTTTGCTTCCGCAATTTTTTATATTGTGCAAGGTTTCCGGGGGAATAAATACAAAGCTGTTTTCAGGGATTTTAAGTTTATGATTCTTGCCAAAATAGGCCATAGCGCTGCCTTTTAATATAATCAGCGCCTCTTCTTTATTTTCAGTCTTATGCTCGCCCATAGATTCTTTCGGTTTTAAAGTAACTAAACCGGCTTTTAATCCTTTTACTTTATTTGAATCTCCTAACAGACGCAAAAATCGTTGGGATCCTTTAAGTTGCGTACAAAAAACCTTCCTGCTAACCTTGGCTTCTTTCATGCTAATGATTTTCTCCGTGATGATCTAAGTGTAAGTGCGGGTGAATATGCGTTTTATCTTTATGCTTGTGGCTATGAATATGCACTAAATTATTTTCCGTAAGCAATGCTGTATCATTTAAAATATCCCCGGCTAAACCGGATTTGACAATTTTTCTCTGATGGCCGAAGACATAAACCAAATCAGATATCTCCTCGACAATATGCAAGTCGTGCGTAGAGGTAATGATTGTTCTGCCGTTAATATTTTCCTGAATTAAAAGATCGATGATGTGGCGAGTGGTCAGCGGGTCAAGCCCGGCTGTGGGCTCATCCAAAATAAGGATTTCCGGCTCGATGATTAAGGTAGAAGCAATGGCGACCTTGCGCTTCTCTCCGATGCTTAACTGATACGGTGGCCGGTTAAGTAAATCCTGAATGCCTAAAGCATCGATCAGCTTATCCAGCCGTTTTTGGATCTGCTCTTTTGCAAAACCCAGCTGCAGCGGGCCAAAGACGATATCCTCTTTTACAGTCGGGCAGAATAATTGGACATCGGGATTCTGAAAAATAAATCCCACCTTGCGCCTGAAATTACGGGAGAATTCCTCATTGTCAAAAAGCTTTTCGTTTAATTGCTCGTTACAAAAACTTACGCTTCCTTGATCGGCAAAAATAATCGCATCAAGGATCTGCAAAAATGTGGACTTGCCTGTTCCGTTTGCCCCGATCACGCTTATCTTCTGGCCTTGATTGATCTTGATATCTACCCCGCCTAATGCAGGAAATTTGCCAAGATAAGAAAAGTGGACATCTTTTAATTCAAAAATTATATTTTCCATATGATCATTACTACCGTAGATAACCACAGCCAGTCTCTTGTCTTAATTTTAAAATCATTCCAGGCCACTGCCTCTCCGTGATACCCCCGGGAAAGCATCGCCTGGTAAACATCTTCATTAAGCTTAACAGAGCGGTTCCAAAGAGAAGCAATATTCCAGGCCGCGATCCTCTGGCCACTTTTATAATGCGCCAGAACGCCGACCCGGCTTTTGACCGCCTGATACGTCTGTTCGATTATCTCCACAAATAAATATATATAACGGTAGCACATCTCCAGGGTCATCACAAAGATCTGCGGTATTTTAAAGATACGCAAGACTCTTAATAATTCAAAATGCCTGGTGGTAATGCTTAAGAGCACCGCGTATGACACACAGGTCAATACGCGCACAACAAAGACCGACACCGCGGCCGGCCCGAGGGTAAATACTGCCGGGATAGCAATGAATAACGAGAACAGCGGGATAAAGATCCAGGTGCGCTTTAGAAAAAACCCTAATTTTACTTTAGAGATCACCGCCAAAAACAGGCATAAGGCATAAAAAAAAGACAAAACAGAGATGCTCTGGCTAAGCAATACCTGAATGATCAATAAAAGGAATGTGAGCGATTTAATCCGGGGGTCAAGCGACTGCAGGAATCCGCTGCGCAGGGCGATCTCCTCGGAAAAAATGATTTCCTTTAAGAATGCCGGCGCTGCGATAACCGAGCGCTGAATAAAGTTACTATTTTTCATTTATTAAGTTTTACAGGATATTTGCCGCAGGTGAATTTCTCGCCTTCCGGACAGTATTCTAATTCTTCGCATTTAGCTCCCGAGCCGGAAAAAACCTCCGGTAATTTCTCATGGCAGATTTCCAGCATTTTATTCGCCAACCGGCGGATCTCCCACTGCGCGCGGGTACAACAGCGGGCTTGAAAAAAATGCAGCAACTCCCGGCAATTCATGGTTACGACGATTTTGGTTTCCGCTGCCTGCGGAAGAGCAAAACGCGCATCTTGGTTTGCCGATTCTCCTGTAATATTATCTTTCCCCATAAACGTCAGCAACTTAGTATAGCTCTGCTGGATCGCGCTCATCAATTTTTCAAATTCATTTTTTGCCTCGGGATTTTTTTCAATTGTCGGCGGAATAATATAATCAAAATCTTTTTCTTTGACATAACGTTGGCTCATTTGCGAATATGAGGCAAGACGATGCCGGACTAACTGATGTGTCAATGCGCGGCTGACCCCCTCAATCGCAAAAGTAAACTTAACATGCTCAAGCGGGCTAAGATGTCCGGAGGCCACAATCTTTTTTACGAATTCAACCTGTTTTTCTTGTGCGATCGATGTATCTGCAAAAACATCGCCGGCAAATTTCTCGGAATAACATTGCCGGCAGGCAACATAGATCAGTGAAATCGCGTTCTCACTCATCTCTAATAACTTCACGTTCATCGTAACTTTTGCCATTAATCTACTCCTTTTAAATAATCGCCTGCCAGATATGAACTGCGCACATACGGGCCGCTTTGAATATGTAAAAAACCCATTTTTCTACCTTCTTCTTTGTAAAAATCAAACTTCTCCGGGCTGATATATTTTTTAACCGGATGATGCTCATTACTGGGAGCCAGATACTGGCCGATACTTAAAAAATCGCATTTTACAGAACGTAAATCTTTCATTGTTGAAAGAACTTCGTTTTGTTTTTCACCAACTCCCAGCATCAAGCCTGATTTAGTTTTAAAATTTGGGAACAGATCTTTGCTCAAACGTAACAGACTAAGAGAGCGCGGATAATTTCCTGCCTGACGCACTATTTTATAAAGCGAAGGAACTGTTTCAAGATTATGCGCGATAATATCCGGCTTAGCATCAACCACAGTCTTTAAAGCGCTCAAAGAAAGTTTAAAATCAGGAACCAAAACTTCTATGCCTACATCAGGAGATTCTGCCCTAATACGCTGGATTGTCTGGGCAAAAATACCCGCCCCTCCGTCGATCATATCATCCCGGGTAACGCTGGTGATAACAACATGTTTTAAGCCTAGCATCTTTACTGCCTGGGCAACGCGCTTGGGCTCATCTAAATCAGGCGCCTCAGGCGTAGAGTTATTTATATTACAAAAGCTGCACCTGCGCGTGCAATTTTTACCTAAAATCAAAAACGTCGCTTCATTACGCGCGAAACACTCCCCGATATTCGGGCACATCGCCTGCTCACAAACCGTCTCCACACCTAAATTGCGTAAAGACTCCTTCATCGCCGAGCAGCTGCCCAGATTGATTTTTTTATTAAGCCAGGCAGGTTTCATAAACAGATTCTCTTTCTTCAATAAAATTTAAGTTAAAAGTGCTGCCGAAAGCCTCAATTAATTTTTGCTCCAAAGCATCTTTCTCTAAAACAATCCCTAACTCTTTAAGCGTTGTGACCGAAGTAGAAATATTATCCGGCAAAGTTTGCAGATACCGGCGCAGAGAATCCCAATTAACGCTTAAAGGAATTGAACCGTGCTGAAAAACAACCTGTCTTTTTCTTTTCTGGGCGTTCCCGCCAATTTTACGGCCGGCGATGACAATATCGTATTTTTCATATGCAGCGCTGCAAAGCCCATGCGGGGCGCATTTTTGCTTAAAATCTTTGGCCTCAAGCGCAAAGGCCGGTTCAAGGCCGAGTGATTCATAAAAGCGTATAAGGAATTTACAGATCTGCCGATAAGCCACAAAAACACCTTGCGGCTCGCCGAGATCTTCTTTGCTGCAGACAAAACTATAAGTAATTTCATCATCATGAAAAAGAATCCCGCCTCCGGTGATTCTTTTGGCGATCTGTATTCCATCGGATACGCATTTATCTAAATTAATTTCATTTTGCGGATTTTGAGAAAACCCATAAGTAAAAGACGGCCCTTGCCAACGGTAAACTCTAAATACACCAATACCATCCTCCAGATATCGATTAAAAATTTTCTCATCCAGCTCCATATTATAAACTGCGCTAGACGGAGCTGATTTAATAAGCCTAAATAATTTCATATTCATTAATATACATTATGACCCCCTTTCCCCTTTAAGCTGGAAACAGTTTCCAAGCTAATCGGGAAAGGGGGTTCATGGTTTCCAACTAAGATCCGGTTGACGCGCTGCCCTCACTTCATCAAGACGCTTGATCGGCATCTTAAGAGGAGCGTTAGTTACCGCAGAAGGATCCTCTTCTGCCAGCCGGGCGATCTCAATCATTACCTTAATAAAAGCATCGATCGTTTCTTTTGACTCTGTTTCTGTCGGCTCGATCATCAAAGCCTCTTTAATAATTAAAGGGAAATATATCGTCGGCGGATGAAACCCCTGATCGATTAAATATTTGGCGATATCAATTGCATGCACTCCGTTTTTGGCTTGTCTTGCAGCAGAAAATACGCACTCATGCATACATGTTTTATCAAA
>PCWB01000013.1 GCA_002796135.1 Candidatus Omnitrophica bacterium CG11_big_fil_rev_8_21_14_0_20_41_12
CTATATTCCAAGAGGGCTATTTACCGCCTTATTCCGCCCCTTACTTCTGGAAGTACATAATCTTTTTGGGTTTTTTACCGGATGCGAAAATTTTCTAATACTAATGTTTTTGTTTCTGGCGGTATTTAAGATCCGTTGGGCTGATTTAAGAGAGCCTTTGTTTACTTGGGCAATTTTGTTGATTTTAGCCTGGGGGAGTATTTATTCATTCCTGGCATATAATCTGGGGACGATAACGCGTTATCGTCTTCAAATTTTGCCTATTTTGTTAAGTGTAATACTTTTTCTGTTTAGAGATAAGGCGCTTAGTAAAGAAAGGTAGCCATAGAGTAAATGTATTATTCAAACAAGATTGCCTTACTCAAGGATATTTTCGGAACCGATCATTGTGAGTTAAAAGATGACCGGTTGGTAATCGCTGGGAAGGAATTTCCGATACTTAATGATGTCATTATACTTTTAGAGCCTTCAAAGTGGCCGGTATCAGTCAGAGATAAAATACGGGTTAATGAAGCTGATAGCCTTGGATCTTCATCTGATTTTGCCGAAGATATTCAATTCACATTCGGTGCGGAATGGGTTAAGTATCCGCATATTCTTGACGAACATAAGAGAGATTTTTTATCATACTTTGACATTATTGACTTAAACAGCCTTAAAAATTTCCGCGTCTGTGATTTAGGCTGTGGGATCGGCAGATGGAGTTTTTTTCTTTTAGATAAATGCCGGGAGCTTGTGTTGGTTGATTTTTCTGAGGCGATTTTCGTGGCGCGTGAAAATTTACGGAAAGCTGACAACGCAGTTTTTATAATGGGGGACCTGACAAATTTACCTTTAAGGGATAAATTCGCGGATTTTCTATTTTGCCTGGGAGTTCTACACCATCTTCCGGTTAATGCCCTGCAGATGGTTAGGCAGTTGAAGAAATTTTCTTCGCAAATATTAATCTACCTGTATTATTCTTTGGATAACCGTCCCTGGTTTCACCGTGTTTTGCTTTCTGTTGTGACGGCTATACGCAGCTTAGTGACTAAGATCCGTGCTCCTATTTTCCGTTCTGTATTTGTGGAGTTAGCGGCAGTTTTGGTTTATTGTCCGCTTATTGTTTTGGGTAAGTTTCTTAATTTATTTGGTTTGGCTCGCTATGTTCCGCTTGAATATTATAAAGGTATGAGCCTCAAACGTATCCGCCAGGATGTATATGACCGTTTCTTTACCCGTATAGAGCAGCGGTTTAGCCGGAAAGAAATTATGGGTTTGAATGATACTTTTAAGAATGTTAAAGTTTCAGAGAATATTCCTTATTGGCATTTTTTGTGTACAGATTAAAGTTTGTTATTTGTATTTTTATGAAAAATCGGAGAGAAGATGTTGCATCAAGTTAGTGAATTTATAAAAAAGATAAGTTTAACCGAAAAATTATTATATTTGTATATTATTCTGATCCCCGTAATGAGAGTGCCATATCTGCCGTTTGTGGGACAGAAGATACAGTATTCGGACATAGTTTTCTTATTTCTATTTTTCTATTGGCTAGGGCAATTTCTTAAGGGTAAAAAGGATTTTCTTAGCGTTCCCTTAAAGTTTCCTCTTATAAGCATGCTGGTACTGTTTATTTTTTCCTTCCTTCATTCAGAGCACTTCTTAAAAAGCAGCATTGAATATGCGGGGGTACTATATCTGGCCGGCCTATATATTTTGTTATCTCAACTAGTTGATTCTCAGAAGGTGTGGTGGCATTTAGTTAAATGCTGGTGCGTTGTCAGTTTATTAATTGCTCTGACCGGTATCGGCGCCTATTTTATTTCAGTAATCAGCGGACATCATAATTTCTTAGTGGCAGATCATGAATTTCTCGGAAATGCCAACCAACATCTAGTTTTGCGTTTAACTTCTATTTTTCGCCATCCTGCCATGCTAACTATGTATTTACATACTAGCATTGTTTTTGGTTTTATTCTTGCAACCGAGAAAAAAAATAGCAAAGGATCCTTCTTAGGGTATCTAGTAGTAGTCTTATGTTTTATTGCCGCTATTTTAACAAAAACCAGGTGTAATGCCGGAATTGCCCTAACCTTATTTTGGGTATTAGCCTTTATACCTAAAGAAAATATTTATATTTTAATACTGCGCTATATGTCTTTTATTTGTGCTTTAGTTCTCATGGTTAGCGCTATTTTATTAACTGTATGGTGGATTTTGCCGATTGAGGTGCGAAGAAATGTGGAGCGGCAAACGGTGTCTATTGAATTAAATGTTTTGTATCAGCCATATTTTATTCATCATATTTCTGAGATGGCAATTATTAGGGATTTCCCTTTGGTTGGCGTTGGCCTGGGGATGTATAATAGGAGGCAAGGTGATTACATTCGCTGGGATGATGTTAAAAAATCATATCAACAGATATACCCGAATTTGCAGGAAAAAGATAAAAATGTATATAAGGCAGTAGATCCTCACTCGCTGTATTTGGGGATCGGGGCTGAGACAGGCCTTTTAGGTTTAGGAGGGATGTTATTCTTTTTTTGGCAAATAATAGTTTGTTTTTTCAGAAAATTAAGAGAAAAAGTAGATGCTCAAGAGAGCTATATTAGTGGGGTATTTTTGGCAGGGTTTGTAGGGTTTTTGTTTAACGCTTTGTATGTAGATATGCTTACGGTACGTTCTTTTTGGTTTTTAATTGCCATGGGGGTTATCTATATAAGTTTGAATATACATAAAAAAACCGCGTTAGCAGAATAAGGATAAGTCTATTATGTGTGGTATAGCCGGAAAAATAAATTGGAATTCTCCTGTAGGCCAAGAAGCAGTGGTGGAGATGTGCGAAAAAATGCGCCATCGCGGTCCGGATGACCATGGTATTGTTAGTCTGGGTAATATTACCCTAGGGCATAGAAGGCTTTCTATTATTGATTTATCCGAGAGTGCCCGTCAGCCGATGGCCTCTTCTGATCGACGGTACTTCATTGTATATAACGGTGAAGTGTATAATTTTAAGGAGCTAAAGAAAGAATTGGAGGAGTTGGGCGTTGGTTTTCGGACATTATCTGATACCGAAGTAGTTCTTTATTCGTATATACATTGGGGTATAAAGTGTTTGGATAAGTTTAATGGTATGTTTGCTTTCGCTGTTTGGGATAATCACCGCAAAGAGCTCTTTATGGCCAGGGATAGGTTTGGTAAAAAACCACTCTATTATTATCAAGATGGGGATAGATTGACCTTTGCTTCGGAATTAAGCGCTCTTATTTGCGACGGTGATATTCCCCATGAAACTTCTTATGAGGCCTTGAATTCTTATCTGGCTTTAGGCTATATTCTTTCACCGTTGACGATGTACAAGGATATATTTAAACTTGAGGCCGCTACGTATATGATTGTATCCGATTCTGGGAGAACCGTAAAAAAGGATAGGTATTGGAACTATGCGGATCAATTCAGAATAAAAACAGATCTAAGTGAAGATGATATCGCGGAGAATGTTTTGGGTCTACTTGAAAATGCAATCAAGAGGCGTATGGTAAGCGATGTGCCGATAGGGGCGTTCTTAAGCGGCGGCATCGACTCTAGTTCGGTTTCAAGCATTATGAAGGGATATCATGAAGGCCAGTTGCATACATTTAGCATGGGTTTTGATCAGCCGAGTTATAGCGAGATCAAGGACGCTGGGGGCGCAGCAAATTGGATTGGCACGATTCATCACGAGAAGATATGCAAGGCAGGCGAGAGCCTGGATCAGATCAATAACGCTATTGATGCTTACGATGAACTATTTTCAGATACTTCGCTTATTCCGACATTCGAGCTTTCAAAATTAACTTCCTCTTATGTCAAAGTCGCTTTATCCGGAGACGGGGCCGACGAAATATTTGCCGGATACCCAACTTATATTGCTGATCGTTGTTATGGGTATACGAAAATTTTTCCGGTATTTCTAAAAAAATTATTATTGCGCATGCCTGAGCTGCTGCCTGGTTCTAAAAACAAAAAAATGAGCTTTGGTTATAAGCAAAAACAGTTTTTTTACGGTTCATTGCATCCGGCTGAGCAGGCGCATTACTTATGGCGGATTATTTTTAATCCCGAGGAAAGGGTGCAGATGCTAGGGGAAAATCACAGGGGATTAGTTTATGATACTGACCCTTATTTAACTTTTAAGAAGTATTATGGTCAGACACAAGATTTACATTGGTTAGATAAATATCTTTATGTCGATGCAATGACCTGGTTGACTGATGATATCCTTGTCAAGGTTGATAGAGCATCGATGAAAAACAGCCTTGAAGTTAGGTCCCCATATCTTGATGTTGATTTAGCAAGTTTTGCGGCTTCAATCCCTGCAGATCTAAAATTAAGAGGGTTTAATACAAAATATATTCTAAAGCAAGCGCTCCGGACTACTCTACCTGATTTTATACTCAAAAAGAAAAAGAGCGGTTTTAATGCTCCCGTAGGTAGCTGGATCGGTTACGACGGAATTGATGAGTTTAAAGCTTTTAATCAATTTGTTTTCAATAAGTTTGTTCATTAAAATGATTAAATAATGAATCTATCTTCGATTTATGAAAGTATTTTGAATTATCATGGACTTCTGGCGTATCTTTACGGGAATGGGCTGGCATTTACTCCTTTACGAGTCCAGCTGGAGGTAACCGGAACGTGTAATTTAAAATGTGAATTTTGCTGCCAGGATCAGGAGTATAAGCAAGGCAAAGAGGAGTTAAGCCTTGCGGAGATTAAATCAGTTATTGATCAGATACCGAGATTTACTCTTTTAACGTTTTCAGGCGGAGAACCGCTCTTAAGAAAAGATATCAAAGAGATAATAAATTATGCATTAGAGAAAAAACATTTTTGTAATATAAGCACAAATGGTGTTTTACTCAATAATGAGATTATTGAATTATTAGTAAAAAAAGGATTTCTGGCGATTAGTGTATCTCTGGACGGAATGGTTGAAATTCATGATAAATTGCGCGGAGTCCCGCAGACATTCGAGCGGGTAAAGAATAATCTCATTACTCTCTCTGCCATAAAAAAAGAACAGAAAAAGAAATTTCCGTTGCTTGACGTTAAAACCGTCATGACCGATAAGAATATTGAAGAGCTTGTTAAATTATATTCTTTTTGCGAAACTATGGGTGCGGATTTTTTTACCCTTTCGCTGCTTAAGACAAATCAGGCTCAGTTTAATCCGTCATCACTTAAAGATAATATTGAAGACGAATCTTTTTATCGTAGAGGGTCAAGCGGTAATCTGGAAACAGGCAAGTTAATAAGTGCTTTAGAACGCTTGGAAAAGTTAAGAGGAAAGACCAAAATCAGATTCTACCCTCGTTTCAGGTCTTTAAAAGAGCTGCGGAGTTTTTTAGCTACCAGAGTCGATTCCCAGATGTGTGCATCAGCTTGTTTTGAGCCGTGGTCTTCATTTCAGATCAATGCTTACGGGCAGGCTTATCCGTGTTTGTCGTATAAGGTAGGCAACATTAAGGAATATACATTAAAAGAAATATGGGGATCGGAGAGTTTTATTTCTTTCAGAAGGCGTTTGAAAAAAAATAAACTGTTCCCTTCATGCGATGGATGTTGTTATCTAAAGATGAGGATTTAACCTAAAGCCTTATGCCTCAACTAAAGCAAAGTGAATGGCATAAACAATGGGGACTTTTCAGAGATGAAGAGCTATTCCTCTTTCAGGATTGGATCTACCCTAACAAATTGGAAGATTTTCAGGGTAAAGATGTTCTGGATGCTGGATGTGGGGGAGGCCAACATACCTTATTTATTGCTCCATACGCCAAAAATATTACTGCAGTAGATTTGAATACTATTGATATTGCTGCGCAGAGAAATAAATATTTTAAAAATATTAATTTTTTCGAAGACGATATTGCACTGATGGATCTGGGAAAAAAATTTGATATAGTATTTTC